>JBDHHV010000180.1:0-5877 GCA_039589195.1 Gemmatimonadota bacterium | reverse complement strand
GAGCCTCCCGTAATGAACGGGAACGTACGGGCCGATCCGCAGGGCTACCTTTGGGCGGCCCGCTCGCCCTACATCCTCGGCTTCGAGCCGACGGATGCCGAACAACCGCTCCTGTATCGGTTCGACCCCATCGCGGGGGAGGGTGTGGGGATCGCCGCCATTGAGCCGGCGGAGGCCCCGATCTGGAATCGGCTGGCCAACGCGGGCTCGATCGCGATCGGCCCCGAGGGGCAGGCCTACTTTGCCTACCTGCTTCGAAACGAGATCCGCGCGTATAGCGCCGAGGGCGACCTGCTATGGCGTGCTCGCCGGTCACTTCCGTTCGAGAGCTTGGATGGAATCCGGCTCGGGCCGGAGGAGGGTCAGGTCCGCATGCGACCGGTCACGCAGGCGCTGGCCGTGGGTCCGGATCGACTCCTGTACGCCCTCACCGCCACTGACCCGCCGGCGCAGCCCGGACAAGAGGCGGCGGAGGGGGCCGTGCGCCGCATCGAAGCTTACGATCCGGCCACCGGGCGCCTCCTTCGCGCGACGACTTTGCCCGCCGCCTGGGCGACGCTCGCGGCGGACGAGGACGGTCGTATCTATCGCGCCGATGCCGAGGTTATCGACGCCTCTGCGCCTCCGCCGGAGCGGGCTCCACTACCGACTTTCTCGTTCGAGACATTCGCGGGCGAGGCCGCAACGTTCGCCGATTACCGGGGGAAGGCGCTGCTCGTGAACGTATGGGCGAGCTGGTGCGGCCCATGTCGAGAGGAGCTTCCACGACTCAAGGAGTACTACGAGACGCTCGACCACGAGCGGGTCGAATTCCTCGCCCTCTCGGACGATGCAGACGAGGTCGCGGCGCGCGGGTTCGCCGACCCCATGCAGCTCCCGTTCCCCCTCTTTCTGGGTCATGGCGAGATCCAGGGGCAGCTCAACTACATCGGTCTCCCGTACACCCTGATCGTGGACTACCGCGGCCGGGTCGTCGAGGAGATCTACGGGTTTGGCAGCCAGGAGAGCTGGGATCTGCTCACATCGACGCTCGAGCGGGAGATCGAGCGCGTCACAGTCGCCGAGCCAGGTGAGGACGCGGGCCACGCCGGACACCAGATGGGGAATCAGACCGAAGGCGGTCAGGACCCCGCGAAGGAAAGCGCCGAGGGCCGCGAGCACGGCGGGGGTCACGAGCACGACTGAACGAGTGTGTTCGGGGCCCGGGAACCGAATCTGGGGGGGGGCTTGTTTTGACAACTACGAACAGCAGTAATCGGCCACTCAGAGGGCCGGAACCGTAGGACAGACACCCGAAGGAGGACGGATGAAGTCGAAGGCACTGACCCTGGCCGCCGTGGCGGCCGCCGGCGTTTTGATCGCGTCGCCGGTGCAGGCGCAGGACATGGAGATGCCCAAAGCGCAGACGATCTCGGCGAAGGTCATCGACATGGCGTGTTACATCAACGCCGGGCTGACGGGCGACGATCACAAGATGTGCACCGAGGTTTGCGCGAAGGCCGGCGTGCCTCTCGTGTTCCTCACGGACGATGGCGGCATCCTGCTGCCCACCGGCATGGGCATGCCCAGCACCAGTCAGAACGACAAGCTGATCGAGTTCTCCGAGCAGAAAGTCAGCGTCACCGGGCCGGTCATGGAGCGCGCGGGCGCTCGCACGATCATCGTTCAGAAGATCGAGAAGGCGGGTTACTAGACGCCCGCACTCATCCGAGTCCGGGGGGTCCGACCCTCGGTAGCGATCTGGGAGAGGGGGGCTTGACCCCCCTCTTTCAATCGGTGGGTTCGTCATCGCCATGATCCCTCGCACGCGTGAACCGCTGCGGCCTCGGATGCGTTCTTTCATGGGCGAACGTGAAGGTCACGGGTTCGGCCCGATGGGTTCGGGCTCGGCATGAATATCACGAGGTCGGGAGGTCGGACGAGTAGTGAAGGCCACGGAGACGTTCGAGGAGAAGACCAGCCGTTCGCTGAACGCGCTCTCGGATGGCGCCCGGCTCCTGACGGGAAGCCCCGACCGAGCCGAGTCGCTCGTGCTGAGCGTCGTGGTGGATGCCTCTCGCGTTTACGGGCGCTCGGTGGTCGATGGAGACTTCGGTAAGTGGATCGTGGGACGTATGGTGAAGCAGTACCTGGACTATCTGGACGAGACGGGCGGCTGGCCGGAGGATGAGGCGGTCAGCTCACCTGACGCGCTGGAGCGATTCGCCCCCTCGTCGGAGAGCGACGTGGATGCCATGCTCCGGGGCATGAGCGCCCTGGCGACGGGCGAGTCCGACCGGCTGGGTCAGCTGATCAGAGCTGCCATGCAGCAGCTCGGTCTGCTCGAGCGGACGGTCCTGTGGCTGGTCAACGTGATGGACTTCAGCTACTCACAGACGGCCGGCGTGCTGGCGCTGAACCCGATCGAGCTCCGCGACACGCTCCTCCGGGCACGCCGCGAGCTTCAGGCACGACTCGCGATCGCGTTGCAGCACGAACTGAGTATGAGTGACCCGAAGCTCGGTTCACGAGGGCTAAGCAGTGGCTGAGAACGCGCGTCCCATGCTGGAGTGCGACGAGGCCCGCGAGCTCTTGTGGCCGATGGATCGGCCGAGGGAGTACGTAGAGGGCGAGGAAGAAGCTCGCCTTCACCTCGAGCGGTGCCCGGCCTGCCAGGCCTTCTTCCGCCGCGATGCGGCGATCACGGAGGCGCTCCGACACCACGGCATCCAGGTGCACGCACCGCAGGCTTTGCGGGAGCGCGTGTTCGACGCTCTCGCACGCGAGCGGGCGCTCGGGCCCGGTCCGCGCGCCACCCCTTCTTCCACCGTTCGGTTGTCTCGCCTGGTGCCCGTGGCCGCGGCCGCGGCCGTCGCATTCACGATCGGGATCGGGGTGTTGGCGACACGTGGCGATGAGGCGATGACGCTCGGTGCCGCAGCGGATCAATCCTACGTCCAGGACTTCCTCAGTCGGGCGGTCGAGGCGGATGTCGTGGAATTCCCCGAGCCCGAAGCCGTGACGGCTTTCTTCATGCGCGAGCTCGGCGTTCACGTAGAGCCCGTTGTCTTCGAGGTCGGGCGCATGAACCGGGCGATGATCTGTCTCATCGAGGGTGAGCGCGCCGCGATGGTGGAGTACGAGATCGGCGGGCGCACGATCGCGCACTACCTGGTTCCGGTTGGCGGTGAGATTGTGGGGGCGTCGGACGTCCGCTCCGCCTCCGAGGCCGGAGTGCAGGTCGTGAGCTGGTCGGACGGCCGCTTCGAGCACGCGCTCGTCTCGGACCTGTCCGAATCCGATCTGGCGGACCTCGCTCGCGACCGGTTCGCCACGCGCTGAAGTTCGCCGCCGGCGCGCTGAGTTCGCCGCCGGCGCGCTGAACCCCCACTGTCACACACTCGGGCGCGGGGCAATCTTCCCGACCTCCACGGCGACTCAAACAACTTCGGCCTGACCCTGTGGGTGCCGCCGGGCGGCCGTCTGGCCCGCTCGGTGGATCCCTACGCCCGTTCGACGGGACGCGATCTGGCATCCTCCGTGTCGCGGTCGGATACTGACCACATGCAAAGCACCACTCCCGCGAGCGGGGCCGCTTCTTCATGGAGCGGGGAGTCATTCGATGTCCCCGTCTTCCGCACCCGACGCTTCTGGGCGTTGTACGTGGCCGCCTGGGTCGTGTACGCCGGACTGTACGGTTTCGCCGTGGCCTCGGAGGGGGTCACGGCCGACATGGCGGTGCTCGGAGCGGTCGGGAACGTCCTGGTTCCGGGGCTCCTCGGGGCCTGGATGCTCCGTCTGCAAATGCCGTCGCGTTGGGCCGGACTTCCGCCCTGGCCGCGGCAGCTCGCCTTCGCCGCGTGTGCGGTCGCGTTCGTCGCCCTGGCGGCGCTCGGGACCGAGCTCCTGTTCCTGCTCCTCCGGCCCCTGTACGAGGACCGAACCGACTGGGAGTTCCATCTCGTCGTCGTCATATGGCGGTCGATTCTCAACGCGATGGTGTTCCTCATCTTTGCCAGCGTACAACACGCGATGGTCTCATCCGCGCGGCTCCGCGTGCACGAGCGGCGCACGGCCCGGGCGGAAGCCCTGCGGGCTCGCGCGGAGCTCGAGGCGCTGCGGGCCCGCTTCAACCCGCACTTCGTGTTCAACACGCTCCATTCGCTCATCGCCCTGGTACGCACCGATCCGGACCGGGCCGAGCAGGCTATAGAGGAGGTGGCGGCGCTCATCCGATACGCCTCGCGTCTCCAACGCTCGCAGGTCGACGAGGTCGCGCTGGAGGAAGAGTGGCGGTTCGCCGAGAACTACCTGGCGCTCGAATCGCTCCGCCTGGGCGACCGGCTGCGCGTCCGACACGAGATCGATCCCGCCGCGATGGATGCGCCGGTTCCCGTGTTTACGCTCCAACCCCTGGTCGAGAACGCGGTGCGTCATGCCGTGGCCCCGCGCGCGGATGGTGGCACGATCGACATCCGCGGCGCGACGACCGGCACACAGCTGGAGCTGCACGTGAGCGATGACGGACCCGGCAACAATCTTCGAGCCGTCGACGCATCATCGGGCCAGGGTCTCCGTCTCCTACGCCAGCGGCTGAAGGCTCTCTACGAGGATCGCGCCGAGCTGCGGATCGAAACGAGCCCGGGCGGTGGTTTCCACGTCACCGTCCGGTTGCCCCTCGACTACGACGGGCACCCCGCCCCTGGCCCCGCGAGGGACCCGTGATCCGGGCGCTCCTCGTCGAGGACGAGCCGCTCGCGCTTCAGTCCCTCCGCGGGCTTCTGTCCGAGGTGGACTGGATCGAGGTGGTGGGTGAGGCGCGGGACGGCCGGAGCGCCGTTCGGCTGATCCAGAAGCTGGAGCCCGATCTCCTGTTTCTGGATGTACAGATGCCCGAGCTAACGGGGATCCAGGTGCTCGAAGAGATCACGCACCGGCCGGCCGTCGTGTTCACGACCGCTTACGATGAGCACGCGGTCACCGCCTTCGAGCTCGGGGCGACCGACTATCTGGTCAAGCCGTTCGGGCGCAAGCGGTTCGAGGACACGCTGGCTCGAGTCCGCGAGCACCTGGCCGATGAGCGGTGGACCGGGTCCGCCGTCGAGCGAGCGGCGCGGGCGCTGCGCGAAGGCCCCGTCGACAGGATCTTTGCGCGCAAAGGTCGAAAGATCGTACCGGTTCCCGTGGATTCCGTGGTCCGTATCGAAGCGGGCCGGAGCTACGTGACGCTGAAGACCGGTCAGGGAGACTTCCTGCTGAGCGTCACGCTCCTCGACCTCGAAGAACGCCTCGATCCGCGACGCTTCCTCCGCGTACACCGGTCGCACATCGTGAACCTCGACCATCTGGTCGCGCTCGAGCCCTACGATGACCGGCGTCTCCTTGTTTGTCTCGACGACGATTCTTCCGTGGTCGCCAGCCGGGCGGGCTCACGCTTGCTGCGAAGCCTGGTCGCCTAGCGGGCTGCTGAAGAACCGCCTGGCGTCTGGCGCGCTGCGGGAGATCGTCCCACCGCCTCCCGCGTAGCTGCCGCTCGCCGCTTGCACCCGGATGCGACCGTTTTGCGCGGGAATCCGCCCCTTCGCGTGATTCTCGTTGGAGGCGGGCTCTCGATGCTCTAGGGTGCAGGTTGTGGCGCCGGCACAAGGGCAGAACTTTCGTGTCGAATCCGGCGTATGGCATAGGCACCCTCTGGAGTCCCGGTCCGGGCTCATCGGACCTGGACCTCGAAAGGTGAGGCGGGGTTCCAAGGGGTCTCTTCAGGCTCGAACCAGCGGTGAACTGACGTGAAGCTCTCGGACATATCCATTCGCCGGCCCGTCCTCGCGAGCATGATGAGCCTCGCGCTCGTCCTGTTCGGCGCGATCGCCTTCGGGCGTCTGTCCGTGCGCGAGTATC
>JBDHHV010000179.1:0-5896 GCA_039589195.1 Gemmatimonadota bacterium | reverse complement strand
GAACGGTCGGCAGGATCGTGCCGACGGCGGCCGCCCCGATAACGGCTCCGACGACGGTCCGCGCTCGGGTCTGAAGAGGGGGCGTTCGCTCAGCGCGACGCAACGGTGCCCTCCTTCTCGAGCTTCTCCACCCTGTCACGCAGGATCTCCAGAGTCAGGTCGATCGTGTCCAGATGCGTGCGGAACGCCAGCGGCGCGAGCCGGAGCACGAATGTCCCTTCCAGCATGGTGGAGGACAGGAACACCCGGCCGTCCCTGTGGATCTCCTCGATGAGCGCCCGGTTGAACGCGTTCGCATCGCCCTCTTCCGGGACCCAACGATAGGTCACGACGCTCAGTTCCGGCTCCGGACCCACCTCGAACCCCGAACGTCGTACCTCTCCATGAAAGTAACGCGCCAGGTAGAGCTTCTCCTCGAGGCATGCGCGGAACGGTTCTACGCCGTGTAGCAGGAGGGGTAGCCACGCGCGCAGACCCCGGAAATGCTTGGTGAGCTCCGGTGACAGCTCTGCGGGGGAGCCTATCTCGCGCGCCTCCTCGGCGACCGTGTCCTGCATGTAGTGCGCGTGATACGCGTGTGCTCGGGCCATCGCCACTTTGTCGCGCGCGAGCACGGCGCCGCTCCCGTAGGGGAGAAAGAGTCCCTTGTGCGGATCGAGGACGATCGTGTCGGACAGCTCCATCCCGGCCAACTGCGGCCGGCACTCGTCGACGAGTGCGAAGAACCCGCCGTACGCCGCGTCGACATGAAACCAGAGATCGTGCTTGCCTGCGATCGCTCCGAGCTCGGGGAGCGGGTCGATCGCGCCCACATCCGTCGTACCTGCCGAGGCCATCACCAGCCACGGCCGGAGACCTGCCTCGCGATCGGCGTGAATGGCTCGATCCAGCTCTTCGGGGACCATCCTGTAGCGGTCGTCAAGCGGCACGATCCGCCGGATGCACTCGCCCAACCCCGCGATACGGAGCGCTTTGTCGAAGCAATGGTGCGCGTGGCTGGTGAGGTACACGACGGCGCGGGAGAAGTCCTTGCCCTCGAGCCCGTGCGCGTCGCGCGCGGTAACGACTGCGATCAGGTTCGCGATCGAGCCTCCGGAGGTGTGATTGCCGCCCGCTCCGTCGGGGTAGCCCACCAGATCCGCCATCCAGCGGAGCACCAGGTTCTCCATCTCGACCGAGCCCGGTCCCGCGAAGCGGATCCCCGCGTACTCGTTCGTGACCGCGGCGATGTAGTCCCCGAGTGCGGACACGTAGAGCCCCCCACCCGGGATGTAGCCCAGGTGGCCCGCGGAGGAAGGGAGGATGCCGGGATGAACCACGCACTCGTCGACGAGGCGAAGCAGAGCCTCTATGGAGGGAGGCTCCGACCCGATGGGCGTATCGCGCAGCTTCTTGGCGGAGCTCTTGTCGTCGTCGTACGTGAGCCGCTGGGGAAGCTCGTCGAGGAAACGCTCCACATATTCGACGACGGCGCCCCGGATCGCTTGACGCGCCTCCGCGTCGGGCTCGAGCGGGCGAGCGGCGAGCTCCAACTCCAGAGCCCGCGCACGTAGCGAGTCTTCCGCCTCGCGCAGGTCCGAAAGCGGCGGACGCTCCACCGCTCCCGGAGGCTCGCCGCCGGGACTCCGGGTCACGGGCGCGGGCGAGGCGGCGGCCTGGACCGCGGGGTACCTCGGGAGGGCGGTGGAGCCGTCCGGACGCCTCCCGCTCTGCCCCCGGCCCCGCTCACTCCCGGGCCGATCAGGATTCCACCACGATCGTCCACGCCACCTCGACCGGGGCCTCTCCCCTGCCCACGCCCTCCCGACCCGCGCAGGGGCTCGATGAAGGGCGGGTGGAGCGGGAAGACGGGAACCCACCAGCCGCCGTCCGTTTCCACGTACCGCGGGCTCTGGGCGGGCTCGGAGCCCACCCCGCCTTGGCCTCCCGGTGCCTCTGTCGCGTCTGGGGCCGCGGCCTGCGTTTGCGGCGCGGGTGGGAGGCCCTTGGGCATGATCACTTCTATTCCTTGGGCTTCCGGTCCCGGCCCGATAACGGTCTGGAGGACCAGCGGTCTCAGACCCAACCCCACGACCGTCTCGTGGCTAACGCACCCGCAAGGAGACAGGCCGCGATCGCGTTGGAAGCGCTCCAGTGCACCGCGGGTCGCCCGGCCGAGCTGTCCGTCGAGCGGGCCCGGGTCGAACCCGACGCGGGCGAGTGCGGTTTGCACGGCGAGGATCTCGCTCCCACTCATGGGCCCGAGCACCTCGAAGGTGCGTGTGTCCGAGGCCGGATCGTACGTGGCGATCATGCGGATGCCGGCGGCGGACCCAGACTGCTGCGCATTCAACGGAGACGGTACTGCCGTTAAGACAAGTATCAGCAGCGCGGGCATCCATCGTCCGCTACTACACACCGCGTGTTGGCACCTATTCATTGCGTCCCTTTGCTTCAACGCCAGCGACCCCTGTAAGGGTCGAGCAAGGCTCGTTCGCGTAGACTTCGCCGGTACGGGTTTCGTACCGGGCGGCTCACCGTAGCGAGAAGCGTGCGTCCGGGCTCTTCGGGTCTAAACTCGGAGACCGGGCCCGCAGCCGCGACCCGCCCTTAGCCAAACCGCTATATTGTAATCAATCTCCGTCGCAGGAGCGGTCTTTTGGAGGGTCGCGCCCATCCGCTCAGTGAAGCGTTAGCCACCAAGTACGCTCTGGACCGAGAAATCGGCCGGGGCGGAATGGCCACCGTTTACCTTGCCAATGATATAAAGCACGACCGGCAAGTCGCGATCAAGGTTCTGAATCTGGATCTGAGCCAGACCCTTCAAGGTGAGCGTTTCCTTCGGGAGATAGCAATCGCAGCCCGGCTCAACCACCCCCATATCGTACCGCTCTTCGATTCCGGGCAAGCGGACGAATACCTGTACTACGTCATGCCCTATGTCGAGGGCGAATCACTTCGGGATCGCTTGAGTCGCAAGAAGCAGCTCCCGGTGGATGAAGCCCTGCGAGTCAGTCGGCAGGTCGCCGCAGCTTTGAAGCACGCCCACGCTCAAGGAGTGATCCATCGGGATATCAAGCCGGAGAACATCCTGCTTTCGGATGGCGAGGCGGTAGTCGCCGACTTCGGAATCGCCCGTGCGATCGCGGAAGCTGGCTCACAGCAGATCACGATCAGCGGGCTCGCCGTGGGTACGCCGTTGTACATGAGCCCCGAGCAAGCGAGTGCGAAGCAAGGAGTGGATGAGCGCACCGATATCTACTCGCTCGGCTGCGTGCTCTACGAAATGCTCGCCGGGGAGCCCCCTTTCACGGGCGCTACAGCTCAAGCGGTCATCGCTCGCCACCTGAGCGAACCGGCACGCTCGGTCCGCATCGTGCGACCTCAGGTTCCTGAGCAGATAGACGAGGTCATCAAGACCGCCCTAGCAAAGGCCCCCGCGGATCGTTTCGCCACCGCCGAGGAACTGGCGAGTTCGCTCCAGACACGGCCCCAAGTCGCTCAGGAGCTATTCGGAGCGCGAAAGGCCATCCTATCAGCTCTCGTGATGATGATGGTCCTGGTTATGGCCTGGTGGTGGAACGGGCAACGATCCGGACAAGGACCCGTCGCGGAGGGAGCGGACGTCATTGCCGTGCTTCCATTCGATGCCGCGGGAGCGGGGGTGGAGGATCTCGGTGACGGGATCGTCGCCCTGATTTCGGCGAACCTCGACGCCGTAGGCGCGATCAGTACCATCAGTCCGCGGTCTATCTTCACAGCTTGGCGGAACCGTCAGGGATCCCTCGACCTGCAAGGCGCGTTAGGAGTGGGTGCCGACCTTAACGCCGGCTCGGTCCTGCTTGGCACGGTGGTGGCCGTGGGGAACGAGGTGAGGATGGCGGCCGAGTTATATGGCGTCGACGACCGCGAACGCCTCGCGCGGGCGGATGCTACGGGCCCAAATGACGCGCTGCTCGAAATGGTGGACACCCTCTCCGTGCGCTTGCTCCGCGACGTCTGGCGCTCCAGAGAACCCCTTCCGGACTTCAGGCTCAGCGCCGTCTCGTCAGGCTCGATACGCGCGATCCGGTATTATCTCCGCGGCGAGTACCACTTTCGGCGGGCCGCGTGGGACTCGGCGGCGGCCTCTCTCGAGATGGCGGTGGAGGAGGATTCTACCTTCGCGTCCGCCCACTGGAGACTCGCCGAAGCTCGTGCGTGGACGACGTACCTGGGATCAGCTGAAGAGCGCACCCCCTTGGAGGCCGCATATCGTAATCGTGAACGGCTTCCCTCACATGACCGCGTACTTGTTGTCGCGCGGGTAATGGACATGCAAGGTGACATTACAGCCATCGATTCGCTCCAGGCGTACGTTGGGCAGCACCCATACGACGCTGAAGGCTGGTTTCTGCTCGCGGATCTGATGGTGCACGGGATGCCAGTCACTGCTCAGAGCTGGGAAGACATCTGGAGCGCGTTTGATCGAGCGCTCGAGCTGTCGCCATCCATGTCCCGCGCTATCATACACCCACTGCATCTATCCGCTCTCGCGGGCGACGAGCAGCGATACGAGGACTATCTGAGAAAGCTCGCACCCCTGAGCCGAGAAGCAGATCAGTTCGCTGTGTGGAAGGATGCTTTGTGGGGGGCGGAGGGAGCGTCCGAGTCGGCTCTCGCCCGCGCGCTCGCCATCCCACCCACGGGGACGAACACCCCTCTTGTCGATGCCGTCCTCCAGTCTGCAACGCTGGGGCCGGAGCCAGTCGTTCGGGCCTTCGAGACGGCGGCGGCGCAGGTCCCGGCGGGCACTCGAGAACGTGTGGCCTTCGAAACCCAGCGGGTAAAGGCGCTCACCGCGTTCGGACGCGTAGCGGAGACGCTGCGACCGTCGGAGCAAATTTCCCTGGTGGACCCCGACCTGGCTGCTACGCTGGCCATCGAGACTTCCATCGCGACGGGCTCGCGTTCACCCTTTCTCGACGAGGGCCTGGCTCACCTGGCCGGGCGCGCGGAAGAGGACCCACTCGCCGGCCTCTGGCTTGCCTGGTGGGAGATGAGTCGCGGCGACTATCCCGCGGCGACGGAACGGGCGCAGGCGGCCTTGCAACGGGCACAAGCGGAATCCTCCGAGGCGGGCCAAACACTCGCGAAGGCAACGATAGACTGGCTCGCGGGCGCAGAGACGGGCACTGGTGGTCGGCTCGATCAGTTGGAGATCGCACTGCGGGGGGTCGGGTACCCTCCCAGGGACGCCGGAAGACCCCCTCCCGGGCCTGGGCCACTGTGGTACGTTTGGGAGCGGACAGCGGTCGAACACCCCCGTCATCGCCTATACGCGATCGAGCGGCTCAAATACTCGCGCGCAGCCGGGCAGTACACGACCGCCCGTCTCTTGTTGCTGGGATCAGCTTTGGAGATTTCAGGCGATACCATTCCCGCCGCGGATGTCTATCGACGGGCGGTCCGACTCTTGAGTACAGCCGATGACGATGTCCGACGCCGGTTCGTGCCAGTAGAGGAAGCCCTGAGCCGCCCTACCGAGCCGGGGAGCCGTTACTCACCTCCGCATGCCCCGCGTCCATCACTCCGGACAGGTCCAGCAGATGCACAGATCACCAGCCCAGATGTCGTCGGTGTCTACGTCATCGAAGTGCGTGGTGAGGAGCGAACGCATCTCAGAACCCGTTAGAATCGGGGTGTCCGGCACGTGATGCACGTAGCCACCCATGACGTTATTTGAGAAGCTGACGTACTCCTGCGTGTAGAGGATGAACGCGTGCCACAGTCCGTCGACCTTGCCCGTAGGGCCGAGTGGCTCGCTGGTGAAAACGTCCATCCGGCGCATCAGCTCAAGCGCCATGAACCGCTTGAACTCGACCTCAACGTCGTCGCGCTCCTCCGGGTCCAAGTCCTCGGCATCGATCGCGCCTTG
>JBDHHV010000178.1:0-6051 GCA_039589195.1 Gemmatimonadota bacterium | reverse complement strand
GTCTGCATGGAAGTGCATGTCGGCCAGTCCGGGCATCAGGTAGCCTCCCGAACCATCGATCACGATCGCCCCCTCGGGGAGCGTCACTGAGTCTGCCGGACCGATGGTCACGATCCGGTCACCCTCCACGATCACCGTGGAGCCTTCCAGCACGCGCTCCGTGTCCATCGGCACCACGTTGACATCCACGAAGGCGGTTACGACCGGTTGGCCGCGGACCGCTTCACGCAATCCCTTCTCCGTATCCGCGCCACCGGGGGCGGTGACGATCGGAGCGCTCACGAAGAGGGTGAGTAGCGTCGCTCGACCGATCACTCCTCGGGCTTGCACTTCGGTACCTCTTCGGGTATATTCGGTTTCCATTCGGGCAGTGAGCTGTTCCTCATGGACCTGTCCCACCTCGGGCAGAGGTGGACTCGATCTCCGGGGGGCACGAGATGGCTCTCACGAAACGCCAACGCGAAATCCTCGACTTCATCGAGGGGTTCGTCCGGTTCCGCGGCTACTCCCCGAGCTTCGAGGAGATCGCGGAGAACTTCGAGTACCGTTCACTCGCCACGGTGCACGAGCACCTCAGCAACCTGCAGTCGAAGGGATACATCCGGAAGAACTACAACGAGAGCCGCTCGATCGAGCTCGTCGACTCGAACATTCGAATCGCCGCGGTGGAGCTCCGGTTGCTGGGCAGCGTCGCCGCCGGTCTGCCGATCGAGGCGATCGAGGAGCGGGAGTCGATCTCGGTGCCCGAGGACATGATCGCGGGATCTGTAACGGAGCATTACGTGCTCAGGGTTCGTGGCAGCTCGATGATCGATGAGCAGATCCGCGACGGCGACTACGTGATCGTCCAATCCCGCGACACGGCACATAACGGTGAGATGGTGATCGCCCTCGTCGACGGCGAGAACGCGACGATGAAGAAGTTCTTCCGGGATAGTGGCCGCGTGCGGCTGCAGCCGGCGAACCCGGATCTGGACGCTATGTACTTCGATCCGGATCGAATCACGATTCAAGGCGTGGTGATCGGAGTAATTCGACGCTACTAGTCGCTGCTACCAGCCGCTCCGCCCACCGGCGTGGCGCGACGCAGAGACGCAAAACAAGCGGACGTCCTGAAACCATCGGCTCGCCAGGGCCGTTGATCAGGATGTGGTGACGGGGAGCCTCGCAGGTTCACAAGCGGAGCCCGCCCTGACGGTACCCACCTCCCACCTTTCCCACACCGTCGGGGCGGAGGTTCCCGTCTCCATTGCCGCGCAGACCCCTGACGCCCTTGGCGCTCACGCTTGCCGTTCAGTCTCGCGTTCCGCCGTGAGCGACGGTTGCGGTTCGCAAACGCTCCAGCGCATCCCACGCCGCCCCTTCATCGATCGACGTCTCTGCCCGTTGCACACCCTCCGAGAGCGTCTCGACCTCGCCGGCGACCCAGAACGTCGCCGCGGCGTTCAGGAGGACGGCAGCCCTCGCTCCGCCCCTGTCTTCCCCGCGAAGAACACGTGTGACGCGCTCCACATTCTCCGCGGGTCCGCCTCCGGCCAGCTCATCGGCCGTATGGCTCGCGAAGCCGAACTCGTCCGGCGAGAGCTCGTAGTGCCGCACCTCGCGCTCGTCCAGCTGGACGACTCGAGTGACACCCAACGGGCTCAACTCATCGATGCCGGGCTCGCCGTGCACGACGAGGGCCCGCTCGTGTCCCAGCTCATGCAGGGCTTCTCCGACCAGACCCAGCAGGTCGGGCCGCGCCACCCCGATCACCTGTCGGCGCACGCGGGCCGGGTTCGCCAACGGGCCGAGGAGATTCATGATCGTCGTCACGCCGAGCTCCCGGCGGACCGGCCCCACATGACGCATGGCAGGATGGAAGGCGGGTGCATACAGGAAAACGATACCGGCATCTTCGAGGACGCGACCGGCGGCGGCGGCATCGATCTCGAGCGGGATCTCGAGCCGCTCCAGGAGGTCCGCGCTTCCACAGCCCGACGTGAAGGACCGGTTGCCATGCTTGGCCACCTGGACGCCCCCACCCGCCGCGACGAACGCGGCCGCGGTAGAGATGTTGAACGTGGTGAGCTCGCCCCCACCCGTCCCGCACGTGTCCACGGCACGGTCGGTATGGAGCTCGACCGCGACCATCGCCTTTTGCAGAGCTCGGACCCCACCGGCGATCTCGGTGGCCGCCTCGCCCCGTAGCTTGAGCGCGGTGAGCATCGCCGCCATCTCGACGGGAGTGGCCGAGCCGTCCATGAACCGATCGAACACCGCCTCGGCCTCCTCCACCGAGAGCGTCGCCGCTTCGAGCACACGCTGGATCGAGTCGCTCAACGTCCCTCTTCCTCCCCCCGCAGTCGGCAGCTCACCGCTCGCCGGTTTCGTTTGATCGTGTCGGTCCCGCTCCGTAGCTTGCCGCCGTGCGCGAGCAGCCGCGGGCGCGATACCGCGCCACCGTACACTACGATGGATCGTCGTTCCATGGCTGGCAGCTACAGCCGGACCAGCGCACGGTCCAGAGCGTCGTCGAGGCCGCCCTCGGCCGGCTCCTCGATGCGCCCGCGAGGATCGACGCCGCGGGCCGCACGGATGCCGGAGTCCACGCCACGGGACAGGAGATCGCCTTCGACGCCCCCGTGCGGCGGGCACCCGAGGAGCTGCACCGTGGGCTGAACGCCCTGACGCCCGACGATGTGTGGTTCGAGCAGGTGAAGCGAGCCCCGGACGGCTTTCACCCTCGCTTCGACGCGTCCGGGAGGCGCTACGAGTACGTGATCGCGACCGCCCCGGAAGCGGCCTCGCCGCTCCGCGGCCGGCGTGTCTGGGTCGTCGGCGCGCCGGTCGACGAGGCGGAGCTCGTGCGGCTGGCGGGGCTCGTGCCGGGCGTGCGATCTTTCGGCTCGTTCGCCAAGGCCGGGCAGCCGGAGCGTGGGACGCAGTGCCGTGTGGAGGAGTCGGTTTGGGAGCGAAACGCGGCGGGTGACCTCGTGTTCAGAATCGTAGGGGATCGCTTCCTCCACCATATGGTACGATATCTGGTTGGTACCCTCGTGGAGGTAGCGACGGGGCGACGGGAAGCCGCCGAGTTCGAGTCGCTGCTCGCCGAACGGGAGGCACGGCCTCCGGCACCGGCGCCACCCTGGGGACTCTATCTGACCGGGGTCAGATACGGGGAGGAATGGAACCGTCCTCGGGGCATACCAGGACTGCCCGTGCTCGGAGCGACGTGATACCCGACCGGGTGGATTCGAACGGAGCACAGGTGGACGAGCCCAGGACACAGGCACCCGGCACACTCCGTCTCTCGATCACGCTGGTGGTCCTGTTTGTCGTAGGACTGAGCGTGGGAGTGTTCTTCGCCCTCGAGCGGCGGACCGCGGAAGCTACGCCCGCGACGACTTCAGCCGAGCCCGCGCTCCGCCTGACCGGGGGTTCGGCGCCCGTCTCTCAGGTCGGTCTCTCGACACGCCCTCAGGCCGATCAGAGCCAGGGCCCGGTGAGCAGCGCGAGGCTGACTCCGGTGGTCGCAGCGACGAGGCGGGTGAGCCCGTCGGTCGTGAGCATCCGGACGACACGGACGGTTACCACCCCGCGCACGCTGCTCGACGAGTTCTTCCGGCGCGGCGGGCGCTCGCGGACCGTCCCGGGGCTCGGATCCGGGTTCGCGATCGATGCGGACGGGACGATTCTCACCAATCAGCACGTCATCAGGGATGCCGACTCGATCGTCGTGATCGACGAGCGCGGCCGATTGCTCCCCGCCGAGCTGATCGGCTCGGACGAGTTCACGGACCTCGCGGTCGTGAAGGTCGAGTCCGGTCTTGTCCCGCCCTCCCCGCTCGGGACTTCGTCGGATCTCATGGTCGGAGAGCCGGCGATCGCGATCGGAAACCCATCCGGTTTCCAGCTCGTGAACACCGAAGCCACCATCACGACCGGAGTGGTGAGCGGGGTGGGGCGCGATATCCGCGGCAGCGGTCAAGAGGTGTTGTATGCGGACATGGTCCAGACCGACGCCGCGATCAACCCCGGCAATTCGGGTGGTCCGCTCGTGAACGCCGATGGAGAGGTGATCGGGGTCAACTCCTCGATCTTCTCGCGTTCCGGGGGCTCGGAGGGGCTGGGGTTCGCGATCCCGATCGACCGGGCTCGCCGCATCGCGGCCGAGCTGCTCGAGTTCGGGCGGGTGCGTCGGCCGTGGGTCGGGTTCGACGTGGTCCGACGGACCTCCGACAACGCGTTCGGCGTGCCGGTCATCGAGCGCGTGGTGGAGGACTCGCCCGGTGAGGCCGCGGATCTCCGGGCAGGCGACATCCTCGTGTCTATCAACGGCAAGCCCGTGCAGCACGAGCTGGATTGGGAGATCGCGCTCGAGGAGGCCGGGGTCAACAGTGTGGTCCAGGTCGAGTACCGGCGTGGCGGTCGCCTGCGGACAAACAGCCTTCGGGTCGAAGAGGTCCCATCTGAGCGCGCTCAACCCGTCGAGGTGCTCGCGGGTCTGCGGCTGGCCACGGTGACGCCGCAGATCGCGCAGGAGCGCGGCTTCAGCGTCGAGTTCGGGGCTTGGATCGTGGACATCGACGCGAGGACGGCGAGCATCACGCGTCTGCGCCAGAACGATGTGATCTTCGGGATCAACGCGAACGAGGTGCAGACTGCCGAGGACGCGGCCGACCTTTTCCGTTACTATGGGGAGCAACCCGAGGGGAACCGCGTTCGTGCGAACGTTGCCCGTGGATCTGAGCGCGGCACCGTCCAGTTCTACATCGGAGGCCAGCGCTGACGCCGATTCGTTACCCCCACCCCCTTATCGACCGCTATGCCTCAGAGGACGTAGCGGGGATCTTCTCGCCCCACGGCCAGACCCTGATCTGGCGCGATCTGTGGATCGCGCTCGCGGAGGAGGAGCGGACGCTCGGCGTCGATATTCCCGACGCGGCGATCGCGGCGATGCGCGCGGCCCGCGACACCGTCGAGCTCGAACGGGTCGCGGAGCTCGAGCGCGAGCTGCGTCACGACGTCATGGCCCACGTGCACCATTTCGGCGAGGTCGCCCCCGAAGCCAGGGGCTTCATCCACCTCGGGGCCACGAGCGCGTTCGTGGGAGACAACGCGGGCCTGATCCAGCACCGCGATGCGCTGCGGATCATCCGCGAGCGGCTCCTCGGCGCCATCGACGCGCTGGCCGACTTCGCCCGCGAGCACCGGTCCCTTCCCACCGTCGGGTACACGCACCTGCAACCCGCCCAGCCGACCACAGTCGGCAAGCGTGCCTGCCTGTGGCTGCAGGATCTCGTGATGGACCTCGAGCAGATCGAGGCGGGGCTCGCCGAGCTCCGGCTGCGTGGGGCGCGGGGCACGACCGGGACCGAGGCGACCTTCCTCGAGCTGTTCGGCGGCGACGGCGCCAAGGTGGACGCGCTCAACCAGCGTCTCGCGGAGCGCTTCGGCTTCATTGGGCAATACGACGTGGTCGGCCAGACCTATCCGCGTAAAGTCGACCACCGCATCCTCGGAATCCTCGCCGGCGTCGGGGCCAGCGCGTCCCGGTTCGGGCACGACATCCGGCTCCTGCAGTCGTTCGGGGAAATCGAGGAGCCCTTCGGCCAACGGCAGATCGGATCGTCCGCGATGCCCTACAAGCGAAACCCGATGCGCTCGGAGAGAGTCTGCGCCTTGGCCCGGCACCTTTGCGTGTTGGAGCTCGATGGATCCTGGACGGCGTCGGTGCAGTGGTTCGAGCGCACGCTGGATGATTCCGCGAACCGCCGGATCGCTCTTCCCGAGGCCTACCTGGCCGCGGACGCGATCCTCATCCTGGTGCGGGACGTGGCGTCCGGCCTGGTGGTCCACCCCGCCGTGATCGCGCGGCGCCTCGAGGACGCTCTCCCGTTCCTGATCACGGAAGAGCTCCTGATCGCCGGTGTGCGCGCAGGCGGCGATCGCCAGGAGCTGCACGAGCACATCCGCGGGCACGCGCTGGCGGCTCGTGCCCGGCTCGACGAAGGCGCGACCGACAACGATTTCTTCGCTCGCATCGCGGAGGATGACTCTTTCCCCTTG
>JBDHHV010000177.1:0-6271 GCA_039589195.1 Gemmatimonadota bacterium | reverse complement strand
CGCTCTCCCTGCGGCTTTCGGGACCGCTCTCCCTGCGGCTTCTGGGACCGCTCTCCCTGCGGCTTTCGGGACCGCTCTCCCTGCGGCTTCTGGGACCGCTCTCCCGGCGGCTTCCGGGACCGGTCGGCGCGAGGCTTCGGCGATCGCTCACCCTGTGGCGGCCTCCCGGACCGGTCCGCGGCCCGTTTCCCGGACCGCTCGGTTCGTTGGACGGTGGACTCCTCGGGCTGAGACACCGTCCGCTCGGATCCTGTGGATCGCTTGTCGTCTACCGAGGGGCGCGATGTCGTCTCGCCCGCGTCCGGGCCGTCCGGGCTCGCGGACAGGGCCGGAGCGTGTGAGCCTCCGCGGAATCGACCGAGGGTCCGCCGAGCTACCTCCTTCGCTGTCGCGAAGGGCGAGCCGGCACCGGCCTTATGATCGTCGCCGGGCTCAGTCGCGGCCCCCGGTTCCGAGGCGGCGTCTTGCCCCTTCGTGCTCTCCACCCGAGGCTCGCTACCGGTACGTCCTCTCGAACGGCCGCCACGATCCCGGCCGCCGCGACCTCCTCCCCGACCGCCGCGCGACGACTCCTTGCCGGCCTTCGCGGGCGTCAGGTAGAAGTTCCCATCGTCCCGCTGCTCCAGAGTCACGATTCCCTCGTCGTGCGCTTGCTTCAGGAAGCGACTGAACTTGTTGAACCCGAGGGCACCTTCGTCGAACGCCGAGTTCCGCTCCAGCAGCCGCCGTTTCACCATCGAGTCCCGGACCGGATCCGACCCGTCGAACAGGTCGACCACGACGGTCGACAGCTCCTCGTACGCCCGGCTTAGAGCCACCGCGGGTACATCGGCACCGGGTGTCTCACCACCCCTGGCTTTCGGCTCGGGGGCAGGCTCGGGGGCAGGCTCGGGCTCGCTAGCGGACTCCGTCGGAGCTCCCTCGAGGGGGCCTTCCGCCGCGGGCCGGGCCACGCCCTGACCGGCGGCCACCTCGTACTGGCCGCTTTCACCTTTCCGGAGCCGAATCAGGTCTCTGTGGGCCGCTTCGCTCAGGAATCGATTGAATTTCGTGAACCCGGCGGTCTTCTCGTCGAAGCTGGGGTCGATCTCGAGCATGACCTGCTTGAGCCGATCCGAGCGCATGACGTCTTTACGCTTGACCATGCGTTCTATCGCATGCACGACGAGCTCCCACGGATCGAGCCGTTCCGTCGGCATGTCCGCCGCGGACGTAAGCCCGCCCAGCGTGTTATAGCTGTAGTACTCGTCACAATTCTGGACGAGGATGTCGGAGGTGGATTCCTGCAGCCCGACCCCGATCACGTACTTCCCGTACTCCTTCAGCTTCAGGACGAGGCTCGAGAAGTCCGAGTCTCCCGACAGCAGGATGAACGTCCCGATCTCGGGTCGGGTGAACACGAGCTCGAGCGCATCGATCGCCAGGCGGATGTCCGTCGCGTTCTTGCGCGAGGATCCGTACGCCGGGGCAAAGATCAGGTCGATCGACGCCTCCGAGAGCGAAACGATGTACTGGGGGTAGCGTCGCCAGTCCGCGTACGCACGCTGAACGGCCACTTTCCCCTTGATAAGCTGGGATTCCAGCAGTTTGCGGAGCTCCGCACCCAAGTTGGACCGGATCCCCATGGTGACGTTGTCGAAATCGATCAGTAAGGCCGCGTTGTGAGGCGGCCGCTCGGAGGGTTGGGCGCCCACGTGTGGGGCGCGCATGTAATTGCTATTCATGTCCTCTCTTCGGTTGCTTTGGGGGCAGCCGATCCGCCGATCTGGGCGAGAGGCCCCTCGTCCTCGCCTCCGACCGCCAGGTCGAAGGGGATGGCTCGAGGGGTCTCACATCGACAGCTTCCCCGTTCCTTTGTGCTTCTTTCTACGAAGTTCTCTCTCGCGTCCGGTTTTATCGGGCACCCCAGGTCGGATCCGCAATCTCGCCGCGGGTTCCCCTCCTGGTGCCCTCTCAGCCTCGATCCGCGGAATCGGACGCGACTTCCGCACGGACCATGCGGGCCAACTCGACGCGGCGCGCACGCTGGTTCGAGGCTTCCGGAAAATCATCCATGAGACGGATGATATCCGGCACCTTGTACTTGGTGACCGAGCCGCGGCAGTAGCTTCGCAGCTCCTCGGCCGTGATAAGAGCCCCCTCCACCGGGACGACGCAAGCGCACACGAGCTCGCCGAGCACGTCGTTCGGCACTCCGAGCACGACGGCGTCGGTGACCGCCGGGTGAGAGCGCAACAGATCCTCGAGCTCGCGAGGGTGCACGTTGTACCCCCCGCGAATGATCACGTCGCTCAAACGACCGACGATGTGCAGGTAGCCTTCCGCGTCGATCATGGCAAGGTCACCCGTTCGCAGGAAGCCGTCGGGCGTCATCGCCGACGCCGTCACCGACGGCTGGCGAAAGTACCCCTGCATCACGTTGAAGCCGCGCACCGTCAGCTCGCCGACGGACTCCACGGGCAGTGCTTCCTCGTTTTCGCCGACGATGACGACCTCGACGCCGGGGAGGGGGTGGCCCACCGTCTGAACCCGTTTGGCCGGTGGATCATCGGATCGGGTGATCGACACCGTCGGAGAGGTCTCCGTGAGCCCGTACGCGATCTCGATCCCGGACGCGAGGCGATCACGCACATCTCGCGCCAACTCCTCACTCACCGGTGCGCCCGCAATGATTCCGCCGCGCAACGATGAGAGGTCGCGCCCTGCTTCCTCGGACTCGCGGAGCTGCATGACGAACATCGTCGGGACCCCGTGGTTGATGGACACCCTGTGGCGCTCGATCAGTTCCAACGCCTCCTCGGCGTCAAAGCGCTCCTGGAGCACGAGGGCCGACCTGGAGACGATCGCGGTCATAAGCGCGACCGAGAGCCCGAAGATGTGATACAGCGGTACGGCGCATAGCGTCACATCGGCTGTGGTCAGGCTCAGAGCTTCGGCGGTCGCGTTGGCGGTACGCAACAGGTTCTCGTGCGTCAGCACGACGCCCTTTGGCGTTCCCGTGGTTCCCGGCGTGTACAGGATCGCGTACGGATCCGCGTCGGAGGTGACCTCCGCCGGGGCGAACTCTCGCCCCCGACCGCTCGCCACCAGATCCTCGAACTGATAGATCCGGTCGTCGTACCAGAGATCCTCTTCGCCGACCGTGACCAGGTACTGGAGATCGGGGAGCTCGACGAGGAGCGTCTCGAACATCTGGAGATAGTCCACGTCATCGAAGTGCTCGGCCGTGATCGCGACCGATGCCTCGGAGTTCCGCAACATGTACTGCAACTCGCGGGGCGTGTGGCCGGGATTGAGCGGGACGATGGTGGCTCCCAACTCGGCCGCCGCTAGCGCGGAGATCACGAATTCCGGCCAATTCGGCATATCGATCGCGATCCGATCGCCCTGCTCGATGCCGAGGTTGTGCAGACCCACGGCCAACGCGCGCGCCTGCATGGCGGTATGGGCATAGCTCCACGTGCGCTCCCTGAAGATCAGGAACGGAGCATCGGGGCGTCCCTCCGCGGCCACCCTCAGGGCGTCCGCGACCGTCATCGTCTCTGTCCGGGTGGGGTTTGTGACGGTGACCAACCTCTCGTTTCGCAATCCGGGCTTACCGCTCTCGTCCGTGATCATTTTAATCTCAGGCCTGCGAAGCCGGACGTAAAGCGGCAGTGACCCACTCCTCGCCCGATTCGGGCGAGATCTCGAACGTATGACTCCCATCGGGCGAGGTCGCCACTTCGCCCAGTCGGCCGAGTAGCACGCACCGCACCCGACCACCACGGGCTTTCTTGTCGCGCACGAGCGTGCTCCAAACCTGCGATGCGGCTCGCTCCTCCTCCCACGGCCGATCCAGCTCGCAGGCTTCGAGCAGAGTCTCGAGACGCTGCGCGGTACCCGACTCGGTCACGCCCATCCGTTCGCCCAGCCGGGCTTCAACACGCATCCCGGAGGCGACCGCTTCGCCATGTAGCACCGCATATCCGCCCAAGAGCTCGAGCGCGTGGCCGATCGTGTGCCCGAAGTTGAGGATCGCCCGCCTGTCGGTCTCGGTTGGGTCCGCGCTGACCACATCGATCTTGTGGCTCACCACCCATCGGATGACCGCCTCGAGGGCGGACTCGTCACCTTCGAGGAGGGACTCCGTGCGTTCCTCCATCCACTCCCACAGCTCGAGGTCCAGGATCGCGGCCGTCTTGACCGCTTCCGCCAGGCCGGCCGCGCGCTGGTGACGCGGCAGCGTGTGCAACAGGTGCGGGTCGATCAGCACGAACGCGGGGTGATGAAACGCGCCGATCAGGTTCTTGCCGGCTTCCGTATCGACGCCCGTCTTGCCCCCCACCGAGCTGTCCAGCATCGCGAGCAGGGTGGTCGGAACCTGAACGACCGGCACACCCCGCATATAGGTGGCGGCCAGGAAGCCCGCCAGATCGCCTGTGACGCCCCCACCGAACGCGATCACAGCCGTGTCTCGCCCGAAGCCGCCCGTCAGCATTCCATCCGAAAGTTGCGCCCACGTCTCGCGCGTCTTGTTCCACTCGCCCGCGGGGAACGTGACCAGCTCGACGTCGGCCCCGGCCGCGTTCAACGAGGCCAGCGCCGTCTCGCCGTACAGGCGAGCCACCTGGGAGTCGGCGATCAGCGCGTACCGGTGGGCATCGATCGACCCGATGCACAACTCTCCCAACCGCTCGAGGCCACCTGTTTCCAGGTACACGTCATACGTCGACGCTTCGGTGCCGGGCTGCTCGACCCGTAATGGCTGAAGATCGATGCTCACGATGGCGTTACTGTTCCGAAAGCTCCACGCGCGCAAGCGCTTCGAGGTGCTGCAGGGACATTCCGCGCGGCACATCCTGGATCACGACGCCTGGGCGCCCTTCGAGGGAGACCCGTTCGACACGCACGTCGCGCATCTGTTCGGCCGCGGACGATGAGCCCGCTCCCGATCCGTACCGTTCACCGTACGCAGCCCGGGCCGCCCCGGCGAACTCGTCCGCTTCGGCGTCCGAATCCCACACGCTCACCCAGACCAGCACCTCTCCGTCCGGTCCGCGCAGCAGCCTATACGCGTCCCCGTCCCAACCGGCGGCCGCTGCTTCCCCTCGCGCTTCGTCCCCGACGTGCTGGGCCACGAAGACGCGCGTCTCCAGCTCACCCAGACCGTTCGAATAGAGCTCCTCCCACCCACGCGGGGCCGACTGGCTGAAGACGACGTCCGTCGGGTGATCCCCGACCAGATACCGGTCCAGGTGCAGCACCTGCTCGGTGGACGTCGGCAGACCGTCACCAAACGGGAGCGGACGCCCGTCCTCGGCGCTCCAGGCGCGCTGCAGGAACACGAGCCCACCCACGTACGGGAAGATGAGCTCCTCCTGGATGACCTCGGGAGCGGATTGCAGGACCGCCACCGACGCCACGTCGCCCAGCGCATCGAGATCCAGGTTGGCGAGCTGCGCGCCCAGATCGGGCAACGCGGTCAGATCGGCCACACCCCCGGACAACTGTCCCATCTGCCATTCCATCATGGCGAAGGTCGCGTGACCCTCGATGGCCGCCTGCGCAGCCAGGGTGCGGTCGTTGGCATGGATCAGGTTCCGTCGGAGCGAGTCCAGGTCGACGCGCTGATCCTGGAGTGCATGGACCAGCTCGTGCGCGAGCACTACCTCGAGTTGGGCGGCCGGGACGTGCTCCAGCACGAACAGTGTGTCGGCCGCCGGATCGTAGTACCCGACCACCTGCTCGCGGAGGAGCGCTTCGAGAAGTCCGCGCAGGTCCAATGTGTCGGGGACGAGCCCTAGACGCGCGTACGCGGCTGTGATCGCTCGCGCCGTGGCTGGCGGAAGCTGCGATTCCAGCTGCTGACGCACGTAGGTGTCGAGCTGCGAGGAATCCGCCCGAGCCACCTGGAGCGGCCGGACGGCCTCGATCCCGCTCGCTCGCTCCACCGCGGGCAGGATCTCGCTCAGGAGCCGCGTGAGGGTCGAATCGCCCGCCGCCTGGGCCGGCGCAGACGCCTGCCCATCGCTGCACCCGGCCTGGACGAAGCACGCCGCTGCCAGCAGCGCCGTGCGCGCCTGCCTCCGCACGCCATGAGCAACCCCTCTGCATATCGCCTGGGTAGAGCCCGTTCTCACCAACCCCTCCTCCTTCCCCTCATCTCGTTCGGGCCGGTCGGCCCGGTCGTTTCGTTCGCGGGTCGAGGTCTCTCTCGACCCGTCGGCGTCGGCCCGCGTCCGTGACGCCCCGGCATTTCACCGGCAAGAGACACGCCGGAGCTGTCGAT
>JBDHHV010000176.1:0-6350 GCA_039589195.1 Gemmatimonadota bacterium | reverse complement strand
CGGTGGTCGACGCGGCCTCGACCGCGATGTACCGCTCCGACGACCTCGGCTCGAGCTGGGTCGAGGCAGGCTCGGGGGGACGGGTGCGCGGGCGCCCGTTCTATTACGCGCACATCGTGGTGGACCCGACGGACCACGAGCGCATCTACAAGATGGCGACGTCTATAGGCATCTCTTCCGATGGCGGCGAGACGTTCGGAGGCATCCCATCGTCGCCGCTCGGCGCCACCGTGCACAGCGACCATCACGCGCTGTGGATCAACCCGGACAACCCGAGCGAGCTCCTCCTGGGGACTGACGGGGGGCTGTACATCTCGCAAGACCGCGCGGGGACCTGGCGGCACGTGCGCGCACTCCCGCTGTCGCAGTTCTACGAAGTCAGCTTCGACATGGAGTGGCCGTACAACCTGTACGGCGGATTGCAGGACAACGGGACCTGGATGGGCGCCTCCCGAAGCCGGGGCGGAGTCCGGAGCCGTGATTGGCGGAACATCTTCGCCGGGGACGGCTTTCACGCCTTCGTCGACCCGGGTGACCCCGAGTACGTGTATGTCGAGTCGCAGGGCGGCAACCTGCAACGGTATTCGAAGACTACGGGTGAGCAGCGTGAGATCCGTCCGTTCGTGGGCCCGGACGAGCCTGCGCTGCGCTTCAATTGGAACACACCGATCCATGTGAGCCGCGCCAACCCGGGCAGCCTGTACGTGGGAGCCCAATACCTGTTTCGGTCGCGGGATCGTGGAGCGGCGTGGGAGAGGATCTCGCCCGACTTGACCACGGACGATCCGGAGAAGCAGCGGCAGAAGGAGTCGGGCGGCCTCACGATCGACAACTCCACCGCCGAGAACCACACGACGATCTACACGATCAGCGAGTCGCCCGTGGATCCCACCGTAATCTGGGTGGGGACGGACGATGGGAACCTCCAGCTCACCCGCGACGATGGCGCGACCTGGACCAACGTGGTCGGAAACGTCGGAGTGCCCGCGAACACGTGGGTGTCGCACGTGGAGACCAGCCCCCACGACGCCGCCACAGCGTTCGTGACCTTCGATGGACACCGGACCGGCGACATGGCGCCGTACGCCTTCAGGACCGACGACCACGGCGACACGTGGACGTCGCTCGTGACCGAGGATCTCGACGGTTACGCACACGTCATCAAACAGGATCCGGCGAATCCCGACCTGCTCTACCTCGGCACGGAGCTCGGGTTGTTCCTGAGCCTGGATGGAGGACGGAACTGGGCCCGGCTCGCGGCGGAGAACGGTGGACTCCCACCCGTCTCCGTGCGAGACCTGGTCATCCACCCGCGGGATCACGATCTGGTCATCGCCACTCACGGCCGGGGCATATACATCCTCGATGACCTGACGCCGCTCCGGCACCTGACATCCGAAGCTCTGACGGCCGAGGTCACGGTGCTCCCCACGAGGCCTGCCGCGATGACACCCGCGGGAGTCCTCCAGGAGTTCCCCGGTGACGCCGAGTTCGTGGGAGAGAACCCACCCGAGGCCGCCGCTATCGTCTACTATCAGCCTCGCAGGCACTTGTTTGGCGACCTCCTGATCGAGGTGCTCGATCAGGCGGGACAGCGGCTCGCGTCCCTGGTGGGGAGCCAGCGGCGGGGCTTCAATCGGGTGGACTGGCTGATGCGACTTCGGCCACCGAAGGTCCCGCCCGCCACAGGCTTCGTGAACGCCTTCCGGGGCCCGCGCGCGCTCGAAGGCGAGTACACGGTCCGGCTCACCAAGGGCGACAACACGTACGAGGGCGAGGTCGCGATCCGTCCCGACCCGCGCTCCCCCCACACGGCGGAGGACCGCCGCCTCGCGCAGTTGACGTCGCTCCGGCTGTACCGGCTGCTGGAGGATCTCACCTACCTGGTGGAGACCGCCATCGAGCTGCGCGACGCTGCGCAGGCGGTGGCGGCCGATCTCGATGAATCCAGCGGTCTCGGCCGGCGTCTGACCGCGTACGCCGACGATCTCGAGACATTCCGCACGGACCTCGTCCAGTCCTCCGAGGGGGGTCTCGATCGCAGCGCGGACAAGCTGCGTGAGCGGATGGGCAACCTGTTCGGGGCGGTGTCCGGTTATGACGGTCGTCCGACCGACTCACAGCAAGCGCGTACCGAGGCGCTCGAGGAGGAGATGACGGGGGTCCGGGCGCGGTTCGACGACCTGGTCGGCGCCCGGCTGACGGAGCTCAACGCGGCCCTCGCGGAGCGCGAGATCGAGCCGTTATCGCTCACCACGCGCGAGGAATGGGAGGCAGAGGCCGGGGGCTGACCGCCGCCTCTCACACCTCGGTGATACCGCCCCTCTGCCAAGGGTGTTGCGCCCTCCAAGCTTATTCTGATATTATGATGTGAATATCTTTTATACTCCCTTGCGCACGCGCTCCTTGTGCGTCGTCGGTTTTCCGTCGCGGCGGTGTTCCCGCCGGTGTTTCCTGCCACAGGAGGTAATGATGCGCCGTTTTACCTGGCCCCTGGCCGTGGTCCTGCTGTTTGTACCCATGGCCGCAGTCGCTCAATCCGACGAAGTGGTCGCTAGCGCGATGAGCTCTGCGCCCGCATCGATCGGTGAAGCCGCCACCGTCATGGCGTGGGACATGAGCGTCGTACGCGAAGGTACGAATGGATGGATCTGCTTTCCGGACAATCCGGAGACGGAGGGGAACGACCCGATGTGTCTGGACGATCAATGGCTGAAGTGGGCCGACGCCTGGATGAACGAGACGGAGCCGTCCACCGACCGCATAGGGTTCGGGTACATGCTCCAGGGTGGCGCCGCCGGCGAAAGCAACGTGGACCCCTACGCAGAGGGTCCGACCGCCGACAACGAGTGGATGCCCGAGGCGGGACCGCCCCACATCATGATGATCGTGCCCAACGCCGAGTGGCTGAAGGGTCTGCCGACGACGCCCGAGGGCGGTGGCCCATGGGTCATGTGGAAGGACCACGCGCTCGTCCACGTGATGATCCCAACCACCCGCAAGTCCCATTAGTAGGGGCCGTGGTATCGGTCCCGCGTCAAGCGACGATACCAGCAGCGGGGCGCCTCGATGGCGCCCCGCACTGCGCTCGGAGCTGACGAGCAGGCCGGCAGACAGTCAGCGACAGATCAGCCTCGGTTGATCGTCGCGGTGCAGGTCATGAGGTCGCCAGGCCTGCTCGAGCTCCCACACAAGCCATCGCCTGGCGGACGGCGCCCAGCTACGTGATCAGCAACACCACTCCGGCAAGTGCCAGTGATAGGAAGACCATGACTACCGCTCCACGAGCGTGAGATCTCAGCTGGTGGAGGTAGTCCTTGTAGCCCGCCATGCCTTCGGTATTCGGAATGACGAGCCGCTTCGGCGTGAGCGTGCAGTAGATGAGCCAGTCCAGGACTACCAGCTCGAAGACATTGGTTATGAGGAGTACGGCCAGGAGATGGCCGGCGAGGGCCAGGTACGACAGATCGCTCCCCTGGTCGCTCTTCAGTGCCAGACCGAAGGCGAGCGGAATCCCGAGCACGAGAGCGATCACGGGAATGAGGAACAGCATCGACTGCAACTTCTCCCGTTTCGTGAGCGGAGGGACCCTGTCCTGGATGTCCTTCGGCAGGTCATTGCGGGCGAAGCGCGGATTGAAGAGTACGGCCAGCAGGAATATGAGCGAGCTCGAGACGGAGAGGATCGTTCCGTAAACGACGATCCCACCTATGTCGAGCATCCCGAACTCTTGCGCACAGAGCGCGTTAACCGCGCCGTCTGACCAGGTTCTCGTCACCCGCTCGCATGGACCGGTACACGGCTTCGACGAGACCCAGGTCCCGCCGCGCCAGCTCGAGCGTGTACTCGGGCTCCTTGTTCTCGCGTAGCGCCGCCAAGAAATCGCGGAACATGGCCCGATAGCCGGCGATGTCCCTGAGTCCCGGAAAGATCACCCGCTTCCGCCGTCCTCGAATGAGCACGAATACGCCGTTGGACTCGAACGTGATCGTTCCCTCGCGTCCGAAGATCCTCGACAGACGCAGCCCCTTGAGCAGCGACGGCACTTCCCAGGAGTAGAGGAGCGTACCGACGGCACCTCCCTCGTAGCGGATCGTAGCGGCCACGCTCCTCTCCAACCCGTCCGCCGAGCCGGCGCGGGCGCCGCCGATCGATCGCACATCCAGGCCGAGGCTGGCGAGGAACGAGATCCAGTGGATCCCGCCCTCGAACAACGCTCCGCCTCCCGAAGTCTCCGCATCGCCACGCCAGTCGTCGACTTGCTGCTCCTTGAGGGCGTTCACGTGCACGAACAGGACGTCCCCCACCGCGCCACCCTGGAGTGCGTCCCGGAGCGCCCCCGTGAGCGGCTTGTAGAAGTAGTTCTCGGCGACGAGGACCTGCCGGCCCGCTTCACGCTGTGCCTCGCGCACCGTGTCGAAGTCCGAGGCGTGCAGGAGCGGCGGCTTCTCGACGATGACGTGCTTTCCGCCTCGAAGTGCCTCGAGGGTGAGATTCAGGTGCGAATCCGGAGGCGTGGCGACGAGGACGGCGTCGATCGACGGATCCTCGATTGCGGCTGCATACGAGTCGAAGTGGCCGCGGCCGCCATGCTTGCGGCTGTACTCCTCCGCGCGAGCGCCGTTGCGGCTCGCGTAGAAAAGGCCCACACCGGGGTCCACCTTCGACAGCGTGCGGCTGTGCAGGCGCGTCGCGAAGCCACACCCGAGGAACGCGAGCTTCAGCGGCTTCCGCTCTCCGGTCATGTGACGCCCTCATTCATCGGGCCCTCCGGCTCTTCCAGGGGCGCCTCGGGGGTGGACGGTCCGGTGGACACGCCGTGTTCGGCCAGGGCGTGCTCGCCAACACGCAGCGCGTTGGCCGCGATCGTCAGGCTCGGGTTCAGACCCGCCGACGTCGGCATGAAGCTCCCATCCACGACGTACAGGTTCTCGACGCCCCGAAAGCGGCAGTGAGGATCGAGCGCGGAGGTGGCGGGGTCCTCCCCCATACGGACGGTCCCGACGGCATGCGAGAAGGTTCGGATATCGTGCACGTACGAAAACAGTCCTCCCGCCGCGCGCAGGACGCGCTTGGCCTGCCGGACCAGCGCCTGACAGGCGGCCAGGTCACGCCGCGTGTAATGGTGCGTGACCGTGAGCTGGGGCAGACCGTAGCGATCCTCTCCCGTCGGGTCCAGGGCGACCCGGTTCCCGTACTGGGGCATGTCCTCCGCCATCACGAGGAGTCCGGTGAGCCGTTTCACTCCGGGCGAGAGCACCTGGCCCACCGGCCAGGGCAACATGGCCTTGACCAGACCCACGGGCGGCGATTGCAGCTGCTGCATGCTACCGAGCTTGCCGGGAGGGCTTTGCACCTCGGGATGCCCGAAGTAGAAATCGTGCATGCCCAGCTGCTTGTGATACTCCGCGGGTTTGTTGGGATGCCGCAGGAAGAACCCGAACACGATCGCGTTGCAGTGCCTCATCAGGTAGCGACCGATGGTGTCGCCGGCCGGGCTCAGGTCGGCCAATCCCGAGGCCAGCAGGACGTGCGGCGATCCGATGGCCCCCGCGCACAGGAAGACGAGCTTTCCACGGTACCGCCGGGCCTCGCCGGTGGTCTTGTCGTGGCAGCGGATCGAGCTCACCCGCTCCCCCTCGACCTCGAGACGCGTGACCACCGTGTTCGGACGTAGCTCGAGACCGCCCTCCATAAGCTGCGGCAGGATACAGGTCGCGAGATCGTTCTTCGCGCCGATGGCACATGCGAACGTGTCGCACGTCGTACACGCCACGCAGGCGGCTCGCTCATCTTCGGCGTGGTAGTTGATGGCCAGAGGCATCCGGAACGGGCTCAGGCCCAGCGAGCGAGCGGCCTCACCGATCCTCTGCGAGGTCTTCGAGAGACCGTTCAAGCGGTACGGGTACGGCGAGCTCCGGGGCGGCTCGGTCGGGTCTTCACCCGCGTTCCCCGCCACTCGTAGTAACTGCTCGGCCCGCGCATAGTACGGCTCCAGGTCGGCGTACTCGAACGGCCACGCCGCCCCCGAATCGCCTACGATGTCCGGGTCGGCCTCGAAGTCCGCCTCTCGAAACCGCATGGAGACGCCTCCGTAGAACACCGACGGTCCCCCCACGCAGCTGTAGGCACCCATGATGTCCGAGTTACCGCCCGCCAGCACCCGATAGGGGATGTCGGTCGCGTAGACCGGGGTCAGGTCGACGGATGCGTCCTGGGCCCAGTTGTGCGCCCCCCGCTCGACCCAGTCCCCTCGCTCGAGCATGAGGACATCGAGACCGGCGCGGACGAGCGTATGGGCGATGAGTGATCCGCCGAAGCCGCTTCCGACGATCACGGCGTCGTAGACG
>JBDHHV010000175.1:0-6378 GCA_039589195.1 Gemmatimonadota bacterium | reverse complement strand
CGGGGTCAGCGGACAGCGACGACTGGAAGTCCTCCCACGCGAGAGCCTGGAGACGACCGATCAGCTCCAGCGCTTCATCGATGAAGTGCGCACCGTCGCGAGCGATGTGACCGGGGCTCCGGTGAGTGAGCTGGAGACCGGCCGGGTGGCCGTGGGCTCCTTTCGTACGGCGCTCGCCTGGGCGCTCGTGGCGGTTTCGGTGCTACTACTACTGCTGCTGCGATCCGCCACCGGTGCCTCGCTGGTGGTCGGCCCCCTGATCGTCGCCGGATTATGGACGGCGGCGGCGATGGTCGCGTTCGGCTGGAGATTCAATTTCGCGAACGTGATCGCCCTGCCGCTGCTGCTCGGCGTGGGCGTGGACAACGGGATCCACATGGTGCACAGAAACCGATCCGGCTTTGAAAGTGGGAATCCGGGCGATGGCTGGTACGGTGGGGGCACGCTCGCCACCAGCACGGCGCGCGCCGTGTTCTACAGCACGCTCACGACGATCGCGAGCTTCGGCAACCTCGCGTTCGCGACGCACGTGGGGATGGCGAGCATGGGGAAGCTCCTCACGATCGGGATGCTGTGCGTTCTGGCCGCGACGCTGGTGATCCTGCCCGCGCTCCTGGCCCTGGGGCCCGCTAAGCCGGCGTCGGATCCTCCTCCGGCGTGACGTCCCAAATGAAGGGTGCGGAGGAAGCTACTATGATACCGAATTGCTCCACCGTGGGCAGGGGATCGGGCTCCGGCTCGGGTCCGGTGAAGTGATCGGCCTTCATGTCGTAGCACCCGGCCTCGACGGTGAAGCTCCTGGAGGTTCCCACGTCGATGACGCCTTCAATGGGGTCGTTGGGGAGTCGATCGGAGCCCCAGGCCGCCGCCCCGCAGGTCTTGAAGAAGACGCGGAGAATCTTGCCGTTGGTCAGGTTCCGAACCGTGATCGTCGCGGGATCCTCGAAGACGATTCCGTTCTCGTCGCTTCCGCACCCGGCGAGGGGAACGGCGACGGCGATCGTTGCCAGCAGTGCCAAGGTCCTGAACCCGGTGCCGCTCATCATTCGCTCCGTCTGACTGCGCTCGAACTGACTCGGCCGCGGGCGAGAAAAGGGTCGCGGTTCGAGGTCGACGAGCGGAAGATATCCCCGGCAGCCGCCGAGGGGCCAGTTTCACGGGCGCTGGATGAGGTAGCATGCCCGGGCCGCCGTGCCGATCTTGGGCCTCGCCGGGAACTGTTCGACCGTTCCCGGCGAACTCTCGAACATGGGAGGCTGCTGAGAGACCCCGGTGGGTCGCGCGCGGACCCGCTCCGGCGGGTACCCCTCTCGCGCGGTTCAGGCAAGAAAGGACGACGAGTCGTAGCTTGAGCGACACCCCCATCTGGTTTCACACCTTCGGGTGCAAGGCGAACCAGTACGACACCGAGCGCATGCGCCACGAGCTCGAGAGTCGCGGTGCGAAGGCATCCGCGGTGGACGATGCCCGGGTGGCGGTCATCAACACGTGCACCGTCACCAACCAGGCCGATGCGGACGCGCGGCACCTGATTCGCCGGCTCCGACGACGCCATCCGCGAATGACGATCCTGGTGGCGGGCTGCTCAGCCGCGCTGCGGGAGGCGGACTATCGCGCCATCCCCGAAGTGGACGCCGTCGTGCCCGGGCAGGATCCCGTACTGGTGGCCCGGGCGCTGACCGAGCTCGGAATCGCGGAGACACCGGCCGGCGTCGGGCCGAGTACGCTGGGGCGCAGCGCGAAGGGCACGCGCGGGTGGCTGAAGGTGCAGGACGGGTGCGACCGGAAGTGCTCTTTTTGCGCGACCCGGCTCGCCCGCGGAGCCGGTCGCTCGAGACCCGAAGACGAGATCGTACACGAGGCGGTGCAGTTGTCACACGTGCACCCCGAGCTGGTGCTGACGGGGATTCACATCGGGCATTACGGCTGTGACCTGGATGCCCCCTCGACGCTGGCGCGACTCTGCGAGCGGTTGCTCGAGACAGTCCCGGCGCGACTCCGGCTTTCCTCGATCGAGGCGACCGAGATCGACGGTCACATGGTGGACCTGATGGCTCGATCCGTGGGTCAGCTGTCGCCGCACCTCCACGTTCCGCTACAGAGCGGAAGTGACCGGATCCTGGGGCTGATGCGCCGTTGGCATACCAGGAACGCGTACCGTCGCAGGGTGCTGGAGATCGCCGACCGCCTGCCCCGCCTGGGACTGGGAGCCGACGTGATCGTGGGGTTTCCGGGCGAGGGAGAGGGAGAGTTCGCGGACACGCGCTCGCTGATCGAGGAGCTACCGTACACCTACCTGCACGTCTTTCCGTTCTCGGTTCGCGATGGGACGGCGGCGGCCTCGCTGCCGGATCGTGTCCCGGGTGACGTGGCGGCCGCCCGCTCGCGGGAGCTGCGGGAGATCGCGCTGGACAAGGGTCGGCGATACCGAGCGCAGCGTGTGGGTCAGACCGCGGATGTCGTGCTCGAGGGGGCGGAACGGGTCACGGGAGGTCTGACCGGCGATTATCTGCGCGTGGAGATTCGGGGCGACGGCGTGCATCCGGGCGACCGGCTGACCACGGTTCTGGAGGCGGAGGGCGACGTCCTGTACGCTCGTTCCCCGGTCGCGGGTACCGCAGCGGGAAGCGCGCGGAGCCTCCCGATCGCGAAGGCCGTCTAGCCCGGAGCCTCGCTCGTCATTGGAAGCGCGCGCGCCATCGGAGGCACGCTCGCCATCAGTGGCGTGCTCGTCATCGGAGAAGCGATCACTCGGCGCTGACGTTAAAGGCCAGGATCGCCCGGGTTCTCTCCCACTCGAGGACGATGACTCCGTCCGTATCCTCTCCCTCCCGGACCGATATCGTGAACCGTTCGACGAGCTCCGACGTGCTCTCGACCGCCATCGGCACGCGAACGAGGTCCTCGCGCTCGTCGTACGCGGTTCCCCATTGCCCGGTCTGGGTGTTGATGATCAGCGTCCAGCCGTCCTCATCCGGGATCGTGTATAGCGTGTACTCACCCGCCGCGACTCGGACCTCACCGATCACCAAATCCACAGGGCTGCGCAGGTGCGTGGCCTCGTTCGCGCCGGTCCGCCACACGCTCCCGTAGGGCACCAACGCCCCGAAGATCTCACGCCCCCGAGTGGAGGGGCGACCGTATTGCACTTCGATCGGGTGTCCGGCGATCGTGGCCCGTGCGTACTCCATCGGGCTCGCGCGTTGCGCATCCAGGGACTCGGTGGTCGCGAAGAGACACACCGCGCCAAACGCTCCCAGCCGAATCGCCCTACCCGTTGCCTTCATCGCCCTTTCCTCCGCCTCATGCCGTACGCCTCGGACTCGCTAGAGATTCTCCTCCATCTACCACGAAGATCGCCCCCGTGATCCAATCTCCGGCCGGCGAGGCGAGAAAGGTCACCATGTTCCCGATGTCATCCGGCGCCCCCAGGCGGCCGACCGGGATGAAGCTCCTGGCAAAATCCTCGCCCGCCCGCTCGTCGAACAGATCGGGCGTCTGCGCACTCAACGCCGCGAACGCCTTCTTGACGCCCTCCGTGGGGATCGGTCCGGGTGCGACCGCGTTCACCGTGATGCCGAAGCGTCCCCACTCCAGCGCCAGCGTGCGGGTGAGCGCATCCACGCCCGCCTTCGCCGCCGTCGCGTGCGCCATCTGCGGCCAGCCCCGGTAATGCAACGTCATCGAAGTGGATACGATGCGGCCGAATCCCTGCTCCCGCATAATGGGGAACGCCGCCTGGCACCCGAAGAACGTACCGAACAGGTCGATCTCGACCACCGCCCGCCACCCGTTCGGCGACAGGTCGGCCGAGGGCGAGTAGAAGTTTCCCGCCGCGTTGTTGATGAGCACGTCGAGACTCCCGAACGCATCGACGACCCCGGCAACGGCCGCTTTCAACGCTTCGGGGTCCCTTACGTCGGCCGGGATGGTCATCACGCGCCCCCCACGCCGGTCTCGCAACGTGGTCGCGGCGATCTCCAGCTGCTCGGACCGCCGGCCGAGGATCGCGACCGACGCCCCGCAACCCGCCAGGCAGTCAGCGATACCGAGACCGATGCCGCTGCCTCCCCCGGTGATCAGCGCTACCTGCCCCTCGAGAAGATCGAGGGCGAAGATCCGGTCCTTCCGATCGCGGGTGTCGCGCGACCCGGTTTCGGCGGCGGTCGATTCGATTGTCGAGTCCGTGTCAGCCATCATGAGCCTCTCGCATGCCGGGGCCGGAGCTTCCCCCGAGGTGCACCTGCGGAATCTTCCCGATGTGGGCCGGGGTCGCCGCGGCGGCCTTGCTGCCGCGCATGGCCCGGGTAGTTTTGATCCTCCAACGTCCAAACGAAGACGTGTCTTGAAACTCGCCGAAGAAGGAGGATGAGATGGCAGTCGCGAAGGTTATCGAGGTCATCGCCGAATCAGACACCGGCTGGGAGGATGCGGCCCGCAAAGCCGTCACCGAGGCCTCCGAGACCGTGCACAACATCAAGAGTCTCTGGGTCGAGGGCATGCAGGCGATCGTCGAAGGGGACGCGATCGTGAAGTATCGGCTGAACGCGAAGGTTACTTTTGTCGTCCAGGACACACGCGATTGACCTGCGCGACTGAGCTTTCGGGGCGCACCGGTCCCGCGGTGCGCCCTCACTGCACCCAGACGTTGTTGGCCCGATTCACGTCGGGGAACGCGCCCTCGGGGTCGATTTCGACCCGGACGACGGGCAACCCGGCGGGCAGGAAGACCTCTGCAGAGCGCTCTCCCGAAAGCCAGTGACTGACCGGGATCTCCCGCCGGGTCTCCGAACCGTCGATTCGCACCACCAACAGACGCGTCGGCATCGGCACGTCACCCCGATCCTCCACCACGACCCGCACTCCCTGCTCGGTGCGACTGACCCCCCCGACCGCCTGATCCAGGGTCCACGTCTCGTAGTACCAGCTGCGCCAGAACCAATCTAGATCCTCGCCCGCCACACGCTCGAAGGTTTGGAAGAAGTCCCAGGGCTTCGCGTGTCGAAACGCCCACTCCGCGATGAACGCGCGGTAGCCTCGCATGAACGTCTCCTCGCCCAGCAAGCCACGCAGGGCAACGAGCACGGAGGCGGGTTTCGAGTATGAGGCGACCCCTCCCGCGCCGGGGTATTGGAAATCCGTCCACCGCATCATCTCCCCTTCGCGCCCGGACCGCGCGAGCTCCAGGTAGATCTCCCGCTCCAGGCTGTCGGACGGATTCCCGGGGAAGAACTCCTTCCTCGCCTGATTCTCGAGGAACGTGGTCATGCCCTCATCCATCCAGGCGCGTCGCCGCTCATCGATCCCGACGATCATCGGGACCCACATGTGGGCCAGCTCGTGCGCGGTCACGTAATAGAGCGCGGAGTCTCCGCGGGCGTTGTAGTCGCCGATCAGGGTCAGCATCGGGAACTCCATCCCACCCCCGATGATCCCACCACCCTCGATCGCCGTCATATGTGGCCATGGATACGAGAATCCCGTGAAGCGGGAATGGAAGTCGATGGAATGTCGCGCGTACTCCGCCGCCGCCGCCCACGCGGGAGCGGTCGGGCGGTACAGGGTCTCGATCCTGGCGTAGTCGGGCTCCCCGTTCCCATCTCGGTCACCGACGGGGGTCCGAACCGCGTCCCACAGCGAGGCTCGCGTAGCGGAGAACGCCGCGTCTCGAGCGGTGTCCACGTGGAAGCGCCACACCAGCCACCCATCGCTGGAACGTCGGGTCGCGCGACCGGGCCCGAAGTCGGCTTCCCCGAGGATATGGATGACGCTGTCCGAGCTTTCCGCCGCCTCGAGGCGCTCGATGATGGTCTCGGGGAACACCTCGAGTGGGTTCGACTGCCGTCCGGTGCCTCGCACCACCCATCCGTGCGGCGCTTCGATCTCGAGGTCGTACCGGGCAAACCCGGTATAGAACTCGGCGCCGCCGAGAAACGGATCGAGCTGCCAACCCTCGACATCGTCGTACACGGCGAGCTGCGGATACCAGTAGGCCAGGTAGAAGAGGTCGTCACCGCTCCAGCCCATCCGGGCCCCGGCCCCCTGCCGCGGGATGTCGAACCACCAGTGGACCTCCAGGTCCACTTCACCGGCTGGCGGCAACGGATCGATCAAGGACACCTGGAGCAGTGTGCCGCGTGTCGCGTATCCCGGGGCGTCCGAAGTCTCCGTCTCGTAGAGCTGCGTCCCGGCGGCCGACAGGAAATCGAGGTGGATCCCGCCGGTCACTTCGAGCGGCTCGTTCCTCGTCGCCCCCTCCGCGTGCACGTTTTGCGTCAGGTGTAGGTACAGCTCCTCGAGCGTATCGGGGGACTCGTTGCGGTAACGAATCTCCGCGCGACCTCGGAGCCGTTTTGCGCCGGGCTCGAGCCGGGCGAA
>JBDHHV010000174.1:0-6477 GCA_039589195.1 Gemmatimonadota bacterium | reverse complement strand
GGGATGCGCGCGATCGATGGCTGGACGTTTCTCGATGCCGATGAACGCGAGGACATTCGGTCGGTGACGGACGATCGAATGCGCGAGCTCGCCGAGTCCAGGCGAAGCGCGTTCGCCGTGACGGGTCGACTCATGATCGCCGGCTCGGACTCGGTGGCGGTCTTGTTGTACCTGTGGGATGTCGCCGGCGACGCCATGCTGAGACAGGCGAGGGTCGAGGGGCCGCTGGGCGAGGCCTGGCGGCCGGGACTCGCGGCGATCAACCAGCTGCTCCCGGCCATGATCGAGGGGGCCCCACCACAGATCGACGCCGCGTTCAACGAGCGCGATCCGGGCGCGATCGCGACGTTCCTGCAGGGAGAAGCCGGCTTCCGCCGAGCCCGGTTCGCGCAGGCGGTGCCTATGTACCAGGCAGCCGTCGAGGCTGACCCGGAGTTCGGCCTGGCCGCCATTCGAGGGGCGCAAGCCGCAGCCTGGAACGACGATCTGGAAGAGGCGGGGGCTCTAGCCCGGGTAGCGCTGACCCGGTCGCTACCCGAGCGGTACACGGCGCTGGCGCGTGGTATGGTGGCATACGTGGAGGGCGACGCCGAGACGGCGATCGGTGAGTTGGAGAGCGCCCTGGCGCTGGATGACGAGTTCGCCTTTGCCTGGATCCAGCTCGGCGAGGTATACACGCACCTCGTGGTGCGTCGGACCCGTCCGGACTCCCTGGCCGACGACGCGTTCGCGCGTGCGCAGATGCTGGATTCGACGGCGGTCAATGCGCTCTTTCACCGGCTCGAGTACAGGCTGCGTCATGGCGATGTGGAAGGGGCGGATCCCCTCCTCCAGCGCTTCAACGCCGCCAACCCCGACGAAGGCCTCGCCCGGCACATCGCGTTGATGGATCAATGCGTGCGCGAGGGTCCGGATGCGAGAGCGTGGGAGCGCGCGGCGCTGGAGACGCCGCTGAACGCGGTGACGGCCTCGTTTGCGCTCGCCGTGGGCGGTGGATATCAGCTTCCGTGTGCCGAGACCGGCTTCCGAGCGATCCTGGCCGCCGATACGACCAGGCACGTCGGTAGGGTGTGGTCGGCGACCAAGGGGGTGCTCGCTACCCTCGTCGCCCAGGGTCGTGATGCCGACGCGGTGGGCTTCCTGGATGCCACCATCGAGTCGGGGTATCCGTTCCCGGAGCGCTTCTGGCCTGTGCTGGGCCTGCTGGGAGTGGAGGTGGGGGATCGCGCGAGCGATCTCGTGCGTCGCAGGCTCGAGCAGCTGGAACAGACGGGTCCGCAGGGGGGAGCCAGTCCGCGATTCCTGTGGTACGCGGGGGTCTGGAGGGCGGGTGCGGGTGACACGGCGGCCGTCGCGCGTGTGGCTCGTGCGATGGAGGAGTATGCGGCGCGGACAGAGAGAGCGTTCGACAGTCTTGTTCTTGCCCGCCCGCTCGAGGCGGTTCAGGCCGCTGCCGAGGCCCGGCGCGACCGGCTTCTCGCCCGCGCGATGGGTGCCCACCTCAGCCTCGCACGGGGAGACAGCCTGGAGGCCCTTCGCCAATTTCGCGCCCTGCGACCGAACGCACCGAGATCGGGCCCTGTCGGATTCGATCTCAACTGGGATGAGCTCGAGCCGCTCGCGCTTGAACATCTCCGTCTCGCGGAGCTCTTGCTGGCGAACGGAGAAGCCCACGAGGCGCTTGACGTCGCCGGTGTCTTCGATTCGCCTGAGGCGCTCATCTACGTACTCTACCTGAGAGCCAGCCTCGACCTCCGCGCTCGCGCCGCGGAGGCTTTGGGCCTACAATCCGCAGCCGACGCGTTTCGCGCCCGCCTCGACGCCATGCGGCGCCAAGCGACGCGCTAGAGCCCAGCCGCGGGCCGTGATTCCCTGGCTGGACCGCACACCCCAACCGGAGGTCGACATGCCGAATGGCCAGGAGCTCACCGATTTCCAGAAGCACGTTCTGACACAGATCCACGAACTGAAGAAGGCGGTCTGTGCGCTCGCGGAGGAGATTGGAGTCGAGCTCGAGATCTGCGAAGGCGACCGCGATCCGACCGGTACGGGCGGTGGTGGTCCGGGCGACTGAGCTGTAATACGACCGCCGGGGCGCTCAGCCGCCCCGGCACTCGATGTTCTCGGGGCGGCCCCGCCGGGGCCGCCCCTTCCTGTCACCCGTAGTCCGGGCGGAGGCCATCTCCGACCCGACAGGAGCAGTACGATGTCTGATTCTCCACACCGTGGCTCCAAACGAGCCCTCCTTATCGGCGTCAACAAGTACGCCTACCCCTGGTGGGAGCTCCAGGGCTGCGTAAACGACGTAGAGCTGATGCGGAGCCTCTTGCAGGAGAATTTCGGGTTCCCACCCGAGAACATCAGCCTGCTACGCGATGAAGAGGCCACGCGTGAGGCGATTCTGTCCGAGCTGCGATCGCTGGTAGAGGCCACGAACCGGGACGATGTGGTGGTCATCCACTACGCCGGACATGGCTCGCAGGTTACCGACCGCGAGGGGGACGAGCCGGATGGCATGGATGAGACCATCCTGCCGCACGACACGGGCCGGGCGCCGGACGAGAACCGGGACATCACCGACGACGAGATCCACGAGTTCCTGTTGCAGTTGGGTGAGAAGACGCCGTTCATCACGCTGATCTTCGATTGTTGTCACTCGGGAACCATCACGCGTGACGCCTTCGGGACCAAGGTCAGATCCGTGGAGGCCGACACGCGTCCCGTCGAGGAGCTGCCACCCTCACCCGTGTCACCCGAAGCGCTCACGAGGTCCGCCCGTGATCCCGGCCCGAGCGGCTGGCTCTCACTCTCGAGCAAGTACGTATTGATCGCCGGGTGCCGTGATGAGGAGCAATCGGCCGAGAAGCGCGTGAACGCCGGGGACCAGACGATCACCCACGGCGCGCTCACCTACTACCTCGGGCAGGAGCTGAAACAGGCCGACCCCGGGACCACCTACCGCGATGTCTTCGAGCGAATGAGCGGCAAGGTCACGGGCAACAACTCCAAGCAGCACCCCCAGATGGAGGGCGTGCTGGACCGGGAGCTGTTCGGCGTCGCGGACATCGAGCCGATGCGCTTCGTTCGGGTGACCGAGCGTACGAACGGAAGTGTGACGCTGGCGGCGGGTGCCGCGCACGGGATGACCGTCGGATCGCAATGGTCCGTCGTCCCATCGGGGACCAAGCAGGTGACCGATCCGGGCGAGCATCTCGGGCAGGTGGAGATCACCGCCGTCGGTCCGGTCACGAGCGACGCGAAGGTGGTCGAGGAGACCAGCCTCGGCGCGATCGGGCCTGGAAGTCGTTCCGTGGAAGAGACGCACGCGTTCGGGGACATGCGACTCAAGTACGAGGTCGTGGCTCCGGATGGGCTCGAAGACGAGGTCGCGGCTCTCGAGGCAGACCTGGAGCAGTCCAGGCTGTTGGCCTCGGCCTCCGACACGGCTCCGGCTGACGCGCGCATCTACCTGATCCAGCCGCGCGAGGCCGTGACGGATGACGATCCCGTCCCACAACTCGGCGCCCTGGGTGAGCCGACCTGGGCGATCGTGACCGAGAACGGCGATCTGCACATGCCCGTAAAGGGCCTCGCCGACTCCGGAGACATCCGAACGAATCTGGAGCGCCTGCACCGATATCGGCAGGCGCTGGCGGTGGAGAATCCCGACCCGGCGAACGGGCTCAGGGGGAAAGTTCGCCTCGATCTGCTCCGGCAGCGGGCGAATGGGGAGTGGGCCGTCGCAGACCCCGAGAGCGCCGGCGGCGATGTCGTGTTCGAGGAGGGGGAGAGCATCGGGATCCGCATCACCAACACGCACGAAACCCCGTTGTACATCAATCTGTTCGACTTCGGCATCACCGGGAAGGTGAGTCCTCTCTACCCACCCCCGGGCGCGCAGGAAGCGCTGGCCCCCGGGGAACCGTTCGAGCTGGGGACCGGAAAGCGGGCCGACGATCAGCCGCTGCCGTTGTATATGCCGAAGGAGTTCCCGTACGCCGAGAACCCGTACTCGACGGCGCCCGCGCAGGGCACCGAGACGGTGAAGCTGTTCGTGACCACCGAGCCGGCCGATTTCGGGTTTCTCGCCCAGGAAGGCATGCGCTCGGCCGCCGGTCCGGGCTCCGCGTTCGAGATGCTGATGCAGTCCGCCCTCGGCGGAACGGCCTCGCGTGACATCGGGGTCGCGACGCCGATCGGGAAAGAAGACGATTGGACGACCGTCCAGAAGCCGTTCGCGCTCCGTGCCAAGAGCTCGGATACGCTACGTCCCGATGGCGAGGCGCTCGAGGTCGGGCAGGTCACGCTCGTCACTCCCGGGCTGGCGGGGGAGGTCCGGGCGCACGCGTGGAACAGCCCACGCGCGGACGCGGCCTCGCTCCGGACCGGCAATCGTCTGAACGACGCCCTGGCGGCGGCGAACGTCGATAGCCGGCGGACGATCCAGATCGATGAGGCGCGCGAGGTGGGGGTGGCCACGCGCAGCACCGATATGGGAGAGCCGGCTATCGAGCTGCAGGCCCCGGACCCCGGCTCCGGGTACGGTCAGATGGTGCTGAGCACCGACGAGTCGGGCGTCGCCACATGGCACTTCGCTGAGCCTGCGGGGGCCGGCGCGGCGACGCGTGGAGCCGATGAAGCCGGACCGGCCGGCACGCGCACGTACGTGATTCGCAGAACGGTGTCGGACGTGGGGGGCGAACCGGCGACACGCGGGCTCGTGGGTGCGGTGGGGAAGAAGTTCCTGAACGTTCTGGTGTTTCCGCTCATCGAGCCGGGGATCGGGGCGGTGGGGGACTTCTTCGCCTCCAAGTGGGAAGCGAAGAAGCGGCCCTACCGTCTCCGGAGCTTCACGCCCGAGAACTTCAGCTCGAACGAGGCCGACGAGATCGACGGCGAGATGTGGTCGCAGCTGGCGAGCGGCCGGGCACTGCTCATGGTGCACGGGACGTTCAGCCGGGCACACACCGCGTTCGGCGGCCTGCCTGCCGAGTTCGTCCAAGGTCTGCACCAACAGTACGAAGGTCGTGTGTTCGCGTTCGACCACTTCACGATCTCAGACGACCCGAAGGAAAACGTGGAATGGCTCCTCGGGAAGCTCCCGTCCGAGATCGCCCTCGACCTGGACATCATGTGTCACTCCCGGGGAGGGCTGGTGAGCCGGGTGCTGTCCGAGAAATGGGGTGACCTGGCGCACGGATCAAAGGAAGTGAAGGTGGAGAAGGTCGTATTCGCCGGGTCGCCCAACGCGGGCACGGCACTGGCCGACCCCGACCACATGAGCGCCCTGATCGATAGATATACCAACCTCCTGAACTTCTTCGATCTGCTGCCCGACAACGGCGTGACCGAGGTGTTGGAGGCGATCGTCACCGTCGCCAAGCAGCTTTCGGTGGGGACGTTGAAGGGGCTGAAGGGAATCCAGTCGATGCGTCCCGAGGGCGAGTTCGGGAAGTGGGTCAACGAAGGCACGGGTCTGGTGGATTCCCGCTATTTCGCACTCGCCTCGGATTTCGCCGCGTCCGAACCCGGACTCAAGAACTTCGTGTTCGACAAGGTCATGGACCGGATCTTCCAGGACGCCGGTAACGACCTCGTCGTACCGACTACAGGCGTGTTCGATCGTCGAATGAAGCCACGAGACGCCGAGGACAGCGGGGAGCCGGCGATGTTTCCGATCGAGGAACGCTACGTGTTCGAGGGCATAAACGCCCTCGCGCACAGCGCCTATTTCGCGGATCCGTTGGCGCGAGAGAAGATCGCGGGGTGGCTGGCTAGCTAGTCCCGGTCGGCTTCGCTCGGCGGCTGCCGTTCCGCGTCCGCGGTCGACCGGGCGGCGCGGCTCCAGGCAGGTTCTAGGTCGTAGGGCCCCAGGACGCCATGATGGCCTTCTCGCCGCTTGCGTCCTCGACGATATAGGCGACCCAACACCCTGGTCTCGCCGGCACGCTCGTGCGGTACGACCCCTCCTGCGAGGCGTACTCGTACGCGTCGGGCAGGTATCCATCTGGGTCCGTCGGCTGATTCGCGAAGAGCGCCACGAAATCCCTCAATCCCGGAGACCGCGCCCGCCAATGAAGGGTGAGGTTCCCATCCTCCTCCGCCAACCAGACGGCGACATCCGCGCTCAGGTCCACCCCGGCCGGGATGACCGGCTCCGCGGGAGCGTGAGGCTCGGCGGAGGCCTCGGGTGCGCGAGGCTCGCTGGCGGCGGCGTCTGGGGCTGCCTGGGTCGGTGGTGCGGACGACGGCGCTGCTGCGGTGCTCCCGGAGGACATGGCGTGGGCGTCGTCGATCCCGACGGTGTGCGGTGCTTGGTCCGCGGCCTCTCCCGTCTCGAACAGAACCCCGTCCTTGCACCGCATGAATAGGACAGGCGTCGCCCATTCATTCGTGGAGGGCTGCATCACCCGCAGGTACTTGCGGGCTGCCGCCATGGCCGTATCCACTGGCTTCCCGCGCACGATGCGGTGGTAG
>JBDHHV010000173.1:0-6492 GCA_039589195.1 Gemmatimonadota bacterium | reverse complement strand
CCGTTCGGGCTCCTGTCCCGGTTCGCACTGGACGGGACGTTCCTGGGGAGCACGCGACTTGGCCCGTTCTGGCCCGGGGTGGTCGCCGAGATCCTGAGCGACGGATCGCTCCTGCTCGACCTGTACGACCGGGGATACGCGGACGACATCGAGACCTGGGCCGCCTCGGGCACGCAGCCGCTCTTCCGCCCGCGGGGGTGGCTCGTTCGGGTGTTCCCCGACGGCCAGCGGCATACGCTGCGGGAGATACGCGGGGAGCAGTGGTTCAAGCGAGGCGAGGCTCGACACGACTCCTGGGTGGCCCCACGTCCCTTCGGCCCCACGAGCGCGGTGGCGGTGGCCGGGTCTCGCCTCTATGTCGGTGACACCGAGAGAGCCGAGATCGAGGTGCTCTCGCTCGGGGGCGCGCTTCAGGGCCTCGTGCGTTGGGAGGAGGAGCCGGTCCCGGTCACCGCCACCGAGCTCGTGGGACCGAAGGGGCGTGGGGCCACCCAGGGGTCGTGTCGAGCCTCGCCTCGCTTGAACCACTGCTCCCCGCGCATCTCCCGCAGCGTATGCCGCCGGCCGTCGGGGAACACCCGAACGAGCCACCCCCGCGGGCGGAAGAGCGGCTGCGTGCCCGAGGCGGCCCAGGTCTCGATGTCGTCCGCGTATCCCCGGTCGTAAAGGTCGAGCAGGAGCGATCCGTCGCTCAGGATCTCGGCGACCACCCCGGGCCAGAACGGGCCAAGTCGCGTGCTCCCCAGGAACGTCCCGTCCAGTGCGAACCGGGACAGAAGCCCGAACGGCCACGCCGAGGCGACGATCGTGTCGCCCGGCAGGATCGCGATCGAGCGCAGGAAGGGCAGCTCCCCCGGACTCCCCTCCGGACCCTCGCCCAGGCCCTCCCCCGGATCCTCGCCTTCGCCCCGGCCCGGACCCCCGCCCTGGCCTCCGAACGTGCGCACGCTCCTCCCGCTCGAATCGAAGAGCCGCAGCTGTCGGCTGCCCGCGTCGCCTATCAGGATGGTCCCGTCCGGCAGCAGAGCCGCATCCACGACCTGGCTCAGCTGATGGACCGTCCCTCGTTCGAGACCGCCGATCTCCACCTGCGGAGGCTCGGTGAGTCGCCACGAGGGGAGATCGGTGAACACGTCGGTCGGGCTGGCGGCGATCGTGATTCCGGCGCTGTCGAACACGACCGCCGTCGTGGTGCCGGCCTCGTTGGCGCACGCCGCGACACCACTCAGATACGCGACGAGCGTGAGACCGCCGCAGGCCGCCGCTCGGATCATCGCGAACACCTCGGGTTCAGGGCCGGTCCGGTGCAACCGGTCCCGACCACCCTAGCCACGGAAGGGGAGACGGTCCAGCCTCCCGCGGGCAGCCGGGTCCGAGCGCCTGGAGCCGCCGGGTTTGTGCGCCTCGCGCATGGACTGCATCCTTGGGGCGGACCAGGAGCGGCCCGCGAACGCCGCAAAGAAGACCCAGGAGACCCCGGCAGACACACATGAGCGCCGCTAGCGTGACCATACAGGACCTCGGAGCGCACGTCGGCGAGACCGTATCGCTCAAGGGCTGGGTGCGGAACTTCCGCTCCAGCGGGAAGATCTCGTTCCTGATCCTGCGGGACGGGACCGGGGAAGTGCAGTGCGTGTTCCCGAAGAGCGAGGTCTCGGAGGAGACCTGGACACGGCTCGACGGGGTCGAGTACGAGGCCAGCGTCGAGGTGACGGGGGCCGTCCGAGCGGACGACCGGGCGCCCGGGGGGGTCGAGCTCACGGCAAGCGATGTAGCGGTCCGCGGACCGGCGCCCGAGTTCCCGATCCAGCCGAAGGAGCACGGCACCGACTTCCTCCTCGAGCACCGGCACCTGTGGCTCCGGAGCCGAAAGCAGATCGCGATCATGAAGGTGCGCGACGAGATCGTGCGCGCGATCCGCGATTTCATGCACGAGGGCGGGTTCACGCTGGTGGACACTCCTATCCTCACCGGCTCGATCGGCGAGTCGGCCGGCACGCTGTTCGAGACCGAGTACTTCGACCTCGGGCCCGCATACCTGGCGCAGACCGGGCAGCTGTACGTGGAGGCGGCCGCCGCCGCGCTCGGGAAGGTGTACTGCTTCGGCCCCACCTTCCGGGCCGAAAAATCGAAGACCCGCCGTCACCTGACCGAGTTCTGGATGGTGGAGCCAGAGGTCGCGTGGCTGGACAGCGATGGCAACATGCGGCTCCAGGAGGACTTCATCTGCTACATCGTCGGACGAGTCCTGGAGCACCAGCGGACCGAGTTGGACGTGCTGGAGCGGGACATCTCACGGCTCGAACAGATCGAGGCTCCGTTCGACCGGATCAGCTACACGGATGCCATCGACCTCCTCCACTCTCGCGGAAGCGAGGTCGAATGGGGCGCCGACCTCGGTGCGGGTGACGAGGCGATCCTGGTCGAGGACCGCGGGGTGCCGCTCTTTGTGTACGACTATCCCAAAGGCGCGAAGGCGTTCTACATGAAGGAGAACCCGGAGGACCCGCGCACCGTGAAGTGCAACGACCTCCTCGCTCCCGAGGGGTACGGCGAGATCATCGGTGGGAGCCAGCGGGAGGATGACCACGACAGGCTCCTGGCCCGAATCCGCGAAGAGAACCTCCCCGAGGAGGCGTACGAGTGGTACCTGGATCTTCGGAAGTACGGCACCTTCCCCCATAGCGGGTTCGGTCTCGGCTTGGAGCGCACCGTGAGCTGGATCTGCGGGCTCCCGCACCTGCGCGAGTCGATCGCGTTCCCGCGCATGATGACGCGGATCACCCCGTAACGTGAGTCCCCGCTCGGCGGTTTTGCGAGGGCTTCCCGGCACGGCCCCGTGAGGTCCTACGGGCAAGGCCCGGTGATATCGTCCGGGCACTCGGCGCGATCGCGGTGCACACGATAGGATGGTGTTCGACCGGATGGTGTTCGACCGAGGGCTCGCATATCGATCACTCACCCAACGGAAAAGACGCTAGGAGTCACCGATGAAGCAGAAATTCGCGATTGGCGTGGGACTCGCCGTTCTCACCCTGACGGCGGCCCTGCCGCTCGACGCGCAGGAGCACGAGATGGGACAGATGCAGGAGGGCATGGGCGCCATGCACGAGCCGAAGTTCTTTACGAACGAGGCGTTCGCGAACTTCCCGTTCTCGGAGGCGGTTCAGGTGGGGCCGTTCCTGTATCTCTCGGGGCAGATCGGGACGGACCCAGAGACGAGTCAGCTCGTCGAGGGCGGGATCGGACCCGAGACGCGCCAGACGATGGAGAACATCAAGACGGTCGTCGAGAAGCACGGATCTTCGATGGACCGCGTCATCAAGTGCACCGTCTTCCTGGCGGACATGGCGGAGTGGCCCGCGATGAACGAGGTGTACGCGAGCTTCTTCCCGACGAACAAGCCCGCGCGCAGCGCGATGGGGACGAGCGGACTGGCCCTCGGGGCGCGCGTGGAGATCGAGTGCATCGCGGTGGTGGGCTAGTGGTAAGCCCGTCGTCGGCGGGCTGAGAGCCTGCGTTCAGACCCGGTTGATAGCAGCCCGTATCTTCGAGGGCATGGAGAACACCCCTTCGAAGGGCCGCTCGGGTTTCGTGAGTGCGACGGGAATTCAGCCGAAAGTTTCAGCTGAAACTTTTTGAGTCGAAACGTCCCGCTGACCTTCGCGCGACATCGTGTGCCGGGCCCCGACTCGTGGCTGTCCCCGGGGCCCAGCCCGGCCCCATGAGAGACCGTCGGAACGCGGGGTCGCTAGAAGGCGAGTGCCACGTAGAGCTGCGGCCCGCGGAAGTCGTAGTCGATGAGCAGGTCGGTCTCCACCAGGCCCCCGCCCGAGTCGATATCGCCGAGCGTATCCACGCCGATGTCGACCCATCGGTACGCGGCCCCGACTCCCACGTAGCGGAGCGGGAAGTACTCGAGGGCGGCCCGGAACTCGTACCACGAGCCATCCATATCCTGGATGCTGAGCCCGAAGTACTCGAAGCCGGCCTGCGCGTACACTCGCTGCGCGGGGGCGACTTCCAGGTCCACGCCGAATACGGGCAGCGGGAAGGAGATCGACTCGGCTTCCTGGACCGAGACTTCGGGCGCGGACAAGCCGGCATCGAGGAAGAGGGCGAACACGCCGGCTGACAGCCCCAGATCCACCCGATCGCTCTTGATGACCGCGAACCGGTACTGCGCGGGGACGAGCGTCAGCTCCCAGAAGCTGTCGATGTTCACATCCAGATCGAAGACTTCGTTGCCCCACTGGATGGTGCGTGCGAGGTCACGGTTCGCGGACCGGTCGAGCTTAAGGTAGCCGGCCCCCAGCCGGTGCCGTCGCCCGAGGCGGATGTAGCCGTCCGCGCGCACGTTCGTGGTGCTCTCCTCGAGACCGAGATCCGATTCGAGGTCCACTATCGTGCCGGCGCCCAACTGGTCCGAGTCAAAACGGGTGACCGTACCGTGCGTGGGGAGGAAAAGCCCCACCCGGACGTTGATGTGATCGGCCACGCCGCCGTAGCGCTCGAACCCCGACTGGCGCGGCTGTGCATTTTGTAGCGAGCCCTGCGTCTGCGCGCCTGCCGGTCCGGCAGCCAGGACGAGGAGCCCGCACAGCGCCGCGACCTTGCTCATGCTTCCGATGCCCACACCCGACCTCCACATACCCACGCTCCCCCTCCACAAACAGTGCCTCGCCGATCCTGGCCTGACCTGGCTTGAGACCAAGCCGGACCTGGCCTGACCAAGTCTGACCTGACCTGACCCGGCCGGACGCGGGGCGAGAGGGGCAAGAAGCGTGCGGGGAGAAGACCCCCCCGGAGAGTACCGCGAGCCCGCTGGACGGCTTCGGCCACGAGCCCGCTGGACAGCTTCGGCCGCGCGCTGCTAGATGGCTTCGGCCGCCAGCCCTCGCACCAGGTCGATGTCGACCGCATGACCGCCGGCGTAAGGAACGGCCGTGAACGGAACGCCGTGCGCGTCGAGCCGGTCGTGATAGGCTCGGACGGTCTCGGGGGTGAAGAAATGATCCTCGTCTCCCACCACGAGCTCGAGCCTGGCCTCGCCCAACCGGTGGCCGTGCGCGTCCAGGTCCAGGTCCGGTGGCACCGTGGCGCCCCACAGGATCGCACGATCGATCTTCGGCCGCCCGAAGGCGATCCAACGACACAGTGTGTGCACGCCCTGCGAGAAGCCCAGCGCGACGACCTGCACCGACTCGCGCTCGACGGATTCGAAGATCTTCGCATACAGGCGGTCCAGGTAGGCGACGTAGTCCTCGATGTCCGTGAGGCGGTCCTTCGCCGTCATCCACGAGGCGCCGATCTTCTTCGTGGCGCGCTTCACGTAGTACCGGTGGAGTCCCTCGGGCGCGATCAGCATCCGTGTCCCGTCCGAGAGAGGGCGGAAGTGACGGAGGAAGCGCGGTGCGAGCTGGCCGTACCCGTGCAGGACGAACCATACCTGGGTCACCGCATCACCCGGCTCGCCAAGCGTGGCGTATCGAACCCGCCGCTCGATCGTGAGGTGCCTGGTCTCCAATCGTGAAACCTCGTGGCAACAGAAACGTTGTTGTAGCAGGGCACGGCGACGATCACATTCCTAACACGACGTCGAGCGCCCTGCGACGTCGCCAGGCGCGAGAGGAAGAGCGTGCTCCCAAAGACGACGGTCCACCAGCGTGCGAATGGAGCTCCGACCGCCGGGGTCGCGGAGGTCGATCGCCTGACGGCGCACGCACTCCGACGCGTGCTCTCCACGCCCGGGTTTCAGGTCCGAGAGTATGAGTTCGAGGCTGGTCATGCGAACCCGCCTCACGTGCACGACGGACCCGCGCTCGTGGTGATCCTGCGGGGCGGGTACGAGCAGCGGTATAGGGGCAGGAGCCTGGATTGCCCGGAGACATCGGTGAATACGGTGCCGGCCGGGGAGCGTCACTCCGAGACGGTGGGGCCGACCGGGGTCCACGGTTTGATCGTGGCACCGACGCCGGTGCGCGAGCGGGATCTCGACGGCGTCACCGATGCATTGGACCGCTTCGCACGCTACCAGGGTGGCGGGGTCCGACCTCTCGCCGATCGGCTGTATCGAGAATGCCGGCGTCCCGATGATGCCCTGCCGCTTGCCGCAGAAGCCGCGCTGTTGGATCTGCTGGTCACCGTCGCGCGCTCGCCGAATCCCGATCGTGCCTGGTCCGGCCTCCCGGGGTCTGACCGGCGCCGGGCGGCGCGGTGGCTGGAGAGGGCGAAGGAGCTCGTGGACGATCGGTTTGCCGAGCCGATCACCCTGAGCGTCGTGTCGGAGGCCGTGCAGGTGAGCCGTGCCACCCTCGCCCGGAGGTTCCGCCAGACGTACGGAGTCTCGATCGGCGAGTACGTCCGCGAGCGTCGCCTTCAGGAGGCCGAGCGGCTGATCGCCCGCACGCGAGAGCCGCTGTCACACGTCGCTCTTCAGACGGGGTTCTACGACCAGAGCCACCTCGGAAACGCTTTCCGCCGGCGATTCGG
>JBDHHV010000172.1:0-6554 GCA_039589195.1 Gemmatimonadota bacterium | reverse complement strand
TCGCCGAAGCGGCGCTCCCGCATGATCTCCGAGAGAGCGGCGACCGCCTCGTCGGGACCGCGGCACATGTAGACGCCCTTGCCCGCGGCGAGTCCATCCGCCTTGACGACCACGGGGCCGCCTCGCTCGCGGACGTAGCGCTCCGCCCGGTCCGGGTCTTCGAAGGCCCGATAGGCAGCGGTCGGAATTCCGTGCCTCTCCATGAACACCTTCGCGAAGGCCTTGCTGCCCTCGAGACGGGCGGCGGCAGCGCCGGGTCCGAACACGGCCACCCCGGCATCCGAGAGCCGGTCGGCAATGCCCCCGACCAGCGGATCCTCCGGCCCGACCACGACCAGGGCAGCATCCTCGCGCTTTACCAGCTCGAGGATCGATCTCGCGTCTGCCAGATCCGCCTCGATGCAGCGCGCGTGGCGCGCAATGCCGTCACTTCCGGGAGCGCACAACACCTCGTCGACGAGAGGGCTACGGGCGATCGCCCAGGCGAGCGCATGCTCGCGGCCGCCCGAGCCTAAAACCAGGACCCGCATTCCCTTCCTCCCGAGGCTTCGGCGCATGCTACTTCAAATCTCGGCGGCGGGCCTTAGCGGGGTATCGCGCGGCGTAGCCGCGCTGCCCGCACGGCAGGCCGTAGGCCTGCCTCTGTCGCGTAACGCTGCTCTCGGTTGATGCGTAGTGGATCTCAGGTGATGAGGCGGGGGATACGTTCGCCGATTCGGACGAGGATTTCGTACGAGATCGTTCCGACCGCTTCGGCCAGCTCCTCTACCCGGATCTCCAGCCCATCGCGGCGGCCGAAGAGCAGCACCTCGTCTCCTACCTTTCCCTCACCCCCCGGGCCCGTGTCGACGGTTGCCAGATCGCAGGAGACCCGCCCGACCAGGGGTACGCGGCGGCCGCGATGGCCGACACGGAAGCGGTTCCCCGCTGCCCGCGGCAACCCATCGGCGTAGCCGATGGACAGCGTCAGGATCCGGGTCGGACCGGCCGCTTCGAAGGTGCCGCCGTAGCCGATCCGGGTCCCCGCCGAGACGTCCTTGGCCTGGCAGACACGCGTGCACAAGGTCATCACTGGCTCGAGCTCGTTCCCACCTTCTAGGGTCGGATCCGCCCCGTAGAGCATCAGCCCCGGGCGAACCGCGTTCGTGCCCGGCGTCGATCCGCGCACCACACCTGCCGAGTTGTCGAGGTGGATCCAGTCGGGATCGAAGCCCGCCTCCCGGATCTTCGCCAGGAGCTCGCCGAAGACCTTGCGCTGCCGCTCTGTCACGGCGGAGATCGGGTCGTCCACCTCGGCCAGGTGACTCATCACGCCGTCGAGAACCAGGTCTTCCGCCGCTGCCAGGCGTTCGAGGATCGGGGAGAGATCGCCCGGGAGAAAACCCAGACGCCCCATTCCGGTGTCGAGCTTCAGGTGGACGGGCGCGCGCACTCCCGCCCGCTGCGCCGCAGACTGCATCACCTCGAGCTGCTCGGACTGCGTCAGTGTGGGCACCACGCGGAGGGCCAGCAGCTCGTCCCCTTGCTCGGGCGTGAGCGGACCCGTGAGCAGCAAGAGAGGCGCGCTGATCCGGGCCTCTCGCAGCTCACGGGCTTCCTCGAGCGTCACCACCGCCAGCGCATCGCAGCCGGCCCGCACGAGTGCGCGCGAGACGGGCACCGCACCGTGCCCATAGGCGTTCGCCTTCACAACCGCGATCAGGCGGCGTCCCGCCGCCCGATCGCGCAGCCAGCCGCAATTCCGAGCGAGCGCCTCGAGATCGATCTCCGCCCAGGCGCGCGTCTTTTGCTCCACTGCACCCACCGGGGCAGACTGTAGGAACGTCCAGCACGCGTCGCATCTCCGCCGGGGGCGGAGGGCTGTCTCCGGACGGGGACCGCCAAGGCGTTTGAAGTTCCCCACGCCATTGCGTACCGTCGATCGGGATGAGATTCGAATTGAACGGCGAGTCTCAGGACGCTCCAGAGCCTCTCAGCCTGCGCCAGCTCCTGGAGCAGTTCGGCCTCGCAGAGCGTCGTGTCGCAGTCGCGATCAATTCCGAGGTGGTGCCGAAGTCTGCGTTCGAGCGGGCAGCGATCCACGAGGGTGATTGCGTAGAGGTAATCCAGGCCGTCGGAGGCGGGTGATGTCCGGGACGTATCGACTCGGCGATTCCGAGTTCCGCTCGCGCTTGATCATCGGCTCGGGGAAGTACAAGTCCTTCGAGGAGAACCGAAGAGCACTCGACGAGAGTGGCGCGGAGCTGATCACGGTCGCCGTACGCCGCATAGACCTCAGCAGACGCGACGAGGGGTCACTTCTCGAGCACATTCCACCCGACCAGTTTCGGCTGCTCCCCAACACCGCCGGCTGCTACACCGCCAAGGAGGCGGTCACCACCGCGCAGCTCGCGCGCGAGCTCCTAGATACCCCCCTGATAAAGCTCGAGGTGATCGGCGACGAGCGCACGCTCTTTCCCGACACGACGGCCACGCTCGAGGCAGCTCGTATCTTGGTTTCCGAGGGCTTCACGGTGCTGCCCTACATCACGGATGACCCCGTCGCCTGCATCAGGCTCGAAGAGATCGGGTGTGCGGCGGTCATGCCGCTCGGGGCGCCGATAGGCTCGGGCCTCGGTATCCGCAATCCCGCCAACATCCGGATCATCCTCGAGAGCGTGGGTGTGCCCGTCATCGTCGATGCCGGAGTCGGCACGGCCTCGGACGCCGCGATCGCGATGGAGCTCGGCTGTACCGCCGTGCTGATGAACACGGGTATCGCCGCCGCAAAGGACCCGATCAAGATGGCGCGCGCGATGCGCCTTGGCGTGGAGAGCGGTCGACTGGCTTATGAAGCCGGGCGTATGCCGCGTCGTCTACACGCCCAGGCGTCGAGCCCGATGGAAGGACGCATCGAGGTACCGTGATTCCGCGCCTCTGCTACATCACCGACAGAGAACGAGGTACGGGCGGACGCCCGCTCGCCGACGTGCTCGAAAGCTCAGCACGTGGCGGCGTGGATCTGGTCGTCCTCAGGGAGCCGAAGCTCGACGCCGCCGAGTGGGGCTCTCTGCTGGAGCGAATCGCGCCGCTGCGAGAGGACGGGCTCATGGTCGTCCCGAGTCGCCGACTGGACGCGGCGCGCGCCTGGGACCTGGACGGCGTGCACCTCGCCGCCGACGCCGTGAGTGTTCGCGAAGCGCGCGAATGGCTGGGCCCACAGGCCCTGATCGGGTACTCCGCGCACTCGGGCAGCGAGGCCCGGCGCGCGGCCGGCGAGGGCGCAAGCTACGTCACGCTGTCGCCGATCTACGAGACGGGCTCCAAGCCCGGTGCCCCTGCTCGCGGCTGTGGTTGGCTCGAACGGGAGACCCGGGATGTCGGGATCCCCGTTCTGGCTCTCGGTGGCCTGACACCCGAGCGCACTGGCGATGTCCTCCGAGCCGGGGCGTCGGGCGTGGCGGCCATATCCGCGATCGGGGCAGCGCCGGACGTCGAGGCGGCCGCGCGAGAGTTCCGAAACGCACTCAAGGAGAATTCCTGTTGATTCGAGCCTCAGTCCTCGTGCCGGTAATCGTGGGCCTAGTCGGCTGCACGAGTCTGCCAAGCGCCCTCGCCAGGGATCCGCTGGAGTCCCTCCAGACCCGAGTGATCGATGTGAACAAAGCGGCGAGTCCTTCGGTGGTCCACATCGAGGCAGCCCTCAAGGTCAACGACCGACGCAAGCTGGTCACCGGCTCCGGCATCATCATAGGGCCGGAGGGAATCGTCGTTACCAACGAGCACGTCGTCGAGCGCGCCCAGAAGGTGACGGTGCTCGTTCCCGGGCGCGATGGCCGCTACAAAGCGGAGGTCGTCGGCACCGACAAGCAGACGGACCTCGCGGTGCTGCGCATCCAGCCGGCCGAAGGTGACGGGCCGTTCAACGCGGCGAAGCTGGGGGATTCGGACCAGCTGCTCGTGGGCGAATGGGTGATCGCGATAGGAAACCCCTACGGCCTCGAGGGGACCGTGTCCCTCGGAATCGTCTCGGCCAAGGGCCGCGACCTCAAGGAGGGGAACCTACTCAACGACTTCATCCAGACCGACGCGATGATCGACCACGGCTCCTCCGGCGGGCCTCTGCTCAACCTGCAGGGCGAGGTAGTGGGCGTGAACTCGCGGGGGCAAGGGCGCGGGATCGGCTTCACCATCCCCGTCAACACGGCCAAGCGCGTCGCAGCCGACCTGCTCGGGGAGGGACGGATCAGGCGCGGCTATCTGGGCGTCTCGATCCAGCCCCTCGATCGCGAGCTCGCCCGCTACTGGGGGATCGACGACGTCCACGGCGTGGTCGTAGGCGCGGTGACGCACGAGTCTCCCGCCAAGAGGGCGGGGCTCAACGTGGGCGACATCATCACGCGCTTCGACGGAGAGGAGATTCGCGCCGAGAAAGACGAGGACATGGGGCAGTTCCAGCGCCTCATCGCGCGCATGGTCGTCGGAAAGGAAGTCAAGATCGACGTGTTGCGGAGCGGCGAGTCCAAGACCCTGACCGCGACGCTGGGCACCCAGCCCAAGGTCGTGCCCGACGAGGAGGAGACCGAGTTCGGCTTCACCGCGCAGGAAGTGACCGAGATGCTCTACCGCTCCCATCGGCTCGAGCAGCGCGCCGGCGTGCTCTGCTCGTTCGTCGAGCGCGGATCCGAGGCTGCGGAGGCAGGAATGGCCCCGGGTGACCTGATCGTCGAAGTCGAGGGTATCCCGATCGACAACATCGAGGAGTTCCGCGAGGCGATGAAGGATCTGCGCCCGGGCACACCCTTCCTGGTCCGCGCGCTGCGTGGCGACAACACCCGCTTCATGTTGGTCGTGCCTCGCTCCGGAGGCGATCTCCGGGCACTCTGACAACACGGCAGCGGCAGCTAGCTGGCAGGGGGAGGGAATCCCAGGGGGCTAGCCGCAGCAGAGGAGAGGGCAGACGAACGTATGTTGCGCCACGAGTGCGCACCCCTTGCCGATTCTGCCCCCGAATCGCGGGCCGGCTGCCAAATAGCGGCCGCTACTTCGCCGTCAAAGGGACCGATATGCTGAAGTGCGCCCTATCCTTCTGGGTCGTCCTTTCGATCCTCGCGCTCGGAGCCAGCGCCGCGGCCGACCCCAACTCGCGGCGCACGCCGGTTGTACGGGCCGTCGAACGCGTCGCACCCGCCACGGTGAACATCACCTCGACCCAGGAGATCCGGCAGCGCGGCAACCCCTTCTTCCGCTCAGACCCGTTCTTCGAGGAGTTCTTCGGGAAATTTCTCGATCCGAGGCGCACGGTCCAGAGTCTCGGCACGGGACTGATCATCAGCCCGGAGGGCTACGTTCTGACGAACGAGCACGTTCTGGCCGGAGCAACGCAGATCCACGTAGCCCTGTCCGACGGACGCGAGTTCGAAGCCGAGCTCATCGGCGCGGACCCCGAGACCGATCTGGCGATGATCCGCATCCACGCGGACGAGCGCTTGCCATTCGTGGAGCTCGGCAACTCGGACGACCTGCTGATCGGCGAGACGGTGATCGCGATCGGAAATCCCTTCGGTCTGCACCACACCGTTACGACAGGCGTGCTGTCAGCGGAGAACCGCTCGATCCGCTCCGGGGACCGCGAGTACCACGGATTCCTCCAGACCGACGCCAGCATCAACCCTGGGAACTCGGGGGGGCCGCTGCTCAATATCGACGGCGCGGTAATCGCCATCAATACGGCAATCTTCCGGGAGGCGGAGGGGATCGGCTTCGCCATCCCCATCAACCGCGCCAAGCGCGTCGTCGACGACCTGTTGGCACACGGAGAGGTCGTCCCCGTGTGGCTCGGGCTGCGCCTGCAGGACCTGACTCGGGCCCTGCGCGAGGCCTTCTCGACGCCCGCTTCGAGCGGGGTTCTCATCACGCACGTCTTCGACAACTCGCCGGCGCGGGCGGCCAAACTCAAACGGGGAGACATCCTGCTGGAGCTCGACGGCACGAAGATCAGCTCCACCCGCAACTACTTCGAGGTGCTCGGTGGACTGACTGACGGGGATCGGGCGCGGCTCGTGATCGAACGTGGGGGGGTTCGACATCGGCTCGAGGCGCACGCCGAGATCTTTCCGGAGGACCGGGCCGACGAGCTGGCGCAGATTCTGCTCGGAGTGGATGTGGTCGAGCTGACACCGCGGATCGCGCGGGCGCAGGGCATTCAAGCCTCGCAAGGGCTCGTCGTGCGGCGCGTCACTCCGCGTAGCTCGGCGGATTACAAGAGAATTCGGCCGGGAGACGTGATCCTCAAGATCAACCGGGACGCGGTCGAGGATCGTGTTGCCTTTCGCAAGGCGATCACTAAGCTTCGTGGACGAGGGCAAGTCCTGCTGCTCGTCCAGCGCGGACGCTACGGGTACCACGTCACCCTGGATCTGTCCTAGGCAGCGAGCGCGCAGCCGAGAGAGGAAAGATAGGAGACAAGGCAAGCTTTTGGCAGCGGTCGGCTTCGGCTTCGCTGTCCTATTGATCCTCGCCCAGCCTTTCGGCCTGGAGCTGCGGTTGCGCGACAACACCGTAGCGGCTCGGGA
>JBDHHV010000171.1:0-7028 GCA_039589195.1 Gemmatimonadota bacterium | reverse complement strand
GACGAGGAGCGGCACCCTGTCCCCGTTCCGAAGCTCAGGATCGAGACGGAGGATGAATACGGGCTCTATCTGGAGGGCGAGTTCCGGCGCGAATCCAGGTTGGAGCTCGAACGGCGCCGGGACTCGCGGCGCGAATAAACCGGGGGGCTACAGCAGGGCGACGAGCCCGTAGAAGATGAGCGCCGCGGAGCACATGGCCGCACTCTGGAGCGCGATCTCGCGCCCGGGCATCTTCGCGATGATCCCCAGCATGACCGAAACGACCAGCGCGGTTCCCAGCAACGCGATCAGCAGCAGCATCTCTTCCTCGGACTCCGGGATTCTCTCAGCTCGGACCGAGGCGCGCAGATCGCTCACCCTGGGTCCTTCCCCGTCTTTGCAGCTCGACAAGCTCGGGCATGCCTGCCGCTTCGGCAATCCGCTGGCCCGTCGGTGTGGCGGCCAGGCCGCCGAGCGCCGTTTCGCGAAAGCGCACGTCCATCGTCCTTCCTACCTGGCCCATGACGTCGATTACCTCATCGGGCGGGATAGGAAAGTCCAGACCCGCGAGCGCCATCTCGGCGGCGGCCACCGCGTGCACCGCCGCGCTCGCGTTCCGGTAGGCGCACGGCATCTCCACCAGTCCGGCCACGGGATCGCAGATGAGCCCGAGCATGCCCTGTAGCGTGAGCGCGATCGCCTGGCTGACCTGCTCGGGCGAGCCGCCCTCCAGGTGCGTCACGGCCGCTGCCGCCATCGCGGCCGCGCTGCCCGTCTCCGCCTGACATCCGCCGCCTGCACCCGCGATCGAGGCGCGGACCGCGATCACCGCCCCCACTCCACCTCCGACCAGCATTCCGTCGACGAGCTGCTCGCTCGACCAACCACGGGACTCGGCCAGCGTCATCAGCACACCGGGCACGACCCCGGCGGCGCCTGCGGTCGGTGCCGCCACGATGAGACCCATCCGTGCGTTCACCTCGAGTGTCGCGATCGCTCGCGCAAGCATCGAGGTGAGCTCCCCCCCCATCAGCCGCGGTCCATTCGCCAGGAGCGTCCGCGCCCGGCCACCGGTCATCCCCGTCGGGCTCCGCTCGGCTGACGACACTCCTTCCGCGATCGCTTCGCGCATCACGTCCAGCGCCCTTGCGACCCGCGCGCGGATGGCATCCGGGTCGACGTCCGTGTTGCGCGCCTCGCGCCGTAGCACCGCCTCCGGAAGAGTCACCCCCGCATCGGCGGCGTCTTCGATCCACTCCTCGATCGATCGGAACATTGGCCTGGCCTAGCCGGCCGCTGAAGAGCTCGAGCGGATCACGAACGGCCTGCCCTCAGCCCAGCTGCCTCAGGACTCGAACCCGGTGGGCCCAGGGCTTCTCGCCCAACTCGGATTCGAGCTCCGCGGGAATCCGGCCGTCCACCTCGATCGTCATCAACGCGTATCCACCTCGACTGGTCCTGTCTACGCGCATCGTGGCGACGTTCAGACCCTGCTCCGCACACAGGCCGCTGATCTCGGCGATCGTGCCCGGGACGTCGTCCGCCTGAACGATCACGGTGGGCAGGCTCCCGGTGAACTCGACGGGGAAGTCATCGATTTCCTCGACCCGGATCCGGCCGCCACCCACGGAGCACCCCTGGATGCGGGTGTGCGTTTCACCTCGCCACAGGTGGATGCGCGCCGAGTTGGGGTGCGCCTCGTCGCCCAGGTCGGCCTGCCCGAACTCGTATTCGAGCCCTGTCTCGGCCGCCTGCTCGAGGCTCTCGCGAAGACGGGGATCGTCAGGACGAAAGCCCAGCAGCCCCCCGATGATCGCGCGCTTGGTTCCATGGCCCTCGCCGGTCATCGCGAAGCTGCCGTGGAGCTCGATCAGCGCGCGCTCCGGCTGACCGCCTGCGATCGCTCGGGCGACGAAGCCGAGTCGGCAGGCACCGGCGGTGTGCGAGCTGGACGGTCCGACCATGGTCGGACCGAGGATGTCGAATAGACCTACCATGTTCCGCCCGTTCGGATCACCGGCTAGCGGACGCGGCTGAGCTAGAAGATGGTATAGATGAACGGCGCCAGCGCCGAGCCCTGAGCGAAAACGAGCAATGAGCCGACGATGAACAGCACCAGCAGCACCGGCAGCAACCACCACTTCTTCCGAATTCGCAGAAAGGCCCAGAGTTCACGGACCAAGCTCATTTCTCTCTCCCCGTCAGAACTGCCGCTCTAGATCGCTTTTGTCGTCCGAACTGCGTGTCACCCAGTAGCTTCCGGCGCTTGCCGCATGCCTCAGCGGGTTACCCCCGAAGGTCCTCCGCAAGAATCCCACCGGAGAGATGACCACGAAGTAGACCAGGCTCATGAAGATAGGCGTCGTGACCTTCGAGAGCGCGTGTGCAAGGCCCATCCACGCGCGTTGCACGGGTCCCAGACGATCGGGTATGATCACCCCGCCCAGGACCAACAACACCCCCACCGCCCCGAGGCCCTGACCGACCGGTGCGTGGCCTCGCCACAACACCAGCGCCGACAGAACGCAGAAGGCGAGTCCGACGGACAGGCCGAACTTACGCCCTTCGGCCTTCGTCAATCGAGCTCGATCGCCTCTCGCCAATCCACTTCCTCCTTCCATTCGGGCTGCTCCGTCTTGTCCAGCAAGTACGGTCCCACGACGAGGTAGTCCATGTTCGTCCGCATGAAGCACGTGTAGGCGTGTTCCGGCGTGCAGACGATCGGCTCGCCCCGAACGTTGAACGAGGTGTTCACAACCACACCACACCCCGTTTGCCTCTCGAATTCCTCGATCAGGTCGTGATAATCGGGGTTGTCCTCTTTATTGACCGTCTGGACCCGGGCCGAATAGTTGACGTGCGTGATCGCCGGAATATCGGAACGCGGCACGTTCAACCTCTCGATCCCGAACAACCGCTGCTGTTCCTCCGAGAGCGGGATGCGGCGACCCTCCTTCACCGGCGCCACCAGCAACATGTACGGTGACTTTCGGTCCAGCTCGAAATAGTCGCTCACGCGTTCTTCCAGCACCGTGGGTGCGAAGGGGCGGAAGCTCTCGCGGAACTTGATCTTCAAGTTCATCTGTTCCTGCATCTTCGGGCTGCGCGGATCACCCAGGATGCTTCTCGACCCGAGTGCACGAGGACCGAATTCCATGCGCCCGTTGAACCAACCCACCACCTTCTCGCTCCCCAACAGGCGAGCGGCTTCTTCGATCAGCGGCTCGCGCTCCATACGCCTGTAGACGGCCCCGACGGAATCCAGGTACGTCTCGATCTCCCCGGGGGTAAAATCGGGCCCCAGGTACGCGCCCCGCATGCCATCACGCCCAGGCTCGACGGAACGGGGCTTACCCAGGTGGCGATGCCAGATGAGCTGTGCGACGCCCAGAGCCCCCCCGGCGTCACCGGCGGCCGGCTGTATCCAAACCTGCTCGAAGGGCCCTTCTCTCAGGATGCGCCCGTTGCCGACGCAGTTCAGCGCCACACCCCCCGCCAGACAGAGGTTCCGCGATCCGGTCTCGCGGTGTGCCGTGCGCGCCATACGCAGCATGATCTCCTCGCACACGTCCTGGACCGACCGGGCGAGGTCCATCTCGCGTTGGGTGACCGGTGACTCGGGGCTCCGGGGGGGCCCGCCGAACAGCTCGTCGAACCCTCGCCCCGTCATCGTCAAACCCGTGAGGTAGTTGAAGTACTCCTGGTTGAGACGGAAGGACCCATCCTCCCTCAAATCGAGGAGCTTCTCGAGGATGAGCTCCACATACCTCGGCTCACCGTACGGTGCCAGCCCCATGACCTTGTACTCGCCCGAGTTCACCTTGAATCCCGTGTAGTAGGTGAACGCGGAGTAGAGCAGTCCCAGCGAATCCGGCCAGTGGAGCTCCTTGAGGAGCTCGACATCGTTGTCGCGGCCCACACCGATAGATGCGGTGGCCCACTCCCCGACCCCGTCCATGGTCAGGACCGCCGCCTCCTCGAAGGGCGAGGGCAGGAAGGCGCTGGCGGCATGCGACTCGTGGTGCTCGGCGTACAGGATCGTGCCGTCGTAGTCGAGCGACCGGCGAAGCTGCCGGTCCATGTACAGCTTTTCCTTGATCCACAACGGTCCGGCCATGAGGAAGGATCGCAGACCGCGCGGTACGACTCCCAGATACGTCTCCAGGATCCGCTCGAACTTGAGGAGCGGCTTGTCGTAGAAGCCCACGTAATCCAACTCGTGCGCTTCGATCCCGGCCCGGGCGAGGCAGTACTCCACGGCGAGGGCCGGGAAGTCGGAATCCCCCTTCTTGCGGGTGAACCGCTCTTCCTGGGCCGCGGCGATGATCTCCCCATCCCGCAGCAGGCACGCAGCGCTGTCGTGATAGAACGCCGAGACGCCCAGGATGTACGTTGGACTCACGCGCGTCTCCCCCACACTACTCCTCGGGTCTCGGTTCCGGCGGGTCTCGGTCACCGTTCCTCACGCTGAGGCGGCGCTTCCGCGTCGCCGATTCGAGCAAGACCCGGACCGTTCCGGACGGCGCCGGTGCCCGTAACCGCGGAGTCTGACGGGGCACGGCGGTCTCCGTGGCTTCGCGGATGTTGCGGCACCGCCTCACTCACTGCTGCAGGGTCCGGGTCAAGAAAGCGTGCAACTCGACCGCGACGATCCTGTGGCCGGCCGGTCCATAATGTCGATTCTCCGGAAGGTAGACGCTGTCCTCCCCCGCCGCCTGAATCGGCCCGGTCAGGTCCAACGACGGAACGTCGTGCTCGTCTCCATACTCACGCACCCAGGAGCTCCGCCGGTCCTGTGCGGCCCCCTTCCAGGGTCCTGCGAGGTACATGAGCACCGGGGAGAATCCGTGCTCGAGCCCCAGCTCCCGGAACCGGTCGAGGATCCGCCCGTTCAGCTCCCACTCAGCGGCCGTCGGCGCGGAGTATGGGCGGTTCGGTCCGGACAGGGCGCTGAGCACGCCGTGGTAGAGATGCCAACGCTCCCACGGCTTCGGTGTCGGATACGGAACGCGGACCAGTCGTCCTTCCCTCAACTCGAAACGGGGGGTCGGAAACCCCATCCCGGCGTACCGCGGTCGGACCCGGCGAAAGTCGTCGAAGAAGAGGGTGAAGATGACCACGTCCGGGGATGCTCTCTCTACCACGGACTCGAGAGCCATGAGCATCAGATCGGGGCCCCAGCCGGTCATCCCCAGATTGTCCACGCGCCATGCCGGTTCCAGCCGCTCGAGAACATCCGAGAACCGCTCCAACTCCTCCACACCCTCCCCGAACACGTAGGAGTCGCCCAGAATCAAGACTCGCGTGCGCGGGTCATCCGGGTCATCGTCGTCCAGTTCTCTCGCGCTGCGAAAGCCGTCCGAGTTCGAGCTGACGGTGAGCCGCCGCGGTTGCGCCGGCGGGTAGTCGTACCAGGTCATTCGTGAAGGGCGAAGCGCGTATCCATACTCCGAATGGCCCGTGTACAACTCCGGTCTCTAGGTCTGGGGGGGGGTATGGAGGCGGCGCGAGCTTGCCGGCGAGCCGCAGCACTCCCTCGGCACCGAGGAGTGCCACGAGGAAGCTGAACATGAGCAAAGCGAGGTTCCGCCTCACGCTACCCCTTCACGTCGCCCGCCACCGGCGGGAGCGCCGGTAGTCGATCGCCCCATTCGAGCGGAACCCCGAACGCGGCCGCGAAACCATCCGCCAGCGCGCGCACCACGTCGCCGCGCCCCGCTCGGACCCCCTCCGCGTGGAGACTCGTCATGCACGCACCCTGAATCCCGCAAGGTACGATCCACTCGAACGGCGAGAGCGGCTCCTCGGTCACGTTGAGCGCAAACCCGTGCCAGGTGATCCAGCGGCTCGCGTGCACCCCGATCGAGGCGATCTTCCTCGCTTCACCCCGGGTGATCCGGGCGGGAGCGGTCGATGGATCGAGCGCCGGGACGGCTTCCCGTGAAGAGCTCGGGGCGGGGGCGGCCTCACCCACCCAGAGGCCCGTGTAGCCCTCGATCCGGAACCCTCGCAATCCGAGGTGGCCGAGCGCGTTCGCCAGGGCACGCTCGAGGGCTCGCAGGTACCAGTGCAGGTCGCACCGGTAGTGGTGCAGATCGAGGATCGGGTACCCGACCAGCTGGCCCGGCCCGTGGTAGGTCACGTCGCCCCCGCGCTCGATCTCGACGATCGGGATGCCTCGAGCCTCAAGCGCCTCCGGAGCGACGATGACGTCCTCGCCCCTGGTGCCGCGACCCAGCGTGATGACAGCGGGGTGCTCGACGATCAGAAACACGTCCTCGTCGAAGGCTCCATCCTTCTTCGCGGCCGCTATCTCACGCTGGATCGCCAGGGCATCCGCGTACGGCACGACGCCGGCATCGACGACGTTCAGGTGCGGCTTCGACCCTTCGGCCGTATCGGACCGGCCATCAGGCATCATGTGACACGGGCGGACACCATCACACGTCGATGGGTCGCCCCAGCGCCACCATTGCCGCTTGCATGAGGGCCTCGGCCATGCTGGGGTGCGCGTGCGGGTGAGCCGCGATTTCATCGAGCGTGGTCTCGAGCTCGCGTCCCAGACCCGCTTCCGCGATGAGCTCGCTCACGTTGTGCCCGATCATGTGCACGCCCAGTAACTCGCCGTACTCGGCATCCGCGACGACCTTCACGAATCCTTCGTTGGCGCCGGCGGTCAGGGCCCGGCCGTGCGAATTGAGGGGGTACTTGCCGGTCTTGACCTCGTGCCCGGCTTCCTTGGCCTTCGCTTCGGTCAGACCTATCGAAGCGATCTCGGGGTGACAGTACCCGACGCTGGGTATGTTGTCGTACCGCATGGGATGACGCGCTTCTCCCGCGATGTGCTCCGCCGCCACGATCCCCTCGTGTGATCCGACGTGCGCGAGCATCGGCTCCCCCGCCACGTCACCGATCGCGTACACGCCCTCCGCCGAGGTGCGGCACCATTCGTCGATTCGGACGAAGCCGTTCTCGAGCTCGACGCCGTTCTCCTCGAGCCCGAGATCCTCCGTGACCGGGCGCCTGCCAACGGCCATGAGCACGAGATC
>JBDHHV010000170.1:0-11049 GCA_039589195.1 Gemmatimonadota bacterium | reverse complement strand
AAGGCCGGGGTAATCGATCCGACGAAGGTCACGCGTACGGCTCTGCAGAACGCCGCGTCGATCGCGGGTCTGCTGCTCACGACCGAGGCAGTGGTGGTGGAGCACCACGAGGAGGGCCAGAACGGTGGCATGCCCGACATGGGCGGTGGTGGCATGGGCGGGATGTACTAGGCCCGGACGTCACGCCGTGCTGCTCCGCGAGGACGAGATCAGGAGCGTGCAGGGGTGGGTAATCGAGCGGGGCCGGGCCGCAGTTCATCACCTCTCCATGCGGGCGTTCTCGGCGAGCTGTGCTTGGGTGTCGCAGTGACGATACTTGGCGCTTCCTTCATCGGGTGGGCGAAAACCGTGGGAGGACCGTGTCCGCTTTTTCCAAACCCCACGCAGTATGACGTTAAAGGTGAAAGGAAGAGGCGGACCTTGGACAGGTCTTGAGCGGATAAGCGCATGGACGCCCGATGACAACGCCTCAAACAGACGTCTCAGGGTCCTACACGATTGCCGAACTCGGGGATCAGATCCTCGGCGCGCTCGAGGCGACGGGCAAAGACCTCGGCGCACTCACCGTCGATGACCTAGCGCCCGTCGACTTTGCCGCCCGGCTCTGTTCGGGATTGACGTATTCCGGGGTCCCGAGGAGTGATCGGGCCGCGGTGAGCGCAGGGCGAGCGTCGGTCCGCGCAATGCCGAAGTCGGTGACCATCGCACGCCCGCCCGCGGTCTCCAACATGACGTTGTCCGGCTTTACGTCCCGGTGCACGACCCCCCGGCCGTGGGCGTGGCCCAGAGCCCAGGCCACCTCCTGGAGCATCTGCACTGCCTCTCCAACCGAGAGCGGTCCCTTGTGATGGACCCGTTCGCGGATGCCAAGCGCTCCGCGTTCCTCGAGGAGGTCTTGCTGGATGATCCCGCCATGGCGGACGAGCTTGCCTCGCTCCTCGAAATCACAGCCCCTTCTTCCCGCTTCTTTCGTAGGTTGGAACGCACGCTCTTCCACCACTCGGAGGGGGAAGACACCGGTACCGTGCTTGCGCGGTTCGACCCGCTGGTCGGGGAGACCCTGGCGGATCGGTACGGCGAAATCGGTGTGTACGGAAGTGTATCGAAGTGTATGGGTGCTGCGCCGCTTGATTGGGGTCCAGGAGGTCGCGAGTGAGAGCTGCGGCCGCCGACGCGGCTCTCGCTCGTCGCAGCCCGCAAAGCCGTCGACGTGCGCCGCAGGCGATTGCGGCGAACGTAGCAGATACTCAGACTGGTCCGGCAGGATGAGGAACAGCGCGACCTTCCCGGCACGTTGATCGGAAAGCCGGCGCGCACGTCCGCCGCCTGCCGAGGTAGGTGTACCGGTTTCTGTACCCGGTTCAGATGTCGGGACTTCCGAAGGGCAAGCTACGGTTGGAGGGGAGGGCGTTACGAGCGGACCCGCCCGCCCGATTCTTGGGCTGTTCTTGGGCTGAACCCAGCGCACTACGTGGAAAACATGGAACAAGCGAGGGCCAATGGGGCCCGGAATCGTACAGGTTTTCTACGTGGTGCTTTGTAGTCAGGGGTTGTCGCAGACCTTTTAATCCGTAGGTCGTGGGTTCGATCCCCACCCCGGTCATTAGTAACCGCGCGGGTTTTCGAGAGTTCGGGCACCTTCAGTTCTTACTCATGTACCGGTTTCGGTGCCTAACCGACTGCACGCCGGAGTGTCTTCGACGCCGATTCCCACCCCGGTCATTCCTGTCCTCAACCTCGCACATCACGATCTGAGTGGGACTCGCACCGCATTCTGGACCACCTTGCCGGCTAGGCTCGGAGCATCCTAGCTTGGCGCCATTACGAAACGGACATTCAGGTCTGTTTCTGGGGTTATCGCAGTGCCTCAGTCGCTTCGTATCGCCGCCCGTCCCCCCGTTGGCGTACCGACCACTGCATACATACCTGACACGTCCTCCCGTTTCGTCGCCGATTCCCCTCGACGGTCGTCCCCTCCAGGAGCCAGATCATGAAGCTGCCTCGACGCTCGATCCTGATCGCGGTCCCTCTTTCCCTGCGGTTTGTCCACCCGGCCATCGCCCAGGACGACGGCTGGCGCACGATCGAGTTCGAGACGACGAAGGTCACCGCCCCGGATGTCGCCGTCTCACCCGACGGGGAGTGGCTGATCTTTACCATGCTCGGCCAGCTGTTTCGCCTGCCGGTCGAGGGTGGTGAGGCCGAGCAACTCACCTTCGGCCCGCACTACAACAGCGACCCTGCGATTTCCCCTGACGGCACCCGGGTGGCCTTCGGCTCCAATCGCGATGGGACCGACGGCAACATCTTCGTGCTGACCCTGGCTGACGGCCGAATCGACCAGGTAACGGAAGACAGCATGGCCGGACGGCCTGCCTGGGCGCCCGACGGAAGCGCGATCGCGTATCTGCGGTTACGCACTCGCTCTTACCATTGTCCGAGCGGACGGGCGGGGGTCGCCCGCGTTGCCTTGGGCGGGGGCGGCGTGGAGCACCTCAGTGGCGGTGACGACCTCATCAGTTCGGTCTTCTATTTGCCGGACGGCCGCCTCGCTTGGGCAACCGTCGAGTTCTCATTCCGGCCTTCGACCCGCATCGATGTTCTGATCGCACCGGATTCGGTCGAGACGGTCCATACGCTGGGCGGAGCGATGGGACGCGTGCTGGTAGATGCCGGGGGCACTGGATTCTACGGTCGCGGCAACCCGGAACGCGCCTCCGGGCTGTTGGTGCCTGAGCACCTCGTGTTTCGAGGATTCGCCGGCGACGAACAGCAGCGTGTCGCCACACTCACGATGCCCCCTTGCCAGGCCGCGGTGACTCCAAGCTTCGCGATCGCGCCAAGTGGCGACGCCGTCTATCTGGGTGACGCAGGAGGGCTCTGGCGGTACTCGGTGCGCGATGGCATCCGTGAACCGATCCCGTTCCACGCGAACCTGACGCTCGAGGTTCGAGAGCCGACCGCTCCCGCTACGATGGCGTTCCCCACGCCGGGGGACCTCCTGACTCCACGCAGCGTCGTGAATCCAGCCCTCACACTGGACGGTGAAAGCCTGGTCTTCGGTGCAGCCGATCACCTCTGGAAGCAGCCTGCGGTCGGAGGACCTGCCCAGCTGCTCGTTGACGGGAGCGGGTACGAACGCGAGCCGGCCCTGTCACCTGATGGCCGGTACCTGCTCTTCATCTCGAGTGGCGCCTGGAAACAGCACGTGCAACTGCTCGACCTCGAGACTCGAGAGGTACGGACGCTGGCGACGGGTCTGTTGTACTGGAACCCGGCCTGGAGTCGTGACGGGCGACGTGTCGTGTTTGCCGGTGTGGATCACTCGGCATCCGGCCCCCAGTTGACGGTCGTAGATCCTGCCACAGGCACGACGGAACAGTTTGCGGTCCCGGGGTCCGGTGGGCTGTCGCGCCCACAGTTCTCGGCGGGCGGGGCATGGCTCTACTACTCCGCGCAACCCGGCGCCACCAGATCCCTCTATCGCCTGAGTCTCGATGGCCCGCCCGAACCCGAAGAGTTCATCACGTTGGATCGCCACCTCCATAATCCACTCTTGTCTCCTGACGGGCAGTGGCTGGCCTTCCGCCGCAACTCTGAGATCTGGCTGGCACGAGTGGATCGGGAAGCGGAGTCCGGCGAAGAACAGATCCGCCGCGTAAGCGATGAAGGAGGGGACAACTTCACCTTCACGCCCGACGGCTCCGCGCTCCTCTACGCGTCGGCCAACAGGGTATGGCGGCAGCCGATCGCGGGTGACGGGCGGGTGGAGATTCCGATTCGTCTCCAACTGCGCTCCCCCTCTCCCCACTCGCTCCTCGTTCGAGGCGTGCGCGTGCTCGATTTCGCGACAGGTGGATTCGGGCCGGAGACATCCATGTATCTGGAGGGGGCTCGGATCCAATGGGTGGGCACCGAAGGCGAGCACGAGCTTCCGGGCGACGTGGCCGTTCTGGATGGAGGGGGACGTTTCGCCATTCCTGGACTGTTCGACATGCACGCCCATGCGACCGCCGGTCACTGGGCCCTCCGGTCGGAATACCAGGAGGCGTGGCTCGCATACGGCGTAACATCGGTTCGGGAAGCCGGGAATGACCTCGCCTTCTCGACCACCCTGGCGGATCGTGGCGAGGCGACCGGTGACCCGGTGCCGAGGTACTTCTTCGCGGGGAACATGTTCTGCGGGAAACTGGGTGCCCTTCCATGGGAGACGGTGCCGCCGGCAGTGAGCTTCATGATGTCCGACGAGGCGGACGTGCGCACCTATGTCCGGCGTTGGCGTGAGCGCGGTGCCCACTTCATCAAGACGCATACATGTCTCGCCTGGCCGCTCCACCGTGCGCTCGCCGACGAGGCCCGGCGCGTGGGGCTACCGGTCATGGAACATGGGAATTGGCATGAATGGCTGCTCCGAAGCGTGACACTGGGATCCAGTTTCGTGGAACACTTCGATTCGTTCTACGACGATGTCCTCCAGCTGTTGGCGGCCGCCGGGACTGGATGGAGTCCCACGCTGACTCTCAGTCTCGCCGATGTGGCGCTGCTCGAACCGGATCGTAGCGAAGATCCGAAGCTTCGGGCCTTCGCCATAGAAGGGCTCCTCGACCACCAAGGGAGCCATTTTGGCCAGGACGACGAACGAGAGTGGCGGGAGGAGAGATCCAGGCAGCTCTCGGTGATCGGAGCGGCTTATCGCCGCGGCGTCAGCATCTATGTGGGCACCGATGCTCCATTTGGACCGGTTCCCGGCGCCTCGCTGCATCGAGAGCTGCGCTCCTTCGTCGATGCGGGGATTCCGGCCCTTGAAGTACTGCGTCTCGCTACCAAAGAAGCCGCCGCCGGCGTAGGAGCCGGCGCGGATCTCGGCTCTTTGGAACCAGGCATGCTGGCCGACATCGTGCTCCTCGACGCGAACCCGCTGGACGACATCCAGAACACGCAAAGCATCTGGCGAGTGATCAAGGGCGGCTGGGTGTTCGACCCGGACACGCTGCGCCCCGACAGCTAGTGGCGGGCTGTCCGGTCGCACCTTCAGGAGAATCGTGGCGAAGCGGGCGTGCCGGGCACCGAAGCACCCCCGTGAAGGAGGTCAACGATGAAACCGTATGCCACAATCGCCGCGCTCATCCTCGGTTTGATAGCGGTGGGGCATCTGCTCCGGCTGATCTTCGGGTGGGGATTCGTCGTCCACGCGACCGTCGTCCCAATGTGGCCGAGCGTGGTGATCGTTCTGGTCTTCGGGTTCGTGGCGCTGATGCTCTGGCGCGAGAGGGGAGAGTGAGCTGCCGGCTGCGTGTGGGGCGAGGGATCGGTAAGGCTCTCCGCTCTTGGGTTGCCGGCACCCTCTGCGGGATGATGGTCGGCATGTTCGGCTGCGGTCCCCATGACCGTGACCCCTCACCAGATACGGAACGAGGTACGCTTACCATTCTGGTCGAGGGAGACGAACGCGTCATGGGGCCCAATTTCGACACGCCGCCCCAGTTCCTCGTCTTCCTGCCCATGTTCGCGCAAACGGCCGATGGGGAGCTGGAAGGACGTCTGGCGCGGAGCATCGAGCCGGCGGAGGACCACCGCAGCTGGACCATCTACCTGAACACGGACATCCGGTGGCACGATGGGGTCCCCCTGACGGCGGACGACGTCGCCTTCTCGGTCCAACTGCTGAGTCGCCCGGACGTCGGGTACATGGCGGGCATCGAGATCGAGGTGCTCGACGACTCGACTCTCGTGTGGCGCTCCCACCGGCGGACCCCGCTGGACGACTACCGTACCTTTTACCCGAAGCACGTCCTGGAAGCCCTCGACCCGGCCACGTTCTACGACTGGGACTTCTGGATCCAGCCCGTCGGAAACGGCCCGTACCGATACGTTCGACACGTCCCGAAGGTGATGACCGAGCTCGAGGCCAATCCCGACTACTTCAGGGGCAGGCCCGCCATCGACAGGATCATCCTGAAGTTCGGCTCTGATGTGTCCGGCCTTTTGGAACTTCTCGCGGGCAATGTGGACGCGATTCCGGTGAATCCGATCGACGTTCCGAAGATCAACGCCGACCCGCGCTTTCAGCTCCATTACAAGCTCATCCCGTGGCATAAGATGACCGTGTTCTGGAACCATCGGCACGCCGCGCTCGGGGACCCCCGAGTCCGGCGGGCCGCCACGCTCGCGATCGACCGGCGCGCGCTGCACGAACTGATGAACCTGCCGGCGGACCTTCACCCCTTCGACGTCCCCTTCACGGATCGGCAGTGGGGTGATTTGCCCGAGCCGCTGCGGCACGATCCGGCAGACGCCCGACGCCTGCTGGACGAGGCTAGCTGGCGAGACCAGGACGGCGATGGGATCCGCGAGCGGGAGGGCGAGGCGCTGTCGTTCACGGCCTTCGCTATGGAGGGCTACGGCGGACGGGCGGCCGTTTTCGTACAGGACCAGTTACGACGCATCGGGATGCAGATGGAGATCCAGACGCTCGGGGGAGGACCCGGCGTGGTTTGGGAACGTCTTCGCGACGGTAGCTTCGATGCCGCTCTGTTCTGGTGGGATCCAGGGCTGGACCGGACGGTCGGCGAGGATTCCTTCCTGGGATACCGGAACGAGCGAGTGGCCGAGCTGGTGCGCGCCATGGATGCGACGTTGAATCCGCTGGCGCTCGACTCGCTCCACCGCGAGCTGTGGCCGTACTTTCAGGCCGACTTGCCGGTCACCTACCTGTTCGGCAGCGTCAACTTCTGGGCCAGCCAGGGGCGGGTGCGCGGGCTGAGCAGTCCATGGCACGGCGACCCTGTGTGGTACGCCGAAGACCTCTGGATCGAGGATTAGGCCCCTCAGCCCGCGGCTGGACGGGATCGTGATGGAGCAGGGGTAGCCCTTTTCGGCGCTGGCCTGTTTCGGAGGTGCCTTTTAATCCGTAGGTCGTGGGTTCGATCCCCACCCCGGTCATTCAATATCCACTGCCCATGGGGCCGAATCCGCGTTGTCCGTACCTTAACGTTTCTACGCCAGACGAGTGGGGTTCAGGTGGTCGCGAGTGGGAGCAGCGGCCGCTGACACATGTGGGAGCTCCTTCGTGACGCGCGACGCATACCCATCGTCTCTCGATTGTTGAGATCATAACAACGATGGGCGTCCAGTCCTGAGAGGAGAGGGGATGCGAAGTAAGGCACAAGGCCTGACCGGCTTGGCGTTGGCGTTCGTCGCACTGGCGATCGTGACCGACGCACAGGCGCAGGAGACAGAGGCCAAGACGACGGATGAGGTCGTCGCGATCGACGCTACGAAGGGACGTGACCTGGATGAGACGCAGACGGTACGGGTGCGGATCCGAAACGATCTGGTTCCGGCCGGCTCGGTAATCGTCTCGGTGATTTCCCTAACGCGCCCCGAGTATGTGCTCGGAGCCGTTTCCTCCAATGAGGTCCGGGAGTGGGAGATCGACACGCGCCTGTATGCGGGCGGGTTCCGACTCGTGGCCAGAGGCGGTCGACGTGGGGGAACTCAGGTCTCGCGGGCGATCAACGTACTTGGCCGAGCGAAGGTGAAGTGGGATTTGGGCATCGACTTGGTCCGCGTCGAGCGGGTCGAGGTGGAAGACGAGGGTTGAGCCGCCCCGATTGGCCGAAAGCCCTCAAACATGCGGGCTTTCGTGCATCTACGGCCTTCCCGTCCCCCTGATTTGACCGAACTGTCACACCTCACGTGAGACCCCGGGGCGTGCAGGGCGCCACAGCCGGTAGCTATTGGCGCTGACCGGTCACGCTCCGGCCTTTCGTGCCCGCGCCCATGCCTGGGGAGTGAGCTTCCAAGGGCTTCTTGGCTCGGAACGGGTTCGAGCTGCCGAGCTGGGGGCAGGGCGATACCGCCGTTCGCTTACTCCATCGGATCGGGCCGGGCGCCTACCCGGTCAGGCCGATAGCTCCCAGCAGGTCAGCGAAGCCGGGATCGGATCGGACAGGTGCGAGCGCGGGCAGGCGAAGCACCGTGGTCACCCCTGGCGTGTTCCTGTCGATCGCGGTCCGGAGAGCCTCCAGAGCCTCCGGCACCTGACCCGCCGCGGCGAGGTACATCGCCCAGACCTCAGCCCTGCCCTCCGCGAAGATCTCGAGCTCTCCGGGAATCTCGACCGGCACTCCGTCGTCGGCGAATGCCTCCGCTGCGGCCACGAAGCGCTCGACGAGCGCCGGGTCGGCCGGAACCAGCTCGGCCAGCCCCTGGAACGTGTCCAGGGCATCCTCGAATCGCCTGGCAGCGAGGAAGAGGAAGGCCATCTCCGTCCACACGCGCGTGTTCTCGGAGGCAAGCGCCAATGCCTCCTGCGTGGACCGGATCGCGTCGTCTATCCTGCCCGTGGCCGCCAGCATGCGAGCGGCACTCAGCTTCACGCGCCATGAGAGCATGTCCGCCCGCTCGGCTGCCCGGATCTCCGCGACAGCCAAATCGCTTTGCCCGGTGGCCATGAGGACCTCTGCATACCGCATGTGCGCAACCGGCGAAGACGGGCCTTGCTCAACAGCTCGCTCCAGCTCGCCGGATGCCGCAGCCCAATCGTAGGAGCGCGCGCGCAACAGGCCTAGGGCCGTGCGGGCGTCGACCGACTCGGGATCGATGCGAACCGCCTCCTCAGAGGCGATCACCCCTTGCGTGATCCCCTCGCTCGGATCGAGGGCCTGCGGGAACTCGAGGGCCCGGGCGTGGGACTCGGCTAATCCTGTCCAGGCCGGGGCGAACGTCGAGTCGAGGTCGATGGACATTCGATAGTTGTCGATGGCCGCGGCTACCCCGGCGGGGGTGTCCCGATTGAGGTTGAAATGACCCCACAGGTACTTGTCGTACGCCATCGAGTTGGTCGTGACAATCTCGTCTCCAACCTCCGAGCCGTCGTTCGGGAGTTGCAACCTAAGCGCCTCGACGATGGACTCGGCGATCTCTTCCTGTACGTCGAACACGTCGTCGATCAGTCGGTCGTATTCGGCGTTCCAGAGGTGCGCCGCGTTGGGCTCGGTCGAGGACAGTTGCGCGGACACGCGAACCCGATCTCCCTCCTTGTTCACCGTGCCCTTCAGAACGGCCGCGACGCTCAAGGCCTCGCCGATCGCGAATGGCTCGGCCGCTGGATCGTGGGCGGCAACCGACGACGCCCGAGGCGCCACGTCCAGCCCGCCGACGCGAGCCAAGAGGGAGCGTAACTCATCCGCCAGTCCGTCCGAGAAGTACTGGTCCTCGGGGTTATCGCCGACGTTCGCGAACGGCAGCACGGCGATCGACCGAATCGCCTCCCGTTCAGCCGCTCCGGGGGCCGCCACGCCGGTCGCTCGCGTGAGCCACCAACCGGCGGTGATTGCGACGGCGACTCCCCCGAGGATGATGGCCGTACCTGAGCTCAACCAGCTGGTCGAACGATCGGCGGCCGTGGGGTCGGTGCCGGTCCGGACAATCCCCTCGGGGGTGATGTCGTAGACCCAGGAAAGCACGATCGTGATCGGTAAACCCACGAGCGCGATGGCGACCAGCAGGCTAAGCACCCAGTCCGGTAGCTGCATCGCCGGGACCACGATGTCCGCGCCCTGAAGCACGCCGAAAGCCACCGCGCCGTAGATGAGAGCGATCCGGACGACGCGGCGACGCTTGATCTCCGCGAGAAGGGCCTGGAAGCCTGAGGGCTCTGCGCCCATCTAAACGACCCCCCGGTTACAACGGTGCTCTTTGCCACGAGACGGACCGGCGAAACCGACCGCGAGCCGATGGCTGCCGCGCCCTCGCGCCGCCACCTGGCCGCGTCGGCGTCTACGCGGGGAATGTATGGTCCCTCCAGCGTGGTGCGAAGCCCTAGCGACGCGCGGGTCGACCCGACCGAGCTGTGACCCGAGCGGACCGGTGGGTGCGACCAACTAGGACACCCGTTGCTGAAGCACGGGAAGCACATCCTCCTCGAAGCACGGATGCCGCTTGAACCACCCCTGGTCCCTCGGCCTCGGGTGAGGAAGCGGGAGCGTCGATGGCCAGAAATCCCGCCGGCTCCGCACCGTGATCTAAAGCGGGGTTGGAGCCGTGGCCCTCCGCATGTTTCAATCCCCGATGAAACTGTTCCAGCCCCGTTTCCTGAAACGGACACGTGCGGCTGGGCACGGGTGCGGGGCGTCGTAATCGTCAACTTCGTCATCACTTACGCGTGCATGCCATCTTCCCGCCAATCGGCATGGCCATTGCCACCCCTGTGCGTAGATGCCACCGGGCACGGTGGCCGGTGGCCGAGGATCCTGACGTGCGAACGAACGGGGATCCTGACGTGCGAAGAAGGAGGGACGTATGAGAACCGCCACTCACGGTCTCGTCCTGGCGGTGATGGCCATCACGGCCTGTTCTGAGACCACGAATCCCACGTCGCGAGACGCGGGAGAGTTAAGTGGCTCCTTTTCCCGGGCGAGCTCGGCGCAGACAGCGGCCGGCGCAGTCTATCTCATGAGCAACGCTGCGGGCCCGAACGAAGTCATCGTGTACCGGCGTGGTCCAGATGGCGGCCTCACGTATGATACCAACGTACCGACGGGAGGGTACGGCACCGGCGGCGGACTGGGGAATCAGGAAGGCGTGGTGCGCTCAGCTAACGGACGCTGGCTCCTGGTCGTAAATCCGGGCACGGACGACGTGTCCGTGTTTGCCATCGAGCCCGGGGGCCTCCGGTTGACGGATGTGGCGTCGAGCGGGGGCGACCGACCCGTCAGTGTCGCGCTCCACCGAGATTTGGTGTACGTGCTCAACGCCGGCAGTCCGAACAGCGTCAGCGGGTTGCGACTGGGCACGGACGGCAGTCTCACGCCGCTGGCCGGATCGACACGCCCGTTGAGCGCCGCTTCCACGGCCCCCGCACAGATCGGCTTCACGCCGCGCGGTGACGTGCTGGTGGTAACAGAGAAGGCCACCAACACGATCACGACTTATGTGCTGGATGCTGACGATCTACCCGCGGCTCCTCAGTCGTACGCGTCGGCGGGTCAGACGCCGTTCGGTTTCGCGTTCAACCAGCGTGGCGATCTGATCGTCTCGGAGGCC
>JBDHHV010000169.1:0-11253 GCA_039589195.1 Gemmatimonadota bacterium | reverse complement strand
TTCACCGCCGTGGCTCCCGACCTGGCATTCATGAACGGGGCGACCCGGCCATCGGGCAACCTCGGCAGCACCGTCGTGCTCGAAGGCGAGGCCTTCGGCGACCTGCGGGGGACGGGGCAGGTTCTGTTCTCGGATGGTGCGGGGGGCACGGTGCCCGCCGCGATCACGACCGAGGACGATTGGACGGACACCTTCATCCTGACCACCGTGCCCTCGGGCGCGGCCACGGGCGACGTGATCGTACAAACCGCGACCGGGACGAGCGACCCGATCAGCTTCACGGTCACCCAGGAAGCGACGTTCAGCCCGTCGGTGGTGGACTGGCGACAGACGACGTCTCTCCCGGCGCCCGTGAGCGGGCATGCCGCGCTCTTTCTCCTGGCAGAAGACGGCTCCGGCCAGGACCTGCAGCGCGTCTACGTGGTCGGGGGCGCCGATGGAGCGGGCAGCGGCGGCACGAACGTGTGGTTCGGGGCGGTCGGTTCCGACGGGACGGTCGCCGCATGGGACGCCACCGCCGGCCTTCCGGCCGGACGGGCCTACCACGCTGTACTGGCGGCCACCCCGTTCAACTCTCGCGTGAACGGTGACGGCTGGATCTACGTGCTGGGTGGAGTCGCGTCCACCGGCGACGTCCCACTCGCCACCATCTATCGGGCGCCACTCATGAGCGACGGGACGGTGGGGAGCTGGATCGAGATTGGTGCGCTCCCCGAGCCCCTTCACTCGCAGAAGGCCGTGATCTTTCAGAGTCGCATCTACATCGTCGGCGGGGCGACGACCGGCGACGCGCCATCTGCCTCGGTTCACCGGGCCGCGGTCGACACGCTCGGAAACCTGGGGACGTGGGAGCAACTGACCTCGCTGCCCAGCGTTCGCGCACGACACGCTGTCACCCTGATCGGCAACTGCCTCCACGTAGTAGGAGGGGACAACCTGGCTGTGAGCCCTGGCGATCCGGCGCTCACGTCGGCCCGTTACGACGTGATCCATCGGGCAAGGATCGACCTGAGAAGCCGGGAGATATCCGCGGCCGGCTGGACACTCGACGACACGAAGACGGTGAAGGCGCGCCGGAGCCACACATCCGTGATCGCCGGCGGCGGCATGCTGAACACCGCCGGTCTCTACGAAGGGATCGGCAACTTCGGCTCCAGCGAGAACATGTTCTCCCAGATCGACGCCGACTGCGAAGTCGCGGGGTTCAACGGGGCGAACAACCAGAACAGCATCAAGAAGAACGGTGGCGCGAACCTCTTCGATCATGCCGCCGTGAGCTTCGTGGACGCCAGCGGTACGGCGCATGTGATGATTCTGGGCGGCGACGCTGCGGACCAGGCCGGCCAGAAGCAGGATGGGGTGTGGGTTTACTGACTCCCGCCGTCATCGCTCTGCGCGGAACGTCGCGTTAAGGCGCTGCCTGAACTCATAATCCCAAGGTCGCAGGTGGAAGCTGCGGGCGCTTTCGCGTCCTCGCTTGGTTTTGCCTCGAGTCCTGCCGGGCCCATTACGACTTAGGTGGGCTCCCCACGCGCTCCGGCACGTGGATGGGCACAGATTTGTGAGACCACGCTCAGGGCACGCCTCCCCGTAACCTGAGGGGATGCCGAACCCCTTCGCACATGGGGCGGATCGGCTGTGCCCTCAATCTCCCCACACCCGACCGGGGGGATTTCCCGACCGACAGCCACGGGGTCTCTGGACTAGTATGGGATTGTCAAGCAGTAGGACCTACCCGCCGGTCAGAGGGTCCCGAGTGGTCCGCGTTGCCATGATCCTGCGACGCCCGCGTGTCACGGCGGGGGTGCCAACCAGCCACCGCCTCACTCAAGCCAGAGGATGAAATGGCCTCCATCAAACTGATACCGGAAGAGGAAGCAACCGGCACCGTCCGGGAGGTTTACCGGGATATCAGAGAGACGCTGGGCATCGATTTCGTGCCCAACATGTATCGGGCCATGGCCCCAAAGCCCGCGTTCCTGGAGGCAAACTGGAACAAGGTGAAGGCGGTCATGACGGAGCCCGGCAGACTCGACCGTCTGACTCGCGAGATCATCGCGGTGTCGGTTTCCGCCGTGAGTGGGTGTCGCTACTGAATCGAGGTACACACTTCCGCGGTGCGGAAGCTCGGGCTGGATGATGAAGCGATCGTCGAGCTCATGTCGGTCGTGGATCTGTTCGCGGGGTTCAACAAGTTGCTGGACGGCTTGCAGGTCGAGCCGGACGAAAAGCCCTGGTACGGGTGAGGGTGAGCCCCGGATGCCGTGCGCATTCGATCGCCGTCAGATCCACATTCACTACTCGGATGCCGAATATTCCTATCCGGGCGGCACGCCCGGCTGAGGTGCCCATGTCGCTGACCGAGAAGGAGAGGGAACTGGTATCGATCGGCGCGTCAATCGCGTCCGGATGCCAGCTGTGCACGGAGGTGCACGTGAAGGATGCCCGCAAGGCCGGCGCCACGGAAGAGGAGATCGCACGGGCGGCATCGGACGCGGTCGCCACCCGCAATAGAGCAAACAGGGTCATGGAGCGCCACACTCTCAAGGTGCTCGGGCAGAAGCTCCTCGGGCTCCGAGCGGAGGTGGAGCCAGGGGAGGGGGAGGAAACCGCAGACGAAGACGGCAGGACCCGGATCGACGAGCTCGTGTCTGTCGCCGCAGCACACGCCGTGAACTGCGAGCAGATCCTGGAGCGGCACGCCGCGCGAGCCCGCGCGCTCGGGGTAACGGATCGGGAGATCACGGTGGTGCTGCGGCTCTCGAAGTTCATCAAGGGCAAGGCGGATTCGCTCTGCTGCAAATGGATCTGATGCTGCGAAACAAGGGGAGGGAGGAGAGGACTGGTGTCGGCAAAAGGCCGGAGGGTCTACTGACGACGTGCGACAGAGCGGCGCAGAAGAGCCCCGGGAACCCGGGGCTCTTTCACGCCTCCGACGTTTGAGCGGAGCCGGCCGGTGCCTACTCCAGCACCGGATACGACCAGGGCGTGTCTCGATCGTAGATCCTGAAGCTCAGCGCCCCCCGGCTCTTGCCACACCGAAGGCCCAGAACGGGTTGGCCAGGTTGATCTGGCGGTTGCCGGTCACGTTCTCGCGCTGGGCCGCGGCCGCCATCGGCAGATTCATGTTCTCGTAGCACTCCGCCAGCAGCGCCTGCACGATGGGGTCGTTCGGATTCGCCTGGTTGAGCTCCTCCAGCGCCATCTCGGTTTGCCCGTCCTGCAGGTGCACCATCGCGTTGATGGCATGCGAGATGTTCTGCCAGAAAGGTGCTTGCGTCGCCTCGACGAGCGCCGCGGAGGCCTCACGGGCCCTTTCGCCATCGCCTGCAGCGGCGTACGCGAGCCCCGTCACTCCGAGCTGAACGGGACTCGATGGGCTGCCAAGCTCCCCTGCCTGCGCCAGGTGCTCTTCGATGAAACGTCCATCACCTATCGCGGCGTTGGTCAACGCGGCTTGCTGGTGCGAGAAGGCTCCAGGGCCACTCAACCCGGCCGCCTCGGCTGCGGCAATCGCCTGCTCGAGGTGTCCCATCGAGTTGTCGCGATCGCCGTCCAGCATGTAGGTGTTCGCCATCGCCCGCATAGCGGTGACCCGCCCGGCGGGACTAGGCGCGTGCTCGATACCGAGGGCGATCTGCTCCCTCGCGGCCTCCACGGCCCCGACGAGGTACAGGACCTCTGCCGCCCCGAGGTAGGCCTGATTGAAGCCCGGGTCCAGTTCGGCCGCCTTCGTGTATTCGTCCATCGCCTGCCGGTAATGGCCTCCCCATTGCAGCAACTCGGCGTACGAGTCGCGTGGGTTCGGGTGGTTGGGCTCCATCTCCACGTACTTCCTTACGGATGCCATTGCCGCAGCCTGGTTCCCACGCGCCCATTGCGTATACGCGATGTTGTTGTGAGGTGCGGCGAGCTCTGGGAAGGCCGTGGACAGGTTCTGCAGGCGCGTGATCACGTCCGTCTGGTCGCCCCGGGCCCCGGCGAGTTGGGTTGCGTAGCTCGCGACGTAGGGGTCGCCCGGCATCAACGCGCTCGCGGTCTCGAGCAGTCTGCTCGCGATCGGCGCGTTCCCCGAAGCCCATTCCCGGACCGCGATCCCGACGAGGATCTCGTTGCTCGAAGCTCCGCTCATAGCGGCGAGACCTTCTCCGATTCTCGCCTGTCGCTGAGCGCCGGTCAGCCCGGGCTTGACGAAGCCGTGGAACACGATCGCGAGCCCCAGATCGGGATCGGCCTCCAGAGCTTGCTCGAAGTGCATGGCGGCACGGGCGGGATAAACGTTCTGCGCGTCGTGGATTCCCGCCCAGAAGTGTTCCTTGGCGGCGTCCGAGGATGTGGTCAGCTCCAGGCGTGCATCCTGGGCCTGGGCCTGGCCAGGCTGCGGAAGGGTGCCGATCGCCGTCATGGCAATGAGTGCCAGGGCGGCACGACGAGCCGAAGATGCCGCGTACCAACGGGTGATGCGGAGAGAACGAGGCACTGGTACCTCCTACGCAATAAGACATGGGGCGTCGATACACTGACGGAGACGACAGATGCGTCGACGGATTACGAAGACCACCAAACATGGGCGCCCGACCCATGCTGGGCCAGGTCCGCTTCGTGCCCGATGCTCTCGGACTGATGGCTTCGTACCTTGCACGCCGCGAACTGAATGGCACCTGGACCGGAAGGAGAGGCTACGGTGAGATCACGAGCGATTTTAGCGTCGTGCATCCCTGTCCTGATGCTGGTGGCCACGGTCGAAACGGCCGGAGCGCAATCCCCCGACGTCGAGATGGGGATCGATGCCGCGGTTCAGATCTCGATCCCGGACGACGGTGACAACACGACCACCGTCGACGTACCCTTCGGCCGTTTCCGTTTCGGCAACTATGTGAGCGACCGGACGCTCGTCGAGCTCGGGCTCGGCTTCAGCCTCATCAATTTTTCAGGCGCGACCGCGTCGGCCGGAAGCGGCGAGGCCTCGGTCTCCTACCATTTCACCGGAAACGCCTCACGCGCGCGCGCGTTCCTTATTGTCGGCGGGGGGGGCGCTTCGTCCATGTCGACGATGACACCTTCGGGCGAGGGTTCGCGCTTGGCGGGCTGGGGGTGAAGGTTCCGATTCGACGTGCGGTGGGAATGCGCTTCGAGGTGGACTACCTGCGCGCGTTCGAGGCCGATGCCTTCGACGCGGCGCACGAGATCCGTTTTCTCATGGGTACTTCCTTCTATCTAGGAGGGCTGGCCGCGCGCTGACGCCGGATTCGCGCGGACTGCGGCTGTCGCGGGCGCGGTAGTCACCTCGCGGCCTTCGCGTGTCGCGCGCGGCACGGCAGATTGCTCGGGTGTGTCGCGTTCTCCGCGTGCGCGCTTTGCAGACACGTGGGACCGGCTGAGCGGCCGACTTCATATCGCCTACCGGGACAACAGGTTGCGCTCCTCCGATGTGGCCAGTCGACGGATCGGCCGTGCCACGGACCCGGCCCGTTTCCTGCCGACCATATCCGATCACGAGCACTGGCTCGGACGGTTGGTCGGGAGGGGCGGTGGAGGAGAGCCGAGGACACGGGACAACCACAAACAGGCGCGTAGTTCGACGCCGCGTCTCACGTACGCGCTCGCCTGCCCCCCACCGCTTCGCCCGGAACGCCGGCCTGGTGGCCGGTTTCCTCCTGGTCGTGTCACGCTTCGGCGGTGCCGAGGCCGGACGCCCTATGGAGCTCGTCCTCGAGCCCGATCTCCTCGCCAAGATCCAGACCCTCGCGGAGGGTCTGCACCACGAAATCGTGCTTTGCCTGACGGGGAGCCACGCAGGCGACACGGCCTATGTGACCGATTTCGTCATGCCGACGCCGCGACTCTCCACTCCGACGCGCTCGTCGTTCGACGCATGCCCGCGCAACACGCTCGCCTCGTGGCACAACCACCCCGCCGAGCTGGGATCGGGCGGTGTCCGTCAGGTCGCCGACGGGCTGCTCGACGATCCCGAACGGCGTGCCCGGTGGCTGTGCGTTCTGTCCGACACGGACATCGCGACGGCGGAGCGTCTCCGTCACCCGTTCATCGTCGTGTCGGTCGACGGCGCCACCTGGTGCTGGTGGACGCTGAGCGAGGTGCAGCACTTCGCCCGGCAGGCGATCTCGCCCGGGCCGCCAGCACCCGACCGGCTGGCGCGCGGCGAAAGCGCGGGCCAGTGGGCGCGCCCTCCACGCGACTGATCGTCCCACAGACCAAGTAGCACGAGTCGAGAGCACCTGCCGCAGACGACCGCGTCTAGACGGCTCCGGTCCGGGCGCGGTTGGCCGGCCCGACCGATCCCATGCTATGATCGCACGCGGATCCGGCCCGATTCAGGCATGGTGTCACAGGAGTGGTGGGCGTGGACGACAAACGGCAGCTACTCAAACACTTCCTTGCGGCGATCGCGTATCGGACGCAGAAAGCGCTACGCGACGCGCCCGCCACGTACGCGACCCATCGCGTGGCCCCCGGGGTCCGGACGCCGCACGAGGTTCTCTTCCACATGACCAGCGTGCTGGGGTATGCACGCACGCACTTCGTCGGTGGGGCGTATCGGCCTTCCGCGAAGCCGACCCTGGCGGAAGAGGTCGAGCGCTTCCACGAAATGCTCGAGGACCTCGGGACCCATCTGGCGCAGGGCACACCCCTGCGCGGCACGACGCCGGAGCGGTTGCTCCAGGGTCCGTTTGCCGATGTGATGACGCACGCGGGGCAGCTGGCCATGCTGCGTCGTCTCGCGGGGAGCCCGATCCCACCCGAGAACTTCATCGAAGCCGCGATCACCGACGCCAACCTGGGGCCGGAGCAGGCACGGCCCGCGAGTCCGGATGAACGCTGGTACGCCGCCGAGGAGGAGTCCCGCTAGCCCATGAGCACAGGACCGGTCCGCGCCGTCGTGTGGGACTTCGACAATACCCTCGTGGACACGCGCGCCAAGAACCTCAGCGTGACGCGCCGGATTATCGAGAGCGTGACCGACCGATCCCCGGATGAGTTCGCCCCCCTCCGCTCGCTGGCCGCTTACGACGAGGTGATTCACCACACTCAGAATTGGCAGACTCTGTACACTGTGGAGTTCGGCCTCGAGCCCGAGCAGGTCGAGGTCACGGGGGTCGTCTCCGTGGTGCGCGCGCTCGAGCACCTCCCGCAGGCGATCGTCTCGATGAACACGCGGGGCAACATCCGCGAAGGGTTGCAGGCGGCGGACCTGATCGGGGCATTCGAGCTGGTGATCGGGTGTGAGGAGGTGCAATACAACCGGCAAAAGCCCGCGCCGGACGGGCTGCTCCACTGCATGGAGGAGTTCGACGCCGTCGACGCCGCGACCGTCATCTACGTCGGGGATCACCCCGTGGACGCCGAGTGCGCCGCGAACGCCAACGCGGTCCTCTCCGAGCGTGGTGCCACCGCGCGCGTGCTGGCAATCGGCGCCATGTACGGCACGGCGGTTCCGGACGGCCCCTGGCCTATCGCCCCGGATTACGTGGCCGACACACCCCACGATGTCCTGAAGGTGATCGGGTCGCTCGCGGAGACGATCGAGCCGGCATAACGGGAGACGATCGAGCCGGCGTAATCGGAGACCGGTGTAAGGAGATGCGGCACCCGTTGCCGCCGACGTGCGCCCCACATACTCTGGTCAAATCGGCGACGGACCCAGCCCCCCGGCTGCGGGTCGAGCGTCGCAAGCACCCTTGGATCGATCAGAACGGTTCCCAGGAAGGAGTCGAAAATGGGCTTCGGATTCCGTGCACGCCGCTTCAAGTTCTCCTCCCCCCTCCCGGCACTCGTCGCGCTTCTCGCCCTCGGTCTCGCCGGAACGGCGGAGCTCCTCGCGCAGGAGCAGGCGACCACTGGCGTGATTCGGGGGCGCGTCGTCGATCCGACCGGAAGCCCGGTCGCGGCCGCCGAGGTCATGATCCGTCACGACCAGACGGGGCTCATCCGTCAGTACGCCACCAACAACTCAGGCGTCTTCGTGGCCACGCTGCTGCCCGTGGGCAGCTACGACGTCACGGTTCGCGCCATGGGACAATTCGGCGACATCCAGAACCAGGATGTGATCGTCCGCCTGGGCGAGGCGGTGAACCTGGTTCTGCAGTTTCAGCCTGTCGCGCTGTCCGAGATCACGGTGACCGGGGAGGCGGTGCTCGTCGATCCCACCGACGTGACGTCTTCCCAGCGGCTGGCGGAGGAGGTCGTCGACGGTCTGCCGAACAACGGTCGCAACTTCATCGACTACACCCTGTTGACGCCGGGCGCCGCGATCGTGCAGGGACCCGATGGGGAAGAGCTGTCGATCAGCGGTCAGCGCGGGATCTTCAACAACGTCATCGTGGACGGGGCCGACTTCAACAACCCGTTCTTCGGCGAGCAGCGTGGAGGCCAGCGACCCGCCTTCACCTTCAACCAGGACGCGATCGAGGAGATGGTGGTCGTGAGCCAGGGGGCGACGGCGGAGTACGGCCGTTCATCCGGCGGGTTCGTGAACGTGCTGACCAAGTCCGGCACGAACGAGTTCGAGGGCTCGGCGCATTACTTCGGGCAATTCGATGGACTATCCTCTGAGTTCCCGGCCAACCGGGGCGGCGGGAAGCCCGACTTCACGCGCAGCCAGTTCGGTTTCACACTGGGTGGCCCGATCGTGCGCGACAAGGCGTTCTTCTTCCTGGCCTACGACCAGCAGGAGCAGAACGAGACGAAGCAGTTCAATCGGGCAGCTACCGTGGGCAACGTGGCCGAGCTGGAGAAGCTGGAGAGCTTCATACAAACGCAGTGGCCCGGCGTGTTCGACAACGAGTTCGGACCGATCGAGCGCACCAACGACAACAAGGCGCTGATCGCGAAGCTGGATTTCAACCTCTCCGACAGGCACAAGTTGTCTCTGAAGTACAACTACGCGTGGTCGGAGCAGAGAAACGGAACCTTCGATGCGGACGCGTGGGGGGCCAGCTCGAACGGAATCGAGCAATCCTTCTCGCACGCCGTCAACGGCGCCCTCTCCTCCCAGCTCTCGAACACGGTCTCGAACGAGTTCCGTTTCCAGTGGGCGCGCGAGGACCGACCGCGTTTCTACGAGGGACCCGTTGTCCCAGGGGCTCCGACCCCGCCGCAACCCGCGTTTGGCGACATCGGAGGTCAGCCCTTCCCGGACACGGGAATGGACTTTGGGGATGGGTTCCGGATCGGTCTCCCGTTCTTCCTCCCGATCGATCCCGGGGTCGACAAGCGGCTCCAGCTCCTCGACAACGTGTCGTTCCTGGCGGGCGACCATCTGTTCAAGGTCGGTGCCGAGTGGAACCGAACCGAGTTCGAGCAGCAGTTCGTCGGGTTCACGGCGGCGCGCTACATATTCTCGAGCGTCGACGGGTTCATCAACTACGTGACGCAAGGGCCTGACTGGGTGGAGTGCATCGGTGGCCCGAACGTGGGAGCGTCGGGGATTGGCGTGGATTGCGGCGACGTCGAAGATGACTGGGGGCCGCTCCTCCTCTACCTGCAGTCCGCCACCGTCCCTCCGTTCTCACCGGAGGAGCTCGGTCGCCAGAAAGCGAACGTGAACGAGCTGGCTTTCTTCATCCAGGACACCTGGAAGCCGGTCGAGAACGTGACGCTGAATCTCGGTCTGCGGTGGGAGGGGACCTGGCACCCCGACCAGTTCATCGACCCTTCCGATACGTTCTACGCCCCGTTCATCGGCCAAACCGGGTTCCCGTCCGACGGCACCATTCCGGACGACCTCAACAACTGGCAGCCCCGGTTCGGGCTGGCGTGGGACATGCAGAATGACGGCCGCAACGTCTTGCGCTTGAACGCCGGCTCGTACTACGCGCGCATCCCGATGCTGGTGTTCGCGCAGCACCGGACGACAAACGCCGCATTCCAGCAGCTCATCTTCCGGAACAGCTTCACCGGCGGAAAGGGCTTCCTCCCGACGCCGCCCGAATACACGGAGCTGATCGATCCGGCAGGTGCGGCGCCGTTCACACCGGACATCTCCGTGGCGGACAAGGGCCTACAGCTCCCGCGCACATGGTCGTTCAGCGGTGGGTTCGAGCACCTGTTCTCCAACGAGTTCGCTGCGAACCTGAGCTACACGCACGCGCGCACCGAGAACCTGTTCCGGTTCGTCGATCGCACGGCTCCGGAGCTCGGCGACCCGTTCGGAGAGGGGTCACTCCCCGGTGGCAACGGGATCGGGAACCTGATCACGACCGAGAGCTCGGCGCGCTCGCGGTACAACGGCGTGACCTTCGGGGTCAAGGGCCGCCGCGCGCTGGACGGGGCGCTCACCTACGAGGCGAACTACACGCTCTCGTGGGACAAGTCTGATGATGACAACGAGCGCGACCCGTTCGTGTACAAGTACGCGCTGGCGAACATGCTGGATCGCGAGTACAACTGGTCCGACCGCGATCAACGGCACAGGTTCAACGGGTATTTCCTCTTCGACCTCCCGGGCGACGTGATCTTCAACAACATTCTCCGCTATGCGTCGGCGCAGCCGGTTTCGGAGAGTTGCGGTTCGCCGGGCACCCGGGCCGCCGAGCCGGCGGACCGGATCTGCGCGGACGGATCGGTCCTACTGCGGAACACGCTACGGAAGGACAACGCCTTCTTCACTTGGGACCTTCGGATCTCTCGAGCGTTCCCGATTGGCAACGGGAGGATCGAGCCGATCCTCGAAGTGTTCAATCTCACGAACGCGGACAACTTCCTCGACGCCGCGACCGGCTCGCTCCTGTTCAACTTCGACGGAACGCTGCGGAGCGGTCTGGGTGACACGCGCAGGGTGCAGTTGGGTGTGAGGTTCCTCTTCTAGGTTTTCCGGGGCCCCCGGACTTCGGGGGGTGGTTTACAGCACGCGAGGCCGGGGCGGTGATCAACCGTCCCGGCCTCTTTCACATCCACGCGCCCCTGCGGCCCCGCCCGACGTATGCCGGCTTAGCAGACCTAGTGTGCCACCACGGCGCGCTGCCGTTCCGGCGCCGCCTCAGGTGCAGATCGATCTGTCGGTCTAGCAGTGCACGTGGATCGTAACTGCATTTGTGGCATGACGATGCGCACTACTTCCGGTATGGCCCTTGCCCCTGTCGTTCGGCGTACGTCTTTGACCCGCGGCGAGCGGTGGAAGAGACAAGGCATAAACGATCATCGAATGAGGGAGAGAAACACACATGCTGCCAACTATCAGATACCGGAAGCCGGCGGTCCTCCGTGGGAGCGATCAGGGCTTCGAGCTCGATC
>JBDHHV010000168.1:0-7265 GCA_039589195.1 Gemmatimonadota bacterium | reverse complement strand
CCCGGTCGGCAAAACGCGCTCGGAGAGGAGGTCGCGGCCGCAGCCGGGGTAGCGGGCTCGGTGTTGGCCCTCCTCGCCGACGGTGCGACGCACGTGGCGGTGGCCACCGATCACGTGATCGAGTCGTTCCGGAACGAGCGGTGGCCCGGCTACAAGGACGGGTCGGGGATCGACCCCGAGCTTCGATCGCAATTCGGACTGCTCGAGGAGGCGCTCGTCTCGGCGGGCATCGTCGTGTGGGCTATGACCGATTTCGAAGCCGACGACGCGCTCGCATCGGGGGCTCGAGTCGCCGCGGCCGACCCGCGTGTGCGCCGCGTACTCATCTGCACCCCGGACAAGGATCTCGCGCAGTGTGTTCGGGATGGGCGCGTGGTTCAGTTCGATCGACGCCGACGGCAGCTGCGCGACGCGTCGGGCGTGATCGACAAGTTCGGGGTGTCACCCGAGTCCATCCCGGACTACCTGGCGCTCGTCGGTGACAGCGCCGACGGGTTTCCCGGACTACGTGGCTGGGGCGCGAAGTCAGCGTCCGCCGTGCTGGCTCGCTACGGTCACCTGGAGGACATTCCGCTCGACGGCTCCCTTTGGGATGTGTCCGTAAGAGGCGCGGTCGGCCTCGCCCGCACGTTCGCGGCGGACCTCGAGCACGCGCTTCTGTTTCGGGTACTCGCCACGCTCGTCCGTGACGCGCCGGTGAGCCCCGATGTGGACAGCCTGGAGTGGCGGGGACCCCGAGCCTCGTTCCCGGCCATGTGCGACCGCCTCGAATCACCCGAGCTGGCAGAGCGCGCTCGGTCGCTCGCGGCTCGAGTGCGGCGCTCGTGAGACGGCTGGCTGGAGTCTCCCAGTGACCCTCTTGGGACATGAGGCGCTTGCCGGCTTTCAGCCTCGCGGGCATTCTCCCGACGGCGGCCGCGCTCTTTAACCGGTCGCCTGCCACCCTCCACTGGAGAGCTGATCCGTGACTGCGACGTCTGGTGCCGGACCCGCAATGACGACCAGCGATGTCCACCGCCCCGTCCGGATCGGCGCGGCGAAAGGCGAGTCGGGGTGAGCCGCCCGTTACGGTTCGGGATGGTCGGGGGGGGACCCGGCGCCTTCATCGGGGAGGTCCACCGACAGGCCGCCGCCCTCGACGGGGAGATTCAGCTCGTCGCCGGCGCGTTCTCGGCCGACGAGGCGCGCTCCTCGCACCAGGGGGAGCTCCTCGGTCTGGATTCGGAGCGCACCTACGCCTCTTTCCACGACATGGCGGCGCACGAGGCCGCGCTGCCGGCCAGCCGCCGGATCGACTTCGTCTCCATCGTCACGCCGAATCACCTGCACTACGAGGTGGCGCGCCTCTTCCTGGACGCGGGCTTTCACGTAGTGTGCGACAAGCCCCTGTGCACGACCGTCGAGGAGGCGGAGGCGCTGTGCCGGCTCGTGGAGGATCGGGGTGCGGTATTCGCGCTGACCCACAACTACACGGGATACCCGCTGGTCAAGCAGGCGCGCGCCCTGGTGGGACAGGGGAGGCTCGGCGAGCTGCGTAAGGTCGTCGTGGACTATTCGCAGGGCTGGCTCGCGACGCGCCTCGAGGACACCGGCCACAAACAGGCCGAGTGGCGCACCGACCCGGCCCGGGCCGGGATCGGGGGCGCGCTGGGAGATATCGGCACGCACGCGGAGAACCTCGTCAGCTACGTCACCGGTCTCGAGTTGGAAAGCTTGTGCGCGGAGGTGAGCGCGTTCGTGGAGGGGAGAGCCCTGGACGACGACGCGAACCTGCTTCTTCGCTATCACGGAGGCGCGCGAGGGGTCATGAGCGTCTCTCAGATCGCCGTCGGAAAGGAGAACGACCTCCGCCTGAGCGTGCACGGGAGCGAGGCCTCGCTCCACTGGCGGCAGGAGTCCCCCGACACGCTTCGAATCCAATACGCCGATCGGCCGGCGGAAGTCCACCGGCGTGGCGGTGCGTATCTGGCCCCGGTGGCCGCCGCCGCCACGAGGCTGCCACCCGGACACCCCGAGGGATTCATCGAGGCCTTCGCCAATATCTATCGCAATGCGGCGGGCGCGATGGCCGCGCACGCGGCGGGTACCGGACCCACACCTCACGACCTGGACTTCCCCACCGTACAGGATGGCGCGCGGGGCGTGTTCTTTGTCCACCGCGCTGTCGAGAGCGCACGTGCCGGTGGTTGGGTCGAGGCGAGCTACACACCGCCAGGGGGCTGACATGGCGCGACCCATCACCCTGTTCACCGGTCAATGGGCCGACCTTTCGCTGGGCGAGCTGGCGGCGAAGGCGGCCGAGTGGGGGTATGACGGTCTCGAGCTCGCGTGCTGGGGCGATCATTTCGATGTCCGCCGGGCCCTGCAAGAAGACGGATACGCACCGGATCTCCGTGCTCTGCTAGAGCGACACGGGCTACAGGTGTTCGCGATCAGCAATCACCTCGTCGGGCAGGCGGTGTGTGATCCGATCGACGCCCGGCACCGAGCGATCCTTCCCGACCACGTCTGGGGTGACGGCGACCCCGAGGGTGTCCGGCAGCGGGCGGCCGACGAGATGGGGCAAACCGCGCGGGCGGCAGCTCGGCTCGGAGTGGATGTGGTCAATGGGTTCACGGGGAGCTCTATCTGGGCGGCCGCGTATGCGTTTCCACCACACCCCCCGGGGTTCATAGAGGCAGGGTATGGGGATTTCGCCGATCGCTGGAATCCGATCCTGGACGCGTTCGATGAAGAAGGCGTCCGCTTCGCGCTCGAGGTCCACCCGACCGAGATCGCGTTCGACTTCGCATCGGCGGAACGGGCGCTCGTGGCCGTCGGGAGGCGACCGGCGTTCGGGTTCAACTACGACCCCAGCCACCTCGCGTACCAGAACGTGGACTACGTCCGCTTCATGCACGAGTTCGCAGATCGCATATACCACGTCCACATGAAGGATGTGTGGTGGTCCGCGTCGGCGGGGCGGTCCGGCGTGTTCGGCGGTCACCTCGAGTTCGGGCACCGCGACCGCGGGTGGGACTTTCGCTCGATCGGGCGGGGGCGGATCCGGTTCGAGGAGATCATCCGAGCCCTCGACCGGATCGGGTACGACGGCCCGTTGTCCGTCGAGTGGGAGGACACCGGGATGGACCGTGAGCACGGTGCGGCCGAGGCCTGCCGGCGCGTTCGAGAGCTCGCGTTCCCGCCCTCCGATACGGCATTCGACGCGGCGTTCTCCGGCGACGCGCCCTAGCACCGGCAGGGGGCCACCGAAGAACGACGGTGGCCCGGGAAAAGCCGCTCAGCGCGCGGCGCCCCCCTCTCTCGGCTCTGCCCACAGGGCCGCCATACCCTCTTCGTACGGAACGAGCGGCCACTCGCTGCCCGGAGCCGTCTCTGCACCCGGCGGAAGCAGTACGAGCGGCACACGATCCGGGTAGCGCTCGATGAGTCGCGCGTTCAACTGGGGACCGAGGTCTCTCGCCCACAGGACCCCGGCGCCCGGCAGCCCCGGCAGGTCACCCCGCCACAAGAACCCACTCAGACCGACGACACCTCGGGTGTCCGCGGCCTCCTCGCGACGACACGTCTCCAAGCTCTCCGATACGGGCAAGCGGTCCAGTTCCGACTGCAGCACACACGGCGGGTAGCGGGACAGAAGAACCCGGACGCTGTCCAGTCGAAGACCTCGGGCGGCAAGACGTCCCCCCACCCGGTCGCTCCACGGTTCGTGCACGAAGCCGAGCGCCGGGGCGACGACCTGGCTGACCGGCTCCGGGCCCACGCGTGAGGCGAACCGCCGCAGCCGAGTTACCCCGCCGTATGCGACTCCGTACACGAGTGCGAGCAGGAGCGCCACGGACATGGCCTCCGAAGCCCACGCCACGCGGCCTCCGGCTCTCCGCATGGAGTCCACCAGACCGATCCCGGCAAGCACGGCGAGCAGACACCAGGCGGGAGCCGCCTCTCCCAGCATGCGAGGACCGAACACGAGGTCGTGGTGCCAGTACAGCGCGCTCGCCACGACGGGGAGCCCGGCCCAGGCGAGGAGGATCCGCTCACCGCGGCTCAGCCGACGCGCGATCAGGAGGTAGCCCCCGACGAGCGCGACCACGGGGACCGGAGTGCCGAGCAGATCGCGGCCTAACGCGACGAGCTCCGCGGACGTGTAACCCAGGCCATCGGCCACACCGTAAGGCCTTCCCCACGGATCGAGGTGGAACCCCAGGCCATGGTTCGGCCCGGCCGCGGCTTCGTACCCCAGCCGGAACGGGCTCCCGAAGAAGTGGCGGTTGAACGCGCCGAATCCGATGGCGAACGGGAGCCCCCCCGCCACTAGGGCGGCGGCCCGCGACAGGAGAGCGCGGCTCCCTCCCGTTCTAATGCCGCGCGACCACACGCCAATGGTGACCACGACACCGATGATCAGGCCGGTCAGCGGTCTGGTGATCACCATCCACCCCACGGCCGCCCCGGTCGCCACGGCCCAACCCCAGGCACCGTCATCGGCCCGCAGCGCACAGTACATCGCCAGCGCCGCGAGCGCCGCCATGGTCGCGTGGCTCATGTATCCGGCCGCCAGGCCGAGGAGCAAGGGACTCACGGCTACGAGGATCGAGCCGACGCGGGCGCCCACTCTTCGCTCAGGCAGAAGTCTCTCCATGGACAACGCGGTGAAGAGGGCTGTGGCACCCATCGCCAGAACGCCGCTCAGCCATGGAGCGCCGACCAGGACCCCGACGGCGAGGGCCAGCGCCTGACCGGGTGGATATTGCGACACCCACCCGGCCTCGGTCTGGACCATGAACTGGATCGACCAGAACTCGGGCAACTCGAGCGGGGGTGCGGCGAGGCGGCCCGCGGCGAAGTACCCAGCCTGGATGAGCTGCACGCTGGCATCGATCAGGACCGTTTGAGCCTTGAAGATCCCGAACGTGACCCACACGGTCAGAAGACTCGCCAGGAGTCCGAGGGCGAGGGCGAACGGCACGCGACGAAACGAGTCCAGCGCCTGACCGAGGCGCTCGAACAAACGCACCGCCCTCCCTCTCAGAAGCGCTCCCAGAACCAGGCCGGCTCCGAGGGCGGCCGCGAGTGCGACCCACCCGAGCCGCCATTGCTGCTCACCGGTGCCCGCCATCAAGCGGCCGGTCACACCGGTATGGGGCGCGTCGAGGATGCGGAACACTGGAACCGCGACCGCGGTGATGAGAACCAGCCCGGCGAGTCGGCGCAGTCCGTCCGCCACCGCCGTTTTCACCGGTTGCGGACTCACACGCCCCTGGCCGTCGGCTCCCAAATGAACTTGTGGAGCTGGAGCTGTACGCGAACCGGGAGGCCGTCGGCCAGGACCCACTCCGCGAGTTGCCGCCGATCCATCGAGTCGAACTCGGGCGAGAGATGGACCACAAAGCGGTCCAGGGCTCGCTCGCGTATCTGGTCGCGAGCCCACTCATAATCCGTGCGGTCCGCGATCACGAATTTCAGCTCGTCACGCGTGGGGTCCAGGTGCTCGAGGTTGTCCCAGTCGTTCGCTTCGACCTCACCGCTCCCCGGGCATTTGATGTCCACGACCTTCACGACATCGGACGGCAGGCGAGTGACCGGGAGGCTGCCGCTCGTCTCGCACAGCACGGTATACCCGGCTTCCAGCAGGCGTTTGGCCACATCACCGATCTCGTGCTGCAGAAGCGGCTCCCCACCCGTGAGCTCGACCAGTCGGCATTCCCCACCGATACGGGTCACCTCGGTCAGGATCTCCTCCACGGGCATGTCTCGGCCACCGTAGAAGGCGTACTCGGTATCACACCAACGGCACCTCAGGTTGCAGCCGGTGGTTCGGATGAACACGCACGGTCTGCCCGCGTAGCTCGACTCTCCCTGAATCGAATGGAAGATCTCGGTGATCCGCACGTCCAGTCGCTTCCCTCGGAGGCCTGCCAAACCCGACCGCGATCAGGTTGTCGTTCGGGGCTCCTCGTCTGTCGGACCCAGGTGCTCGAGCACGAAATCCGAGATGAGACGGAAGAGGTTCACCCGCGTCACGCCACCCGTGATCCCATGCCGCTTGTTGGGATAGATGCGCATGCGGAACTGCTTATCGGCCTGCTCGAGCGCATCGACCATCTGGAGCATGTTCTGCGAGTGCACGTTGTCATCTCCGGTCCCGTGCACGATGAGCAGCGGCGACTCGAGCTCCTCCGCGTAGCTCAACGGGGCGCCGCGCGCGTACCCCTCCGGATTCTCCTCCGGGGTACGCATGAATCGTTCTGTGTAGATGGTGTCGTACAGCTTCCAATCCGAAACGGGGGCGACCGAGACGCCCGCCGCCACCCGGCCCTCGCTCTGAAGCGTAGCCATGAGCGTCATGTAGCCGCCGTAGCTCCACCCCCAGATCCCGACGCGCGCTTCGTCCACGTAGGGTAAGCCAGCCAGCTGCGATAGCGCCGCCAGCTGGTCGGCGGTCTCGAGCTGCCCGAGCTTCTGATACGTCTGTTTCTTGAAGTCGCGCCCGCGGGCGCCGGTGCCCCGGTTGTCTACGCTGGCCACCAGCACCCCCTGCTTGGCCATGTACTGGTGCCACACGTAACGCGACCCGCCCCACCGATCGACGACGGTCTGGGACCCGGGTCCGCCGTACACGTACATCAGGAGCCCGTACTCCCGCCCTGCGTCGAAGTCGGGTGGCTTGATGAGGAACGCGTTCAACGGGGTGCCGTCGGCGGCATGCACCTCCGTGAACTCGGGCGTCCCCAAGACCGCCGCTTCCAGCCGGGCGACCAACTCGGCGTTGTCGATGAGCACCCGGATGGTGCGCGGCTCACGCCCACGCATGCGGGCGAGCGTCCACACCGGTGGCCGGTCGATCGTCGAATGGCTGTGGATAAGATACCCGAAGTCGGGATTGAACGAGGCACCGTACGAGCCTCGCGACGCCGTAAGGACCGGGCGGACCTCCGGCGTGCGGTCGCGCAGATCGACGGCGAGCAGCGATCGCGTCAGCGGACTCCCGTAGGCTGCGGTGAAGTACAACCGACCTCGCTCCTCGTCCACGCCATCCAGGTCGGTGACGTCCCACTCGCCCTGCGTCAGCTGTCGCACCAACGAGCCGTCACGCTCATACAGGTATACGTGTCGCCAGCCGTCACGCTCGCTGGTCCACAGGAACCGTCGACCTCCGTCGAGCCACGTCATGTCATCGTCGACATCGACCCATGCGTCATCGGTCTCGACGAGCAGCGGCCTCGTTCCCCCCGTGCTCGCGTCTCCGAGCAACACTTCGAGCC
>JBDHHV010000167.1:0-7298 GCA_039589195.1 Gemmatimonadota bacterium | reverse complement strand
TCGGCCGCGGCGACGCTCTCCGATGAGGAGATCCGTCGGCTGGCACCGCGCGTGAAGAAAGCGGAAAACGCCCTGGCAGGGGGCGAGTCGCTGGTGATCAGCAGCACCGTCGTCATCATCGGGCTCCTCGTGCTTATCCTGATCCTCGTGGCTTGATGACAGAGCGCCCGGGCCGAGTGGGGCAGTGGTCGATGATCAGACGGCCAAGACCTGGCCTGATGGTCGGCGCGCTGGTCTTCGCCATCCTGCCGTCGACAGTTGCCTCGCAGGAGATCGAGCGCCGCGTACACCCTGGTGACGACCGAGCAGGCTCCGGCCTGGTGCTCGATGTCCCCTACCTCGGGCAGACCGAGGCCCTATGTGGGGGAGCCGCGGTCGCCATGACCCTCCGTTACTGGGGAGATCGCGACGTTCGCCCCGAACGGTTCGCCGGGCTGATCACCGAGACCGGCGAGGGTATCCGAACCAGCGATCTCGCGCAGGCTACGGCCGATCTCGGCTGGAAGACCGTCCCGTTCCGTGGGGACCTCGGAACGCTGCAGCACCATCTGTCACGAGGCCGTCCGATCATCGCCCTGATCGAGGTGGCGCCCGGCCGTTACCACTACGTAACCGTGGTGGGGTGGATCGAGGATCGGGTCGTCTACCACGACCCGGCCATCTCTCCGTATCAGTGGTCTCACGTCGATCGATTCGAACGAGCCTGGTCCGGTGCGGATCAATGGGCGATGCTCGTCCTGCCTGATGACCAAAGCGCTGCGATGGATTTCTCGCGGAGGCTCGACGCTCGGGATGACTCTCCGAATGATGCTGACTCCGCGAATGATGAAGAGCCGGCCGCAACGGACCTCGGAGTACCGGGGGTGGGCACACCGGACCCTTCGCCGTCGCTCTGTACGATGTTGATCCGACAGGCGGTGGGCCAAGCCCGTACCGGCGAGCTGGCAGACGCCGAAGCGGTTCTCGAGACGGCAACGCGGATCTGCCCTGACGACTCTCGTGCCTTCCGCGAGCTGGCGGGGGTCCGGATTCGGCAGCAACGCGCCGCTGAGGCTACCGAGCTGGCGGAGCGCGCCGTGGCTCTCGACCCTGAAGACACCCTCGCCATCGAGCTCGTAGCCGCGAGCCACTACCTGGCGGGGGACGAATCGGCTGCGCTCCAGGGCTGGAACCGCCTCGGACCCGTCTTTATCGACGGCGTCTCGCTGGATTCACCGACTCGCACCCGTCAGGCATCCGTCCTCGCCCTCTCCGGACTCCGTACTGGCGAGGGCCTCACCAGGCGCTCTCTCGAGCTGAGCCGCCGCCGGCTCTCGATGCTTCCTTCGGCTGTGGCGACGCGGGTGGATTATCGCCCTATGGCCGATGGGCGTGTCGAGGTGCGCGCGGCCGTACTCGAGCGCCCTGTCGTCCCGCCTGTCCAGGCTGCCGTAGTGCACACGACGGTGGGGACCCTGCTGGGGCAGGGGCTCCGCCTGCCGGTAGCCTCGCCGACTCGGGGTGGCGAGCTGTGGACCCTTCGCTGGCGCTGGGAAGGGGCACGACGATTGATCGGGATCGAACTGGCGACACCGGGACGGTTGTACGCTCCGGGCGTCTGGAAGATCGGGGCCTTCACGGAGCGCGAAAGCTACTCTTATGGGCGCGCACCCGAGGCCTCTCCGCCCCCGGCTTCGAGCGCGCTCGCGGCTGTCGACGTGGAGGAGCGAAGCCGCGCTTTCGTCGGTTTCTCGACCTGGATCTCGCCCACCGTACGGTGGTCCGGCACCCTCGCGCTCGATCGCTGGGCTCAACGAGGAACCTGGGGCGCACTGGGCCTCGAGCTTTACCTGCGCGGGGCCGATGACCGAATCGACGTGAGCCTTGGTGGAGAAGCTTGGCTGCCTCGAGCCGACCGTTCCCCGTTCACGCGCGGCGACCTCGAGGTGCGGTGGATCTCACGGCTCGAGCATCGTGGGTTCGTCTTGCAGTCCCGCGTTGGTGGCTCGTACGTGACGCGGGGCGCTCCTCGCGCCGTCTGGCCGGGCGCTGGCACGGGATCAGGCAGACCCCCGCTGGCCCGCGCGCATCGACTGCTCGACGACGGGGTCTTCACCGGGCCGATGTTCGGCCGTGGCCTCCTGTACGGTGGGTTGGAGACGGTATGGTGGGCCGCTCACGAGGAGCCCTTCGACTTCGGGGCCGCCGTCTTCCTTGATCTCGCGCACGCGAGCACTCGGCCGGACGCTACGCTCGGGACGTCGCCGCTTCAGGCGGACGCCGGGCTCGGCTTCCGCCTCGGAATACCGGGTGGAGTGCTACTGCGGATCGACGTAGCGCGCGGGCTGGTCGATCGATCGACCGCGTTGTCTGCTTCCTTCGGGCCCGGCGTGTCCAGGCGGTAGCCGCTGGGCACGTCAGAGTGTTCCGCCAAGACTGATACCTCCCCAGGCGACGCTCTTGGCGTTGGTCCAGAGAGGTGCCGCTTCGTTCGCTCCACCAACGCGAGAGACCCCGAACCAAGGCAGGACAACCCTCTGGATGGCTTAGATTCATCGAACCATCGACATCCGGCGCCGGAATATCTTCGACCCGCGTGCCGATGGCATTGTGTCACCAGGTACGGGGCACTGGCGTAGGTAACCGCCATGGAGACCAAGAGAGGGGTGTGAAGTGAGTCGGTTGGTAGCAGGGACGCTGCAGTTCGGTGTCGTCTTCTTCGGGTTGGTCGCAGCACCGCGACTTTCACTTGGCCAAGAGATCGATATCCGGCCGCTCGAGTTCTCCCACTCGGATGAAATCGTGCGGGGAACCGGCTTCGCGGTGATCGCGGACCGGAGAACCTTCGCAGTGACCGCGTTCCTTAATGCCGTAGGTTATGACGAGGAGGCCGAAGGCGTGGAGATGCATCCAGTCCGGCGGCGGGTCCGCGATCTTGTGGCTGCCAATCTTCGCGGCATCCCCGACAGGCTCTCCGGCTGGAGGGAGTTCTACGTGGAGGCCGGGCTCCCGACGTTTGTCTACCTGGATTTCGCGCTCAGCCTCTCTGGGGATCACCCGTTTCAACGGATCCGCCCCAGGGAGGAGGTGGGCTATCCCGGGGCTCTGGAGTCGCTAGACGACCTGATCCCGCTGCTCAACGATTTTTGGGTGGAGAGCGACCTGGAGTCGGTCTGGGAAGCGGCCAAGCCCCAGTATATGGAGGAACTCGAGCAGTATGATTTCGTGAAGATGGAAGAGCAGATGCACGAGCTCTGGAGCTACCTGCGGCTCCCGCGGCGAGACACCTACACGATCATCAACGTGCCCAACCTGCTCGCTCAATACTATTTGGGAATCGGCGCCGAGTACGAAACCTATTACTACACCGTCGAGACGCCTGGAGCCCAGAGCTACGCCCTCAATACGCACGAGTACCTTCACTCGATCGTGAACCCGCTTGCAGAACAGGCCTTCGGCGCGCAGGAAGAGAAGCTCTCGCGGTACTACGAGGCCGGACGGGAGGGTCAATACGCCGCCAGCTACCAACATGCGCCCGCATTCGTTTCCGAGTGCCTGGTCCGTGCACTCGACTACCGCCTGAGGCTCAGGGCGGCCGAGGGCGAAGAGTCGGTCGAAGCCATCCGGACTCGAGTCGACGACCTTACGGAAGGGGGGCTCAGCCTGGTTCGGCCACTCTTCGAAGGCTTGGGGGCATTCGAGCTGGAGCAGCAGGACTTCTCGGAGTACCTGCCTACGCTCTTCGCGATGCTACCCACTCCCGCTTCCAGGCTTTCATCTCCTCGATCTCCCTGAGCATGCGCGCTCCTTGGAAGGGAGGTGGTGACGGCCTTTGAGCAGTTCGCCCGATTACCGGGCCTGCAAGTTGTACGTCAGCATGCTCTCGAGGGTGGAAGCGCTGCCGACGAAGAAAAGGCCCGGAACGTCCGGGTGAACCATATGCCGGTACAGGTAGTAACCGTCTTCTCCAAACCCCATGCGGGTACGCACGCTCTCGGACAGGAAGCCATAGTCGGTCTCCCAACCGGTGGCTAGAATGACGACGTCTGCGTCGAAGCTCGCTCCGTTCCGGAGTGCGACACGCTTCGGCGTGTGTCGAGCGATCTCGGTTTGGTAGGGGTCAATGACGCCCTGCCGAACGAGACGGTGGAACTCGGGCCGCGGCAGCATGACCGCCTCACCGAAGATGTCGATCTCGACGGGTGTCTTGGGCACCAGGCTGGGACGTGTTCCGAAGCGCGACGTGGAGCAGGCCCAGAATCGCCCCGACCGAACCACCGACGATCAGTGCACGACTCATGGAGTCCACTCCTTTGAATGTGTGAGCACACAACCGCCGGCCGGCCGCCCGTACCTAATCCGAGTATGAGCGACCGGGAGAGCGGGAAAGGACAGCCTTCAGCCGCCCAACGTTCCGAGGTGCGCGAAGACGGCTCTCAACTCGTCGTCGTCTTCGAAGAACTCACTGAGGACCTCCCAGGGCATCGACTCGCCGTCGACCGGAGGCCCACTCGGCCGCTCACCGGTCCGGATGAAGTTGATGAACTGCTCCTCCGTCCATGCGAGGCCGACCCCCGCGAGTCCCGGTACCTCAAACGCTTCGTCACCAGCCAGATCCGCGCCGTGGCAGGACGAGCATGCGAACGATACCAGGTACTCACCATATGCTGCCGTCGGGCCCGCCGGTGGCGCCACGATTGGTTCGGTAACCGGGGGCTGGGCTTCGAAGGGCCCGCCGAGGTTGATCATGATCGCTCCCAGCACGTTCAGGCGGTTAGGCGGCGTGTCCGGCTCCACGGGTGGCTGGGATCGTAAATAGGCCACGATGGCCTGCACGTCGTCATCGCTCAGGTTCCGAAACACGCTTGACGGCATGATCAGGAGAGATCGGCCGCTCCGATGTACGCCTTCCCGGATCGCCCGGACGATCTCGCCGTCCGTCCAGTCGCCCAGGTGGGCCGGCGTCAGGTTCGGCGCGTAGAACGTTCCGATCGGCGGAGCATCCTCGAGAAAATCTTGACCTTCCATGGGCGGTGACTCGTCGGCCGCATGGCATCCCGCACACAGGCGTCCGAAGCGCTCGCCCTTCGCAATCCTCTCGGGCGTTACGTCGACCGAAACGCGAGGCACGGGGTTGTCGTGCTTCCGATTAAGCGTGGTGTAGCCGACGACAGCCGCGGCGAGGGCTGCGGCGAACACGAGTGTAAGCAGGCCCGACAGTACGGCTCCAGACAACTTCAAGATCCGGCGACTGGCACGCCACGCACGCCGTGTGAGCCAGCCGAAGAGAACAGCCAGGCCAGCGAGCGACGAAACGCCAAAGATGTCGAACAAACCCGGTCTCCAGTCGTCTGGTGTGGTGCAGCCCCTGTATTACTGCGTCGGAGGGCATCTGGCCCTCCCGTATCAGACTGGTGGAGGAAGCGATGTCCGATCCTGCGGGGCCGACCGGTGAGGCGCAAGACGACGTGATCGGCCAGGCGATGGGCCATCCAGAGTCGGCCGCATTGCCCATATCGCGGTCGTGATATCGCTTAGAGTCTGGGTGGGGTGTGGCCGGACGTGATCCTTTCGCAACATGCCTCGCCCCGCCATCCTGGACTCCATTCTCTCAAGCGCTGGCGCCCACCGGACGGCAGTCCCTCTCTACCGAGCGACAGGAGGCACACCGATGGGATCCCCGGGGATCGTGATCAACCGGCGTTCCTTCAGGGTTCCGGCCCGCCTGCTTCTCGGGGTGCTCGGGATGCTCGGCGCCGCGTGCACCGGGGGGACCGAACGGGGCGACTGGAGGGACTCCACCCTCACCGTCCACCTCGTCGGAGACGAGTGGCTGTTCGGCCCCGCGCAGGCCGACGAGCCCATCTTGCTCGTCTTTCTTCCGCTGGTCCAGCAGGGCCCGGACGGCGGGATCGAGGAGCGTCTGACCCGGAGCTGGGAGCACTCCGACGATTATCGCACGTGGACGGTCCACCTGCGGACGGACGTGCGCTGGCACGATGGCATCCCGTTCACCGCGCACGATGTCGAGTTCACCGCGAATCTTCTCATGCACCCCGACGTCGCGCGGCTTCCCCCCGACGCCTTCCGCGTGACCGTGCTGGACGACAGCACCTACAGCGTGGACATCCTGACGCGGGACGAGCGCGGGATCGTGACTCCGACCCGAGTTCCGAGCCTGATGAGCATCTACTTCCCGAAACATCTGCTCGAGGAGCTCGATCCTTCGGAGTTCTTCGAGTGGGACTTCTGGCTCCGGCCGGTGGGGAACGGCCCGTACCGCTACGTGCGACACGTTCCCCAGACGATGGTCGAGCTCGAAGCGAACCCCGACTTCTATCTGGGCAAGCCCGAGATCGACCGTGTCGTCATCAGATTCGGGGGAGGGAACCAGCTGCTCGAGCTGGAGAGCGAGGCCGCCGACGTGGCCCTGTACGCGGAGTGGACGGATCTCCGCAAGCTCGCCGATGACCCCCGGTTCCGGTTCTACTGGACGAAGGACAGCTGGGTTTTCATGGGGATCTACTGGAACGTGCGTCGCGGCGCGCTGGCGGACCCGCGCGTGCGGCGCGCGCTGACCCTGGCCATCGATCGGCAGGCGCTCTACCGAAACATCAACCTGCCGGACGACACGCCGCTGTTCGACGGCGTGTTCACAGAGCGACAATACTGGGCGGGCGAGCTTCCTGCGCCAGTGCCTTTCGACCCCGAGGAGGCCACGCGCCTGCTGGATCAGGCCGGTTGGCGGGCGAGGGCCGATGGGCTCCGGGAGAAGAACGGGGAAACCCTGAGCTTCGAAAGCCTCGTGATGGCCGAAGACGCGATCAACGAGACCGCCGCCATCTACGTGCAGGACCAACTGCGCGATGTAGGTGTCGAGATGGAGCTCAGGCCACTCGAGCCGCTCGTTCTGAGAGAGCGCGCGACCAACGGAGACTTCGATGCGATTCTGGGGGAGGTGCTCACGGCCCCCACATGGTTGGGTCGCATGTTCGGGTCCGGGTCGATCCTGGGTTACGCCAATCCGGTGGCGACGGAACTGATCGGTCGGGCAGCGCGCTCGCTCGATCCGGAGGAGACCGATCAGCTGTACGCGGAGCTCGGGGCAATCCTCCGTGCCGACCTTCCCATGACGGCGCTGTTCCCCGATTACGAGATGCACGTCGTACATCGCCGCTTGCGTGGCCTGCGCAGTCCCTTCCGCGCCGTTCCGCTACGTCACATGGAGGAACTGTCGCTGGAGAAAGCGCCATGAGCCGCGGGATCGCGCGTGCTCCGACGGGACCTGCCATCAAAAGCTGAGCGTCGCGGCACCTTGC
>JBDHHV010000166.1:0-7416 GCA_039589195.1 Gemmatimonadota bacterium | reverse complement strand
TCGCTGCGGAGCGCGGGCATCGGTGGAACCGTCCTCTTATGGATCTACGTGAATGAAGAAGGGGATGTTCTTGACGCCCGGGTCGCCGAATCGAGCGGCTACGATGGGCTGGATCGGGCGGCAAAGACCGTGGCGTCGGCCATGCACTTCAGTCCCGCCATGAACCGCGACCGGGTCACTGCGGTGTGGCTCTCCCAACCCATTGCCTTCGAGGTGCTGAGCTGACCGGATCGAGGCGTCGTTCGGCCCCCTTTGCCCGACGAAGTTCACCGGAGACGTCAGAGCCACACGCGCAATCCCGGGGCGAGGAGATCGCGAACAGCGTCAGCCACGGCGTCGGCTTCCTGGCGGCCGTGGCGGCGCTACCGATCCTCGTGATCGCGGCCGTCGGGCGGGGGTATGCCGCCGGCGTGGTGGGCGCTGCCGTCTTCGGGGCCACGCTCGTGGCCCTGTATCTCACCTCCACGCTGTACCATGCCTGGCCGCGGACACCCACCAAGCACGCCCTACGGGTGGTGGACCACGCCGCGATCTTCCTCCTGATCGCGGGCACGTACACGCCGTTCACGCTCGGTGTGCTGCGGGGCGCCTGGGGGTGGACGCTGTTCGGGCTCGTGTGGGGCCTGGCCCTGGCCGGCGTCGTCGCGAAGGTTCTGCTCGGCGTACGATACCCGAAGATCTCCACGTGGGTTTACCTGGCCATGGGCTGGCTGGTACTCATCGCTGCGAAGCCCCTGTTGACGCTGGTGCCGGGGTGGGGGCTCTTCTGGCTCGCCATGGGTGGGATCGCATACACCCTGGGTGTCCCCTTCTACGCTGCGAAGACCGTCCGCTTCAGCCACCTGGTGTGGCATCTGTTCGTGCTCGTCGGCTCCGCTTGCCACTTCGTCGCGGTCCTGCACTACGCGACCTGACCACCGCGGCCTGACCCCCGCGGCCAGACCAGAGTGCCGCAGCGTTCCAACCCGGAGTGGGGCCTCCCGCATCGTAGGGATCATGTAAACGGCGCGGTCCTCCGACAGGACGGCCGCCGAAGCGTTCGGTCCCGCGGAGGCAGACAGATGCTCGACACCATCCTTCAAGACGTCCGCACCAGCCTGCGCGCGCTCCGAAAACGGCCGGCGTTCGCGCTACTCGCGGTCTCCACGCTGTCGCTCGGCGTGGGTGGCACCGCGGCCCTGTTCAGCGTGGCCAACAGTCTTCTGCTGCGCCCGCTCCCGTATCCGGAGGACGAGCGAGTCGTCGCTTTCTGGAGCACGTATGACTGGCGCGGCGTAGAGTTCGACTACATCAAGGACCGTCCTGGCATCTACGAGGACATCGCGGCCTACACGAGCACGGCCGTGACGCTGCGAGACGAGGGACCGGCGGTCCTGATCGAGGCGCTCGCCGTATCGGCGGAATTCTTCCCCACCTTCGGCGTGGGTGCCGCACGCGGACGGGTGTTCGCAGCCGGAGAGGACAGACCGGGAGCCGAACCGATCGCGGTCCTGAGCCATGGTCTGTGGCAACGCGAGCTGGGTGGCGATCCCGAGGTCGTCGGAAGAACCCTGATCCTCGATGGTGCCCCGAGCCGTGTGGTTGGGGTCATGCCTGAGGACTTCTTCTTCCCCTCTCCCGAGGTTCGTATCTGGGTCCCGCTTCTCCTGGATCCCGCCAGCGGCGGGTATCAGGGGAACGGTTATCTGGGTCTGATCGGTCGCCATGCGCCCGGAGTGACTCCTCAGCGTGCGGCGCTGGACCTCGATCTCATGACGACCCAGTTGGGTGAGCGGTTCACGTACCCGGAAGCGTGGGACAAGACTCGCAACGCGCAGCTTACCCCGGTCCGCGAGTTCCTGCTGGGAGATGTCCGCCCAGCACTCGTCCTGCTCCTCGGCGCGGTCGCCTTCATCCTGTTGATGGCTGTCACCAACGTCGCGGCACTCGTGCTGGGCCGCGTCTCGGACAGGCGGCACGAGATGGGAGTGCGCACAGCGCTCGGGGCCACCCGCGGCCGGGTGGCGCGGCAGATGGTGACGGAGAGCATCGTCCTGGGACTGGTTTCGGGCGTGGTCGGCGTGACGCTGGCCGTCGTCTCCTTCCGATTGCTCGTCAACCTGCTTCCACTCGGAGCCGGGTTCGCCGGATCGTTGTCCCTCGACTGGAGCTTGCTGTGGACCTCGCTCGGGCTCGCGCTTCTGGTCGGCATCCTGGTGGGGTTGGCTCCGATGCACGCGATCCTGCGCGGAGAGTTGAAGGACGTCCTCCCGCGCGATCGCCAGGAGGGGGGAAGTGGTGGAAGGGGCAGGGGCCTCCAAACCGGCTTCGTGGTGTTGGAGGTCGTGCTCGCGGTGATCCTGGTTGCGGGCGCAGGCCTGTTGATCCGCAGCGTGTCCACTCTCAATGCTCTGGACACGGGCGTCGACGCCGCAGGCGTTTTGACCATGGAGCTGTTTGCGGGGTCGGGTGACATGGGGGAGGCTGAGCGCGGGGCGCTTCTCGACGAGGTCGTGAACGAGGTGTCCGCGATCGCGGGCGTCCGGAGCGCGGCCGTGGTGCACCGCCTCCCGCTCAGGGATGACGGGAGCCAGGGGCCTGCGATGATCGAGGACCGGCCCGATTTGCAGGGGGCGAGACGACCGAACAGCTACGTACGTTTCGTGACCCCGGGCTACTTCCAGACCATCGGACTGGAGCTCAGGCGAGGTCGAGCGTTCACGCCAGCGGACCGGGCGGACGGCCTGCCCGTCGCGGTGGTCAGCCATACCCTCGCCGAGCGCTTCTGGCAGGGGGAGGATCCGCTGGGCCGGCGCATTCGGACCACGTTCGACGGAGACTGGGTGACCGTGGTGGGCGTGGTCGAAGACGTCCGCATGACCGGTCTGCGCGGCCCCATCCCGCCCGTCGCGTATCGACCGTACGGGCAGGCCGCCTTCATCCCGCAGGCTAACATGCTGGTCCTGCGAGCCGATGTGGACCCGGCGACTCTCGCTGGGCCCGCTCGGGCGGAGGTCCAGAGCCTGGATCCCCGCGTTGCGGTGGCCCGAGTCAGCACGATGGAGGGTGTGATTCGTCAATCCATCGCCGCTTCCCTGCGGCTCCGTTTCCTGCTCACGCTGTTCAGCGGGCTGGCGTTGTTGCTTGGTGTCCTGGGTGTATACGGTGTGCTCTCGAGCTCGGTCCGCCGACGGTACCGCGAGTTCGGGATCCGCATGGCGCTCGGAGCCACGCCCGGGAACGTGGTTGCCGGTGTGATCTGGCGAGGGCTGGCCATGACGGGAGCGGGCGTGGCGATCGGGCTGGCGGGCGCGTTTCTGCTCGGTCGGGCATTCGCAGGGCTGCTGTTCGGGATCGATCCTGCCGATCCCGCCGCTTTCCTGGGTGCGTCGCTCGTTCTCGGTGGTTCGGCGCTCCTGGCCGCGTGGCTTCCGGCACGACGTGCCAGCCGGGTCGATCCGATGGTGACGTTGCGGGCCGAATAAGGAAGCTGAACGAGCGGCGTTGCCTGCCTGCCCCGCCCGAGGACAGTTTCCAACGGGCTCGCTTCCGAGATCGAAGGTCGCCTACCAGTGTTGAAACGGATCCTGATCGCCCTCGGCTTGATGACGTCGCTGACGCTCGTCACGCTCCTCGGGCGGGCTCGGGTCCCGAGCCCCGAAGAGCTCGTGCCGCCACGACACCCGGCTCTCAACCCCTGGGATCTCGTCGGCTGTTACGAGCTACGGGTGGATCCGTGGGAAGTGGGAGCGTTCGATGCCGCCCCGAACTCCGTCACCCTCCCGCCGCCGCCGCGCGTCATGCTCATGCCCGACTCGGTAGATGCGTGGGGGCGGGCCCAGTCAACGCGGCGCGCGGTACCCCTGGGTGGGGACGCCGACGATCCGCTCGCCGGCATCCTTCGCTGGTTCACCCGCGCCGACACCTTGTGGCTGCTCTGGTCGGATGGCACCACGCGAGCGGGGGTAGCTTTGTTCGACGAGGGAGACAGCCTGTTCGGCCGCGCGCGCTCGTTCAGCGTTGCGGACTCCTCGGACCTGACCGCGCCGGCCGCCGCGTGGAAGATCAACTGCGCCACGCTCGTGCGGGAGCGGCGCGACCCTCGACCGCGTCGCTAGGTCACAGGTCGGGCGCTTCCGCCGCTAGCAAGTCCGCTGACAAGCGGTCCCCATCAACCACGACGGGGCCGCCTCTGAGGAACGGCCCCGTCGCTGTTGGTGTCGGGTCGAGCAAGCTCGGGTCTAGCAGCCCACCAGGCTACACACGTTGATCCGTCCTCTGCCGTTGAAGGGATCCGTTCCCTGCCTACCGAGGTCGTCGGCTGTGCGCTGGAGCGCCGACTTCAGCCGGCTCGCGTTCAACCCGCCGCCGTACTGCGCGTCGAGAAGCGCCGCAGCGCCTCCTACGTGCGGTGTCGCCTGGCTCGTCCCCTGAAACCAGACGTACCAATCCGGGCTCGTCGTGCAGATCGCCATGGTGGGGTCGACGGTCAGCGTGCTGCACGGCGCGAGCACCATCGAAGTGGCCGGATTGAACGTGTCGATGACGTCACCGCCCGGCGCGGCCAGGTTGATGGTCGACTGCCCATAGTTGGAATACGATGCCAGGACGTCGTCGGGGCCCGTGGCCGAAACGCAGATCCCGCTTCCGCTCTCGCACGGTACGATGAGGATAGCGTTCAGGCCGAAATCGCGCTCGATGTGATCGAGGTCGACCCCAATCCCGTCCACTCCATTCCCCGCCGCGGAGACTACCAGGGCGCCCCGTGACCCGGCGTAATTCACTGCCCGGTTGAATGCCGCGTTCAATTGTCCGCCACCCGGGCCGGGTACGTTGATGACGCCCTCCAGGCTCATGTTGATCACATCGGCGTTCTCGTTCGCGGAGTGCAGGATCCCACCGAGAATCGCGCTAAGCGGACAGAAGCCATCATAGGTGCATATCTTGACGGCGATCAGCGTGGCGTGCGGCGCCACGCCCGAAGTCCCGATCCCGTTGGTCGTCACCGTTCCGCCGACGTGAGTCCCGTGGGCGTTGTCGTCCCCCCACGGCGGCCCCGCGAGGTTGACCGACGACACGAAGGCGCGGCTACTGGCCACGTCGATGTTGCCTGCAATGTCCTGATGGAACGGGTCGAGACCCGTATCCAGGATAGCCACTCTGACGCCGCTGGCGTGGGTGGGGGCGTCGCTCCAGCACCGACTTCGTGCGGGACGCGGTCGAGACCTCGATGGAGGTCGGTGCTCCCGTCCAGGTCGTATGGACGCGTGAGGAGGACATGCAGCACGACTTCTACCGGCCGGCCTCGTGTAGCGTGTTCGAGGGTGGAGTAGACGCGGATGGACACGTAACCGCTCTGAGGCTCCGAGTGGCGGCCACGCCGATCGGAGGTGGCCGGCGCGGTGGGGGCGACGGCGTGGACCGCAACTCGGTCGACGGTATGGCCAACATGCGGTACCGGATCCCGAACGTGTTCATCGACTACTGTCGCCCGGACCTCCCGGTGCCGATCGGGTATTGGCGCTCCGTAGGTCCATCCCAGAACACGTTCATGGTCGAGAGTTTCATCGACGAGCTTGCACACGCTGGTGGTCGCGATCCCTTCGAATTGCGGCGTGAGATGCTGGAGCACTACCCCAGGCTGAAGCACGTGCTCGAGCTCGCTGCCGACAGGGCCGGGTGGGGCACGCCGCTTCCCGCGGGCCGCGCCCGCGGGATCGCGGTAGTCGAGGACAAAGGCGGGTTGGTGGCGCAGGTGGCCGAGGTCTCGGTCGCGGATGGCGACGTGCGCGTGCACCGCGTCACGTGCGCGGCCGATTGCGGACAGGTCATTCACACGGGGATCGTCGAGGCGCAGATCGAAGGCTGCATCGTGGGTGGCCTCACCGCCGCTCTCCACGGCGAGATCACGCTCGAGGACGGCCGTGTGACGCAGGGCAACTTCCACGATTATCCGATGCTTCGCATGCGCGAGATGCCGGAGATCGAGGTACACATCGTGGAAAGCGGGGAAGAGCCCGGTGGTGCGGGCGAGCCCGCGTTGCCGCCGATTGCACCGGCGGTCGCGAACGCCCTCTTCGCCCTCACGGGCACGCGGATCCGGCGCCTGCCCATTCGCCTCGCGTCCGCGTCGGCGAGCGCGAGTGCACCGGACACGGACTAAGTAGCGGCGAAGATGGAAGAAGGCGAGCTCAGGGGGTAGCCGACCGCCTTATGGGTGGACCCGCCCGGTACTCCTCCCAGCGATCCGCAGCCTGACGGTCTTCCGGCCCGGCGACCAGAACGCCGTCCAGTTCGTGGCGCATCGCGCACGGCACGCAGATCCGCGTCCAACCGCGCGTGTCGTGCGCGCTCGCGAGCGCCGCTACTACGTGAGCTCTGACCGCACCGCGGCACACGAAACAGTACAAGACCGGTCCTCCACGCATTGAGGTTCCGGCCCTCTCATGGCAATCCGTGTGCTAGATGCGGGTCCCGGGAGAGAGTTCTGGATCATCAGTCGACACGTGGCTTTTCGGGCGGGGGCGCACACACGACCTGTCGGAGCTCTCGCGATATGTCAGACTCCGTCTGACAATGCGGTATAGACCCGGACGCGAGGCTCGCCGCTCAATCCGTCCAGCGGAGGGCCCGGAAGCGGGGGTCGTTCCGGACCGAGTCCAGATCCGGATCGTTCTCGATCCAGTCGCGGTGCGCGAAGCCCGCGCGCGCGGCGTCCTCGAGGCAGTCGATCGCTTTGTCGATCTCTCCCTCGACCGCGTACACACACGCCACGTTGTAGCAAATGCCGCCATCACTCGGGTCGATGGCGAGAGCGCGGCCGGCCCACTCCAGCCCCGCCTCGTGCTCGCCCAGACGGCTCAGCGCCACCGCGCCCATCGTGAGCGTGCGGGCGTCGTCGGGGTTGAGCCGAACGTGCTTCTCGATCACCGGCAGTGCGCGGCGGTAGGCGGCCTCGGCCTCCTGCGTCATCTCTAGCGCCGTGTACGTCTGCGCCGCGAAATAACGCGCGTCGTGGTTTTCTCGAACCTGGCACGCCTGCTCGAACAGTCTCGCGGCCCGTTCGAGCTTCCCCTGCTGGTAACACGCCCGGGCGTAGAAATAGCAGGCGACGAACTGGTTCGGCTCCAGCCGCAGGGCAGTCTCGAACTCCACCTCGGCCTCGTCCGGGTGTCCGAGTTGCCACAGCGTGAAGCCCAGCGCCGCGTGCCCCTCCGGAAGCTCTGGATCGAGGGCCAGGGCCGCGCGGCTGGATCGCTCCGCCTCCTCGAGCACTTCCGGAGCCGTCTCGCCGTACAGGTGTGTCAACGACGCGCAACTCTCTGCCAACCCCGCGTGCGCCAACGCGAAGTCCGGGTCGATCTCGATCGCTCGCGCGAACATCTGCCGCGCGAACTCGAAGCTCTTCTTCTGATACCGGTGGAAGAACTGGCGGCC
>JBDHHV010000165.1:0-7637 GCA_039589195.1 Gemmatimonadota bacterium | reverse complement strand
GCGCCGGCCTGAGCCACGCGCTCCAGCTCGATTCGCGCGCGTCAGCCCAAGCTCCGTCGAGCTCTTCCTGTGTGTCGAAGTCTTGCCGCGCGAGCTCGCGATAGGGTAGCTGGATCGGAACCGCGTCGCGGAAGGGGAACGGGTCCACGTGCACGAGGTCCTCACCCAACCACGTGAGGTGAAGAAGCGGCCCATCCGGCGATCTCAGGTGACGCAGGTTATCAATCCATTCGGGGCGCCGTCGATCGTCACTCCCTGGCGGCGTTAGACAGAGGAAGATCGACAGATTGTCGAACAGGCGCAGATAGGCGAGCTCCCGGGACAATTGCTCGTCATCCTCTTCGCACAGACCGAGCTCCTCGGCCAGCCGCTGCCGCCTGGTCGCCTCTTCTCGCACGAACTCGGGAGCCTCACTCGAGTCGAGGAACGCCGCGTAATGCATGCTGGCCAACAGCGTGGCGTGGCGCGACAGATTCTCCAACCGGTCCAGCCCGTGCCTGTACGCCTCGAGCTTCGGTTCGAGCGGGTGCGTGTGGAACGAGTGCGGGCGCCCGGCCTCGTCATCCAGGACGGGGCGGTGGTCCAATTCCAGCCACGAGGCGTCATGCAGCGCGGTAGCCAACACGAGGTTGAACGGCAGCGGGCTCGGTGCGCGCTCGAACCCGACCCAGCTCATGGCGAGCTGCCCGGAAAGGAGCGCGTGATCGTGCTGCCGCAACAGGCGAAGACAACCGTCGAGGCGAGCCTGTACCAGCATGATGGTATTCTCCCATCCTCGACGCCCGTTGACCAGCCCACCCTCATTGCTTTACACGTCAGGAGGTGCGGCCGATATTGCCACTGGTTGCCACGCTGGCGCCCGGCCAGATTGGCCGACCGTTCCCCCGCTCGGAGGACACACTGCCCATGTGGATCGCGCTCATTATACTAGCCGTGATCGCGTTCGTCGTGATCGGCATGTACAACTCGCTGGTCCGCCTGCGCGTGCGCGTCGACGGCGCGTGGGCGGACATCGACGTTCAGCTCAAGCGACGCTGGGATCTCATCCCCAACCTCGTCGAGACCGTCAAGGGGTACGCGGGCCACGAGCGTGACACGCTCGAGGGCGTCGTGGAGGCCCGTAATCGAGCCATGAGCGCGCAGGGGCCGACGGCGAAGGCCGAGGCCGAAGGCGTCCTTACCGGCGCACTCCGTCAGCTTTTCGCCCTCTCGGAGGCGTACCCGCAGCTCCGTGCCGTGGAGAGCTTTACCCAGCTTCAAGGCACGCTGAACGAAATCGAAGGCGCCGTTCAGAACGCCCGACGCTATTACAACGCGGTGGTACGGGACTACAACACGAAGACCGAGGTCTTCCCCACGAATCTGCTCGCCGGGATGTTCGGCTTCACGCGTCGCGAGTTCTTCTCGCTGGAGGATGAGAGTGAGCGCGAGGCGCCGCAGGTCAGCTTTCAAGACAGCCCGAGCTGAGGCGATCCGGGGCCCGCGGCCGCCCGTGATTTTCGGGCTGCCACGCCTCGCACGGGTCGGCAGACCCCGGACCGTGGTTCAGCGCGTCTCGCTGGCGCTGGCCTGCATGCTGGCGCTCCAGGGCTTCACCACACCGCCTGCTCGGACGGCATCCGCCCCGCGGCGCGGGCCGGCGCCCGGGCTCGTCCCTTCCGCCCGCTCCTGGGAGATCGAGAGCTTCGACGCCCGGATCACCGTTCTTCGCAGCGGTGAGATCGTCGTAACCGAGACGATCCGCCCTCGATTCGAGGGGAGCTACAACGGGATCTATCGAACGATCCCTATCGACTACCGCACCCCCACCGGTTTTGCCTACAAGCTGCGTCTGGACGTCGAGAGCGTGGCGGACGAGCGAGGGAACGAGCTTCGACGCGAGGTCGGTAGGGAGAACGGGAACCTGGAGATCAAGGTCTGGATTCCCGGTGCCACGGACGCGACGAAGACGGTCGTCCTGCGGTATCGCGTCAAGAGGGCGCTTCGCCACTTCGATGCGGACACCGAGCGGGAGGGCATCGCCGAAGCGTACGACGAGCTCTACTGGAACGTAACGGGGACCGAGTGGCCGGTGCCTATCGGATCCGTCCGCGCCACGGTCGAGCTACCGGTCGAGGCGACGGGGGTCCGAGCCCACGCGTTCACAGGCGCCTACGGGTCCGTCGCCCAGGGTGCGGAGGTACTCATCGAAGGGCCTTTCGTACGATTCGCGACTCGTCGCGGCCTGGGATTCCGTGAGGGCCTCACTGTGGGCATCGCCTGGGATGCGGATGCGGTGGAACGGCCATCGACGCTTGATGAGGTCGGCTTTTTCCTGAGCGCCAACTGGCCGCTCGTGCTCCCGGGGTTCGCGTTCTTCGCGATGTTCAGCGCGTGGAGGCGCCGTGGGAAGGATCCCGAGATCGGATCCATCGAGCCCCGCTACGATCCGCCGGAGGGCCTCAGCCCGGCCGAGGTCGGTGTGGTGGCGGACAACTCCGCCGACATGCGCGACATCACGGCCACGCTCGTCGACCTGGCCGTGCGAGGCTACCTGATCATCGAGGAGAAGGAAGAGAAGAAGCTGCTCGGTCTCATCACGGACAAGGAGTACGTCTACCACCTTCGACGAGACCGGAGTACGTGGGAGGAGCTCCGGCCGCACGAGCGCAAGCTGCTCCTCGCCGTGTTCGGACGCTCTGGGGATGTGGTCGAGCTCTCCGACCTGCGCAACAAGTTCTACAAGGATCTGCCGGACCTGAAGGACCGACTGATGGATTCCCTCGTCGAGCACCGCGTGTACGTTCGCCGCCCCGATCACGTCGCGGGTCGCTACATCGCCCTCGCCATCGGTGTCGGCGTCGCCATCGTGGCGCTGGGGCTGCTCAACGCATCGCGCCTCGGGCTCGCTACACTCCCGGTTGTCATCGGTGGGGTCCTGACGGCCCTGATCATCGCAGGGTTCGGCCTGATCATGCCGGCACGCACCCGCGAAGGGGCGCGGTTGTTCCGCCTGGTCCGCGGGTTCGAGGAGTTCCTTTCGCGGGTGGAATCCGACCGGTTCAAGCGGATGATCACCGGCCCCGAGCAATTCGAAACGCTCCTGCCCTTCGCGATGGCCCTCGGCGTCGAAGAGAAGTGGGCCGCCGCGTTCGACGATATGTATCGCGAGCCACCCGAGTGGTACCGAGGATCGAGCTTTCATCACTTCAACACGCATGTCCTCGTCTCCGACCTCGGTCGCATGACGGGACAAACGGCGAATGTGATGCGATCCGCACCTCGCAGTTCCGGCGGGTCGAGCTTCGGCGGGGGTGGCTTCTCGGGCGGGGGTGGCTTCTCTGGTGGGGGGTTCGGTGGCGGAGGCGGCGGCGCTTTCTAGCAGCAGATCGCTGAAGAGCCCGACGGAGTTTGGCGTGAGCGTACAGACGGGCGACCTCGCTCCTACGTTCGAGCTGCCGGCGCCGAGCCCGATTACGACGCAGTGCGGGAAGCGGTCGCTGCAGCCGGCTGATCACCTACCCCCGACGGCTCCGAGCGGAGCGAAACGCCACACAGCCTAGCAGAAAGCGAAGCCGCGCGGTGTCACCTATTTAGCCGGTGGGGTATACCGTCGGATCGGAGCTCGCGGGGCAGCCCTGTCGAGCGTGAAATGGACTTTGCTGGAGCCGCCTACCGGCACCCGTCACGGTGCACACGCCGCACAATTCGTAACCTGCTGTGCTGCAAGATATTACACGTCTTCAGCCGAAGCACTTTGTGCGACCGCGATCCCTGGATGGGACCCGGTTCGCCCCTGGCGGCCGGAGCCGGGAGGTCGTGGCCACCCCGATGCCCCCAACCGGCGTCCGCAGGCCCCCCACACCACTCGGTGCTCCCCCACCCTGGCAAGCGGCTTGAACCCCTTGTCTGCCGGTGACTTGCTCGCTTGGAGCCCTCGCCAGCTGCCACGGCCAGTCCGGACAGGATACATGAACGAGCTCGAGAGCCTCACGGCCCTCTACAACGCGACGCGTCGCATCGGCTTGATCGACAGTCTCGATGACCTCCTCGACACGGTCCTCGAGCAGGCGCAGGAGCTCATTGGCTTCGACCATGGAGCCTTGATGCTTTACGATCGTGAATCGGGGCGTCTCAAGGTCGAGCGGGTGCGGGGCTACGGCGAGCGCGCGGATGAGGTGCTGTCGATCATCCTTCCCCGGGGTCGTGGTCTCTCCGGATGGGCCGCCGAGCACCGACAGGCCGTAAGCGTGGATGACGTAACGGGCGACCCGCGCTACGTGGCCGGACTCCAGGAGTGCCGCTCGAACCTCGCCGTGCCCCTGCTTGTGGCGAATGAGGTCGCCGGCGTGATCAATGTCGAGTCCGAGCGGACGGTCGCCTTCACCGAAACCCATGAGAAGCTCCTAACGGTGCTCGGCTCTCAGGCCGCGTTGGCGATCCTCGCGGCGCGCACGAGGGACAGGCTCCAACATCGAATCGACCAGCTGAATGCCCTGTACCGCATCAGTCAGCTCGCCAGCGGCCAGGACGACCTCGACAACACGTTGACGGCGATTCTCGAAGTCACGGAGGAGCTGGTCCCGGAGGGGCACGTCGCCGTGTTGTTGATCGACGACGTCAGTCGCTCGCTCATCGTGCGGGCCTCGAGAGGATACGCGCAGGGTGCGAACCTGCTCCGGATCCCACTCGGGCAGGGCGTGACCGGACGGTGCGCCGAGACGGGCGACGTGATCGTCGCCCACAACCTGGCCGAGATCGAGGACTATATCGAGGGCGTGGAGGGAGCCCAGAGCGAGATCGCTCTGCCACTGAAGGTCGACGGCCGAGTCATCGGCGTCCTGAACGCGGAGTCGCGCTCGCCGGATGCGTACTCGGACGATGACGTGCGACCGCTCAGCGTCGTGGCGCAGCAGGCGGCAGTCGTGATCCGGGCGGCGCAGCTGTACGAGGAGACCCGCCGACTCGCGGTCACCGATCCTCTGACGGGGCTACACAACCGCCGTCATTTTGTGGAGAGCCTGGAGGAGCAACTCCGCCGGGCCAGCCGGTACGGCGACCGCGTGGCCGTGATCCTGGTCGACTGCGACCACCTCAAGTATATCAACGATCGACATGGTCACCTGTCCGGCGACCGGGCCTTGCAGGCTGTGGCCGATGTCATGCGAATCACGTTGCGAGACACCGATGTCCTCGCTCGCCTGGGCGGAGATGAGTTCGCGGCCCTGGTAATCGAGGCGGACCCTGACCGCGCGATCGCGGTGACCGACCGACTTCGGCGCCATGTTCAGGGTCTTACGCTGATGGCCGATGACGGCACCGAGATCAAATTGACGGTGTCCGCAGGGATCGCGTTCTACCCGGAGAGCGGCTCGGACGTTAAGAGCTTGCTTCGGGAGGCCGACGTGGCCCTGTATCGGGCCAAGCGCGAGGGACGCGACCAGGCCGCGACCGCGCCGCTTCCTCCCCTCGGGGCACCGGGCAGGAAACTGCCGCCATCCTGAGCACCCTCGGCACGATCGCGGTACCGCCACGCGCGCCCCGCCACCGGGCGCCGTGGTGTGCGCCCGCCGGTCGGGCGCGTTGCGCACGTCGTGGGACGTCACGACTTTGCGGACCATACCGATGCTGATCACGACCTGGTTACCGGAGACGAGCGATGAGCACGCGTTTGTCGCAGATGCAGTGCGTACCCTGTCGCGGCGGTGTGCCACCGCTCGAGGCGGAGGAGCTGGAACGACTGCATTCTGAGCTTGGCGGCGGGTGGCAACTCGTCGACGGGCACCATCTGGAGAGGGAGTTCGAGTTCCCCGACTTTCGGACGGCACTCGACTTCACCAACCGGGTCGGCGAGCTCGCGGAGGCCCAGGATCATCACCCCGACATCTATCTGAGGTGGGGTCTGGTCCGCGTGACCATCTGGACACACAAGATCGATGGTCTCACGGAGAGCGATTTCGTGTTCGCGGCCAAGACACACCGCCTTGCCGACTGACCCGGCAGGGTTCCCCGCGGTAACGGGCACGGCTTCGTGAGCAGCCTCGCGGAGGGTGACCACCCCCTTGTCCGCAGTGTACGAATCGCGCAAGCTGGCAGCCGTTCCGGCGTGGCCTCGGTCGCGCCGCTTGCGTTTCAAGCCCTCGCCAACCCAGGGAGTGTCCCGTGACCACGTCGGAGAGCGCGTCCGCTCAAACCGTGGAAACCGGCTTCACATACCGGCGCCTCATCGGCCGCTACAGCGGCGATAGGCCAGGGCCGTTGCTCCTGTGCATCGCCGGACTGCACGGGAACGAGCCTGCCGGGGTTATCGCCCTGGAGCACGTTATGGAAGTCATCCTGCGCAGGCGGCCGCGGATGTGTGGAGATGTCGTGGGTTTGGCCGGCAACCTCGCGGCTCTCGAGCGTGGTCACCGCTTCCTCGATGAAGACCTGAACCGCGTGTGGCAGCGAGCGCGCGTGGATGCCGTTCTCGCAAGCACGCGATCTGGGGCGGGCGGAAACACCGTGCCCTACCCGGCTGCCCCTGATCCGGCAGACACTACACCCCCCGGGACGTCCGAGCTTCGTGAGCAACGCCAGCTCCTGGAAGCGCTGGGGCAGGAGCTGGATGGGGCTCGCGGCGACGTTTTCGTGTTGGATCTGCACACGACCTCCGCGGAGAGCGCTCCATTCGCCACGCTCGGCGACACACGGGCTAACCGTGAGTTCGCGCTCAAGCTGCCACTCCCGGTCGTGCTTGGACTGGAGGAGCAGATCGATGGCGCGATGCTCGAGCATTTGGACCAACGAGGGTTTGTGGGAATCGGGATAGAGGGGGGCGAGCACGAGACCGAAGCTTCGGTGCAGGCCCACGAAGATTCACTCTGGATCGCGCTCGCGGCCCTCGACATGGTCGCGGCCGCGGATATACCCGAGCTGTCACGCCGGCGCGCGCGTCTGGCGCACGCCGGCCAGGGACTGCCGCGCGCGCTCGAGGTCCGGTACCGACACGACATTCGACCGGAAGACACGTTCAAGATGGTGCCCGGCTTCCGGAACTTCGAGCGCGTCGAGGCGGGGCAGGTTGTCGGGACCTCACGCACCGGCCCGGTGCTGGCGCCGGAGAGCGGGCGCATCTTCCTCCCCCTCTATCAAGAGCTGGGCAATGACGGGTTCTTCATCGTACACGACGTGAATCCGGCCTGGCTCCGCGTCTCGGCGCTTCTACGCGGGCTGGGCGTGGACCACCTGGCCCCGTTCATCCCCGGTGTGAAAAGACATCCGAAACGTGCCGATGCCCTCGTTCTCGGGTCCGAACCGAGTCGCATCGTGATCGGAATGCTCCACTTGCTCGGCTTCAGAAAGCGGGTCGAGGCCGACCGGGTGCTCATGATCCGTCGCGCCGAGCACGAGCCCTCGCGGGCCGGAGGAGACTGACGGCCGCCCGGAGCGACTCAGGGGGCATTGAAGACCGAGGGGCTGCCGTGGGGGCCTTGACATCAGCGCCCCGTGGCGAGGTCGCGTAGGGCGATTCGATCCGGCTTCCCGGTCGTCGTCAGAGGCAACCGTTCGACGAACAACCATTCGCGCGGGTATCGCGGTCCCGAGAGCTTTCGGCGTGCCCAGGCTGCCAGCTCGGCCTCGATCTCCTCCGGCTCGTACGGCTCGCGCACGACGAC
>JBDHHV010000164.1:0-16565 GCA_039589195.1 Gemmatimonadota bacterium | reverse complement strand
GACGGAAATCGATGCCGTGCTCGTGGGGGATTCGCTCGGCCAGGTCGTGCTCGGGTACCGGAGCACGCTCCCGGTCACTCTCGACGAGATGATCCACCACACGTCTGCGGTGCGGCGAGGGCTCGAAGGTCCGATGCTGATCCTGGACATGCCCTTCCTGTCGTATCAGGTGAGCGACGAAGAGGCGCTTCGAAACGCCGGGCGCGTCCTGAAGGAGACCGGGTGCGAAGCGGTCAAGGTCGAGGGGGGTGACGCCGAAACGCTCAGCCGGGTCCGGACCCTGGTGACGGCCGGCATCCCCGTGATGGGCCACATCGGTCTCACGCCGCAGGCCGTGCACAAGCTGGGTGGGTACCGGCTCACGGGCCGCGAAGCGGACGAGGCCGCGCGTCTGGAAAAGGAGGCGCGCGCGCTCGAGGAGGCCGGCTGTTTCAGCATGGTGCTGGAGATGGTCCCGACCGACCTGGCCACCAGGATCAGCTTGGCACTGGAGATCCCGACGATCGGGATCGGGGCCGGGAACGGGTGCGACGGCCAGGTCCTGGTGCTCCCCGACATGCTCGGTCTCAACGAAGGCTTTAGCCCCAAGTTCCTCCGCCGGTTCGCCGAGCTGGGCGATGCCGCGAGGGATGGGATCGCGGAGTTCGTGAGCGCAGTGAGGGCGGGTGAGTACCCGAGCGAGAGCGAGCGTTACGACGTCGATGTCGCCTGAGCCTCCCCGGGCTCAGGTGCTGCGGACCGTCGCGGACGTGCGAGCGTGGCGTGCACGCACAAGACGCGATGGCGAGACCGTCGCGCTCGTTCCGACCATGGGGGCACTTCACGAAGGACACCTGAGTCTGATCGACGTCGCGGTCTCGGCCGCCGACGCGGTCATCGTCTCGGTCTTCGTCAACCCCACCCAGTTCGGTCCTGCCGAAGACTTCGAGGAATACCCGCGCGATCTGGAGCGCGACCAGGAGCTCGTGAGCGCTCGCGGCGCGGAGACGGTGTTCGTTCCTTCCACGTCCGAGATGTATCCGGCGGCTCAGACCATCTGGGTCGAGCCCGGGCCGCTGGGCGACCGGTTGTGCGGACCTGGTCGCCCGGGGCACTTCAGGGGTGTGCTCACGGTCGTGGCCAAGTTGTTCGCGATCGTGGAGCCCGACCTGGCGGTCTTCGGGCAGAAGGACTTTCAGCAGTCGGTGCTCATCCGCGGTATGGTGGAGCAGCTTCGATTCCCGATCCGAATCCTGGTCGCCCCCACCGTGCGCGAGCCCGATGGGCTCGCGTTGAGCTCGCGGAACACGTACCTGAGCGCTGCCGAGCGAGATGTGGCGCTCTCGCTTTCCCGGGCGCTGCGCGCGGTTCGGGAGCGTTTCCGAGCCGGGGAGAACGACCGTGCCACCCTCGAGTCGCTCGTGCGGGGTGAGCTGGAGAGCGCCGGCGCCGAGGTCGAGTACGCCGAGATCGTGGACCCCGATCGACTCGAGTCCACCGATGCCGCGGGCCCCGACGACGTTTGCGCCATTGCGGCGCGCGTCGGGACGACCAGGCTCATCGACAACGCGCCGCTCGCCGGGCCGTCATCGCTCGAGGAGCGAGTGGGTGCCGGGTGGGCATACAAGTGACAAACACGCCGGGAACTCGGTCTAGGGAACGGACGTATTCAAGCGGTTCGTAGTCCGCGGGGTCGAGAACCGATAGAGATCAGAATCGGAGCGAGGAATGCGCAGGACTCTCTGCAAATCAAAAGTACATAACGCGTTACTGACAGACGCTAATCTAGAATATGAAGGCTCTGTTACGATCGACCGCGAGCTGATGGACGCCGCCGACCTCGTGCCGTACGAGAAGGTCCAGGTCCTGAACCGGTCGAACGGTGCTCGGCTGGAGACGTATGTCATCGAGGGAGAACGCGGGGGCGGCGAGATTTGCCTGAACGGCCCCGCCGCCCGCCTCGGACAGCGGGGAGACGTCGTCGTGATCATCGCCTACGGGGAGTACGAGGAGGCGGAGGTGGCCGGTCATGAGCCCCGAGTCGTGAAGGTCGACGAGTGCAACCGGCCGCTACGGCCGCGGCTCGAAGCGGAGGGAACACCGTAGACCCGCTAATACGCGCCGCGGGGGAGTCGGGCGCGCTCCCGGCGTGGGCGCATCTGGACGAAGCGCGTCTCCGCCACACGCAGCGGGTGGTCGCCCTCCTGGAGGGGTGGGGAAGGGATCTGGGGCTGAGCGAGGACGAGCTCGTTCGGTGGCGTGCGGCCGGGTACCTCCACGATGCGCTCAAATCCACGGATCCCGCCGAGCTGCGCGACTACGTGGCATCCGCGGATGAGTGGCCGGATCCTGTTCTGCACGGCCCGGCGTGCGCCGCTCGCCTCCGCCTCGAGGGTGTGAGTGACGAGTCGGTGCTGACGGCGATCGCCTGTCACTCCACCGGACACCCCGATCTCGATCTGCTGGGGGAGCTCCTGTATCTGGCGGACTACCTTGAGCCTGGCAGGAAACGCGACTCCGACCGGGGGGCGGCGCTTCGCGGCCGGTTGCCGGCCGACCGACGCGCGGTCCTGCAGGAGGTCGCTGCGGCACGAATCGGGTACTTGCTGGACCGGCGCTTGCCGATCCTCCAGACGACGATAGAGTTCTGGAACAGCCTGGCGCTGGAGGGGAGCGCCGGCGGATAGCGCGTTGGCGACCGGCGAGCGGGCGCCGGCTCCTGGGGGACGGCACAGGAGGCAGCGGGGATGAAGCGGCGGAAGACACGAAAAGTCACGCGACGCAAGCGCCTGATCGCCGATCGGTTCGAGATGGCGCTCGTGTGCCTGGTCCTGATCGGGGCCGGCACGTTGGTCGGGTCGTTCTGGATCGAGTGGAGAGGTGAGCGGCTGGATCGCACATCGGCCGCGGATTCTCCGCCCGCATCATTGGAGTCGCGACTCAAGGTCGAAGTTCTCAACGGGTCGGGTGACAAGGGTGCGGCGGCGCTCGTGAGAGATCACCTTCGCGCGCGCGGCTTCGACGTGGTCTCGGCCGAGAACGCCGATCACTTCGACTACACCATCACGTACGTCCTCAACCGGTCCGGTCACCCGGGTGCGGCGCGGCAGGTGGCGTCCGAATTGGGCGTCGACAGCGTCGCGAACGCGATCGATGCGGATCTGTTCCTCGATGCCACGGTGATCCTGGGAGCGGACTGGCGGGAGCGGCTGCCACCGGAGTAGCGAGAGCCGACGGGCACCCCCTCGCGCCCGACGCGGAAGCCGCGCGGCGCAGACCTCACCGATTCTCAATGTGCTCGTCAGCGCATCGATGCGTTCACGTGCACCCGGCGCGCGCCTACGGTCGTTCGCGAGGGGGTGTCCGCCAGCCCTAATGATGGGAGAGGGGCGCGCCAACGGTCGCTCGCGAGAGACCCCCCGACCCTCTCCTCAGGGAGGCGGGCGCGACGGTGGCTCGGCTGCTAGCCGGGCGGAATGTAGCGGACCCCCGTCGTGGATGTCGGCTGGATACGCCACACGAGGAGTTGGCCCGTGGACATCTTGGGAGCCTGCTCCGCCTTCCACCACTCCGGTGCCCTGGCCACAAACGGTTGGAGCTTGGCCATCACTCTTCCGACCTCGTCCGGATCCAGGACGATCTCGAACTCGCCGTGCCCCGTGACACTCTCCCACTCGAAGAGCCCCGTCTGCCGCGCGGTGTCGGCTTGGAACGCTACCTGAGGGTGCTCGGCGGCGATCTCCGTCTTGCGACCGGGGTCCGCGACACCGTACAGAGCCCCGTTCGACCAAACGCAGCCCAGCGGGATCAGGTACGTGGATGTCCCGTCGTGGAATGCGACGCGGAGCAACTCGGACGTCTCGAGCAAGCGGACGACGTCATCCTCACTCATGGGAACTCTCGGCATCTGACCTCCGACTCTCAGGCGCGCAATCTAACATCCCATCACGCTGCGATGTGGAGCAGAGCGCAAGACCGAGAGCTGCCAGGTCAGGTCTCCGCGGCCAGGCGGGCCAGCCGCAGCTGGCCGCACGCCGCGGCGATGTCGCGGCCGCGTGGCGTGCGGACCGCGTTTCCGACGCCCCGCTGCTCGAGGTCCGGAATCGGGTTGAACGGGATCAGGTTCACGAAGCAGGTGAGCCCGAACGTCAGGTCCGCCAGTGCATCCGCCAGCGCCGGGTCGTCGTTCACCCCGTCGATGAGCGTGTACTCGAAGCTGATGCGCCGGTTCTTGTGCGACTGGTACTCGCGCAGGGCATCGAACAGTGCGGGGAGAGGGTAGCGCTGCTCGATCGGCATCAGCTCGAGCCGCAGGTCGTGCAGGGGCGCGTGGAGCGAAACGGCGAGGTCGAATGGCTCCGGCCGCCGGGCCAGCTCGAGGATCCCCGGGACGAGCCCCACCGTCGACACGGTGATCCGCCGCGCCCCGAGCCCGAAGCCCCGGTGCAGGGCGTCGAGCGAATCCAGGACCGGGTCCAGGTTCGCGAGTGGCTCCCCCATCCCCATATAGACGACGTTGGAGATCCGCCGCGCTCTCCCGGGCCATGCTTTCCCCGACCCCGGCCTGGACGAAGCCCCACTGGCCACGAATCGTGCCGCATCGCGGTACTGGGCAACGATCTCGGAGGCGCGTAGCTGGCGGCGGAATCCGAAATAGCCCGTGGCGCAGAACCGGCACGCGAGCGCGCAGCCGACCTGCGACGAAAGACACAGCGTCACGCGCTCGCGCGAGGGGATCAGCACCGACTCGACCTGCTCCCCGTCTTCGAGCCTCCAGAGGTGCTTGACGGTTCCGTCGCGCGAACGAGCCTCGTACGCAGTCTGCATCGGTGTGAGCGAGAACCGGGCATCGAGGGCTTCCCGGAGCTGGCCGGGGAGTGGCGTCATCTCCTCGAAGGTCCGGGCTCCGTGGCCGTAGATCCACTCCTCGATTTGGCCGACTCGATAGGAAGGCTCCCTCGCTTCGGTCAGGAAATCTGCGATCCGAGCTCGCGTCCGCTCCGGCGACAGACCGATGAGCTCCGGGCGCGTCGATTCCGCACCGTCGGTCTGACGTGGCGAAGCAGCGCCAGGGTTGGATGGAGGGGTGCTCGCTCGAGACATGCACTTTCCTTGCTGCCACCGCTGCGGGCGGTGTAGTTTCGGGCCTGTCCTACGCCCCGGTGATGCGCTCCGTTCCGAGCCCGGGGCGCCGCCGAACTCCAGGAGGAGATGTTCCTTCTCTCGTGTCGCAACCCCCGCTGCTCACCGACCTGCTCTCACCCGATCGGGTGAAGATCCCGCTCGAATCCACCGACAAGTACGGCGTGATCGGCGAGTTGTGCGCGCACCTCGCGGCCGTGAGCGGCGTGCCCGAGGATGAGGACGAGATCCGTCAGGCCATTCTGGACCGCGAGGCCGTCCTCAGCACCGGGATCGGCGGGGGCGTCGCGATCCCGCACGGGAAGAGCGAGACGGTCGATGACCTCGTCCTCGTGGCGGGCACGACAAAGGACCCGATCGACTTTGACGCGCTCGACGCGAGGCCCGTCAGCCTGGTCCTGATGCTCGTCGGTCCCGAGTCGGCGGCCGGTCTTCACGTCAAGATACTCAGTCGGATCAGCCGCGTCCTGCGAAGCCGAAATCTACGGAACAGCTTGGTCGCTGCCACCTCCGCGCGAGAGTTCCTCTCGGCCCTTCGAGATGCGGAGTCGGGTTGAATCGGGCGGCACGCGCCTGGTGGCCGGTCATCGTCTGGATGGGCGTCATCGTGTTCGCGACGAGCGTACGGCTACCGGTCGGCGCCCTCGCCCGGACCGGACTCCCGCTGGACAAGGTGGCTCACCTCCTGTTGTACGGCGGCTTGGGAGCGACGCTCGGTCGCGCGATGTGGGTGTCGGGGTACCGAACCGCGCTCGCGGTGTGGCTGTGTCTGACGGCCGGCCTGCTGTTCGGCGGCGCGGACGAATGGCACCAGGGCGCTCTGCTCTCGCGCGAAGCGTCGTTCGCGGATTGGCTGGCGGACGCGGCGGGAGTATCGCTGGGTCTCGCCGCATATCTGTGGCCCCGCTGGCTGGATTGGAAGCACGCCGCGAGGGGCGAGGCTCCCACGTACGGAGAGTCCGGGGGCGTCTTCCGCTCGAGCCCACGCCTGTGACGGCGCGCGAGGCAATTTCATGAGCGCTCACGAGCCACCGATCTCCTTCGGCACCGCGTACCGGGACACGGGATGCGGGCTTCTGGACTCGGGCTGGGCCGGCCGCGAGGTGACCCTTTCCGGCTGGGTGCATCGGAGACGCGACCTGGGGGGGCTCTTCTTCATCCAGCTGAGAGATCGAACGGGACTCGTTCAGCTCTCGTTCGGACCGGAGTGGACCGGGGACGACAGCCTGGCGCTGGCGGGCGAGCTGAGCCCCGAGGATGTGGTACAGGTTCGGGGCCAGGTCGGCCGGCGCCCCGATGACGCGGTGAACCCGGACATGGCGACCGGTGAGGTGGAGGTCCACGTTCGGCGGTTGGAGCGACTGGCCGGATCCGCACCGCTGCCTATCCTCGTGGCCGTGCCCCCGGAGGAGGAACTGCCGGCGGAAGAGCTGCGTCTTCGGCACCGCGTACTCGATCTTCGGCGCCCCGAGATGTTGCACCATTTCGCGGTGCGGCACACTGCCACGGGCGCCGTGCGGGCGGCTCTGGGCGAAGAGGGGTTCCTCGAGGTCGAGACGCCACTCCTGACGCGACAGACACCGGAGGGGGCGCGCGACTTCATCGTGCCGAGTCGGACGCAGCGCGGCCATTTCTACGCGCTCCCACAGTCGCCGCAGTTGTACAAGCAGCTGCTGATGGTGGCCGGCTTCGATCGGTACTTCCAGATCGCGCGTTGCCTCCGTGACGAGGATCTGCGCGCAGACCGGCAGCCGGAGTTCACGCAGATCGACGCGGAGATGGCCTTCGTCGAGCAGGACGACGTCTTCGCAGTGGCGGAGCGCATGTTCGCGCGCATGTGGAGAGACACGCTCGACACCGAGCTCGACACCCCGTTCAAGCGCCTCTCGTACGCGGATGCGATGGAGACGTACGGAACGGACAAGCCGGATCTGAGAGTCCCCTGGCGGCTGCACGACTTCACGCCCGTTCTCACCGGGCTCGGATTCGGAATCTTCGACGCCGCGGTGGAAGGCGGAGGTCGTGTGCGCGGGTTCGTCGCCAAAGGCGGCACCGCATTGTCGCGCACTCGTCTCGACCACTACAACGAGCGAGCTCAGGAGTACGGGGCCAAGGGTGCTCTGTGGCTCAAGCGGACCGACGATGGTTGGACCGGCTCCCCGGCGCGTTTTATCGGAGAAGACACCTCTCCCAGGTTGGAACGCGAGTTCGAGATCGAGCCGGGTGATCTCGTGGCGCTGGTAGCCGGACCCGATGCCGAGACGTCGCCTTCTCTCGATGTCCTTCGCCGCGAGATCGCGGCGGAGCTGGGGGCGACGGAACTGGCCGGGTCGCACTGGCTGTGGGTCGTCGAGTTCCCGCTATTCGAGCCGGATCCGGAGACGGGCAGGCCCCTGGCGACGCACCACCCGTTCACGATGCCTGCGGAGACCGACCCGGACAGACTGCGCGAGGAGCCGCTCGGAGTTCAGGCGCAGGCTTACGATGTCGTCTACAACGGCATGGAGTTCGCGAGCGGGAGCATCCGGTGTCACAAACCGGAGCTGCAGCGGGCGATCCTCGAGACTCTCGGGCTCCCCGCCGACGAAGTGGAGCGCCGCTTCGGGTTCCTGCTGGAGGCGTTCAAGTACGGCGTGCCTCCGCACGGAGGGTTTGCTGTGGGTCTCGATCGAGTGATCGCGACCATGGTCGGGGTCGAGTCGATTCGCGAGGTGATCGCGTTCCCGAAAACGGCGGCTGGCCGCGGTCTGATGGAGGGATCACCCTCGACCGTGTCGTCCGAGGAGTTGACGGAGCTGGGAATCCAGCTTTCGCCTGAGGGGTAGAGAGCCCGGGCGTGAACGCGGCGTCGGAGCCCATCGGCTCGCCCTTAATAGCGCTGTAACCGTATGATGAGACTTGGGTTGTGCCGCGGGTGGCCGAACGGCAGAGGGGTCGAATATCAGCGTTGAGCCGAACGAGGCCGGACTTTCCGACCTCATCGAACACCGATTCTCGATCGCCGGGGCCGATCAGCTTCTGCTGGCCGGCGTAAACGACGTGCACCTGACCGCCCTGGCTCGGCGATGCGATTGTCGCGTGGTCCTTCGTCGAGACGAGCTCATCCTCTCAGGGCGTACCGACGCGGTCGGGCGCGCGGCCTCGGCGGCCGAGCGGATGATCAGGCTCGCACGTATGGAGCGGTCGTTCGACGAGGCGGATGTCGAGCGCTTCGTGCGTGACGGTGGCTCGGGCGCCCGGATCGTCGATGGCCGGGGGGAGACCGAGCAGGAAATCGCGCTGGCGGGAGCTCGGGAGGTAATCCGGTCCAGATCACCCGGTCAGGAGCGCTATCTGGCCGCGATGCGAACCAACGACATCGTGATCGGGATCGGCCCCGCCGGAACCGGGAAGACCTATCTCGCCGTGGCGGCCGCGGTCGAGGCGCTCAACCAAAAGCGCGTGCGACGCATCATCCTCACCCGGCCCGCCGTGGAAGCCGGTGAGGCACTCGGGTTCCTTCCGGGCGATATCCGCGAGAAGGTGGACCCTTATCTGCGGCCTCTCTACGATGCGCTCCACGACATGATGCCGTCGGAACGTGTGCGTCGTGCGATCGAGGACACGACGATAGAGGTCGCGCCGCTCGCGTACATGCGCGGCCGCACCCTGTCCGACGCGTTCCTCATCCTGGACGAGGCCCAGAACGCCACCGCGGCTCAGATGAAGATGTTCCTGACTCGGCTGGGGCTGAACTCGAAGACCGTAATCACCGGGGACAAAACGCAAGTCGACCTGCGCCCCCCGCGTAGCGATTCGGGGCTCCTCGAGATCGAGCGGGTGTTGCGCGACATCGAGGGAATTGGGTTCATTTATCTGGATGAGACCGACGTCGTCCGCCACGCGCTCGTGAAAGACATCATCCGGGCGTACCAGGAGCGGACCGCGGGAGGGGGTGAGGACGCCGCCGGGCCCGGACGTGATGACGAGCCCGTCGAAGCTCCGGAGGGTGGATCATGAACCTGTGGACCCGCCTGCGCGATGGCCTGCGAGCCGTTGATCGGCCTCCCGCCGGGGGTTGGCGCGACGACTATGTGCACCACGGGTTCCGCGCCCTGCTCGCGCTGGGCATCGCGGTGATGCTTCCGTGGCTCTTCGCGCGGCCGACGCTCCCCGAGTTCGCGGGGCTCGAAGAAGGAGAAGTGGCGAATCGGGATGTAATCGCCCGCACCTCCTACACCGTGTACAAGTCCGACACACAGCTCGAGGCCGAGCGACGTGACGCGGAGGCGGGGATCTACTCGATCTTCGCGCGCGATCCCACAGCGGCCGACACGGCGATCGCGAGATCCAACGCGCTGTTCGCCAGCCTCGACTCGCTGATACGTGTCCTGGAGGGGCGGGATCTGGCGGATCCCGAGGACCAGGACCCGGAAGCGAGGGCACGCGCGACCGAAGCCGGAATCGGCGATATCCTGACCCGCGCCGGAGTGACCTTTCCGAGACGGGACCAGCTCGAGCTGCTCGCCGACCCTGGGCAACGGGAGCGCCTGCGAGCCGCGGTCGAATCGGCGTTCGACGAATTACTTCGCCCCGGCGTGGCGCACTCGGTGGACCTCCAGGATGTGACCTCCACCACGGTCGTGATCCGCGAAGGGGACCGTGACCGGCTTTGGGCGCGCGACTCGATCATTACGATGGATCAGTTCTTCACGCAGTCCATCGAGCGGAACGCCCGCACCCGCACGGCGGCAGGAAGGGTCACGTATTACACACTGCTCGTGCTGTTCAGCGAGCCGACGCTGACGCTGGACCGCAACGCGACCCGGGATGCCCGCCTGCAAGCGCGCGCGGCGGTCGACCGCAACCGAACGACCGGGTTCGTGCGAGAGGGCGAGCGCATCATCACGCAGCACGAGCCGATCGGGCGCGTCGAGATGGAGAAGCTGAGGGCGTACCGGGCGCACCTGGTCGAGGAGGGGTTGACCGACTCGGGCGCCGCTCGCTTCTGGCGCGACCTGGGCGTCGTCCTGTTCAGCGGCGGACTCCTGGGGATTCTCGTCCTGGCGATCCATTCGTTCCGGCGCGAGGTGTACGAGGATGCTCGCAGCGTGTCGGTGATCTTCTTCCTAATCGCGCTCGTGCTCGTGGTAGCCGGGATCATCGCGGCCGCCGAGAGCCCGCCGGCGCTAATCCCGATCGCGTTCGCTTCGCTGCTTGTGGGGGCGTTGTTCGACGGCTTCCTGGCGCTCCTCGTCGTGGCCTCGATTGCGGGGATCCTGTTGGGTCAGCCGGCGTTCGAAGGGCTCCCCGTGCCGTTCCTCATGGCGACGGCGGGCGCGGCGGGTGCGCTCGCGGTGCGTGAGATCCGGCGCCGGTCGCAGAGCTGGATCCTGATCGCGTTGATCACCGGCGGCTACGTGTTCGCGGGCCTGGCACTCCTCCTGATGGGCCATTTCGACTGGCGTGCGCTCGCGACCACGTCCTTGTGGGGATTCGGTACGGCGACGGCCTGCACAGCGCTCGCGATGGGTGCGGCGCTCCCGGCTCTCGAAGCGCTGACGGGGCGAACTACCGACCAGACCCTGCTCGAGCTCGCCGACATGAACCGCCCTCTGCTGCGACGATTGGCGCGAGAGGCCCCGGGCACGTACGCGCACTCGATCAACGTCGCCAATCTGGCCGAGGCAGCGAGCCTCACGATCGGGGCGAGGGCGCGGCTCACGCGCGTCGGTGTCTACTACCACGACATCGGCAAGTTGACGCGACCCCAGTACTTCATAGAGAACCAGCCGAAGGGTCTCAATCCGCACGACAGGATCCGCCCCTCGCAGAGCGCCGAGATCCTGCGCGATCACGTACGGGAAGGTCTGGCACTAGCAGACGAGGCGAAGCTGCCGGGTGTGCTCAAGGACTTCATCCGCGAACACCACGGGACACAACAGATCCGCTATTTTTTGGCAAAAGCGCGAGAAGACGAGGGGAGCCTCGACTTCGACCCCAACGACTTTTGTTACCCCGGTCCGAAGCCACAGAGCAAGGAAACCGCCATCGTCATGCTGGCGGATGCGGTGGAGTCGGCCTCGCGCACGCTGTCGGACCCGAGCCCCGAGCGAATCCGCGCGCTGATCGACGAGCTCGTGAACGCCCGTGTGGAGGAAGGCCAGCTGGACGAGTGTGGTCTCACGTTCCGCGACCTGGATCGCGTGAAGACCGAGTTCGCCCACGTTCTCACGGGGCTGTACCACCACCGTATCGACTATCCCCAGGTAGCGGGGCCCGCGCTCTCCGATGATGCATCGGAGATGAGCGACGTCGGGCCGGTCCAAACCGATGTGAGGATCGGCGAAGGTCCCTCGACCCGGGCCGACGAAGGTTCGGCGGAGACGGAGGCGCCGCGGCAGACCGAGGGCCGCCTGGCCTCGGGCTCGCGCACCCCAAGCGTGGCCTCCCGGCCCGAGCGCGACTGGGGTGCCGAACGCGATTCGGGCGAGCGCTAGGCGGATTGGCCGCTCCCGATCTACACATCAACCGGCTGGAGGAGTGGCCCGCCCTGGCGGATCTCGAGGCGCGCGTACGCCTGGCGGCAGAAACCGCCTTCGGCACCGGGGAACTGCGTGGTGCCGAGCTCTCCATCAGCTTCGTGCCCGAGGCGGAAGTGCGGGCCCTGAATCGAGTCTACCACGGCATCGATGCAGCGACCGACGTGCTCGCGTTCAATCTCGGTGAGGTGGAGGGGCGAGGCGGCTCGCTTCTGGGCGATATCTACGTTTGCCCCGATGTGGCCCGCCGGTCCGCCGAGACCGAGGCGATCGAATGGTCCCAGGAGGTGCTGCGGCTGGTGATCCACGCGGTCCTTCATCTTCTGGGTCACGACCACCCCGGTGGGGAGGAGCGCTACGAGTCGGAGATGTTCCGCCTGCAGGAGAAGCTGCTCGGCTCCTTGTAGCCGCAGTGGGCGAGAGCCGGCGGCACACACGGCGCCGGGGGGGACCGGCGGCACTCCCTCACTCGCGACGCGCGGACGAGAGCCTGCGGCACTCCCTCGCTCACGACACGGAAGTCGCGCGGTGCCACGCCTCGCAGTCCTCCGCGTATCGCCTGCGCCCCAGGACGAATCACAACCACCCAGCGCGCGCCAACGGTCGCTCTGCGAGGGAGTATCCGCCGGCTCTCAGGAGGGGGGAGGGAGAAGGGCGTTGCTTCCCGGCGGAATGGCCCACGACCGCGCTGACTCCGCACTCCCTGGCTTCGGGAGAGGGTCGTGGGGTCTCTTGCGAGCGACCGTAGATGCGCGCTGATCGCTCAGGGGTGCGTCCGCGCTGCGCATGCGGTGGTGTTCGGGAGACCGCAGGTCGCGCCGCGCAGCTTCCGCGTCGCGAGTGAGATGACCCCGCGACCCTCTCCCTCCACCGGGGTTCCGCCTCGCGGTCGCGACCTTAACTTTAGCGGCTGACGTTTTCACACCCGACACCGATGGAGGTCAAATGTCCGAGACCGCTGACCGTCTCCCCGAGACGATCCGCGTGATCCAAGACTTACTCGAGCGCGATGCCGCGCAGGATCTGCTCGAGTTCGTCGAGGGCCTCCATCCCAGCGACCTGGCGGATGTCCTCGAGCATGTAGAGGGGGAGGAGGCTCGCCTCCGCCTGCTCGAGTTGCTCCCCGCGCCGCTCGCCTCCGACACACTCGCCGAGATGGAGGAGGAGGAGCATCCCGCCGATCTCCTGGCCCAGATGGAACCGGAGCGCATCGCGGAGCTGGTGGAAGAGCTGGCGGACGACGATGCGGCCGACCTGATCGGCGATCTCGAGCCTGAGGAACAGCAACGCGTCCTCGACTCTCTGGGAGTTCCCGAAGCCGAGGAAATCCGAGAGCTGCTCGAGTACCCGGAGGACTCCGCCGGCGGGATCATGACGCTCGACCTGGTCTCCGTTTCTTCGGAGGCGACGGCGGCGGAAGCCATGGCGCAGCTTCGGGAGCGGGCCTCCGAGCGTGAGGATTTCTACACGATTTTCGTCGTCGACCGCGATCAGCATCTGCGGGGCATCGTGACGCTCAGAAAGTTGGCTCTCGCGCCCCCCGCTCTCCCGATCCTGGATCTCATCGAAGAGCCCGCGGCGGTCGTGCCCGTGGACATGGACCAGGAAGAGGTCGGCCGAATCCTGTCCCGCTACAATCTGCCCGCGATCGGCGTCGTCGACCCGCACGGCCGTCTGGTGGGGCGGGTAACCTTCGACGACGTCATCGACGTGGTCGAAGCGGAGACGACCGAGGACATCCTCCGCTTCGCGTCCACATCGGAGGAAGAGAAACTTCGCGGATCGGTCAGGGACGCGGTCCGCAGTCGCTTGCCGTGGCTCACGATCAACCTGGTCACGCTCTCGGCTGCGGGCCTCGTCGTGTGGCTCTATCGTGAGACGATCGAGCAGGCCGTGATCCTCGCCGTGGTGATGCCGGTGATTGCCGGTCTGGGCGGGAACGCCGGCACGCAAGCCCTGGCTGTGACGATCCGCCGCATCGCGACCACTGACGAAACCCTGGCGGAACGATGGCCGGTGGTTGGCAAAGAGCTTCTGGTGGGTGTGATCAACGGGCTGGCGGTCGGAATCATCGTCGCAGGGTTGGGCGTGTTGCTCGCACAGGGCGACCCACGGCTGGGCATCGTGATCATGATCGCGATGTGGGGCAACCTCATCATCGCTTCCACGGGGGGTGCGTTCTTCCCGATCTTGTTCGAGAGTCTCGGGATCGATCCGGCCGTCGCCTCTTCGATCTTCGTCACCACGTTCACCGACCTGTTTGGATTCCTCTTGCTCCTCGCACTCGCGCGAGGAGTACTGCTCTGAGCGCATCACGACCGTGAGCAGAGCCACCGATCTTGCCGCGAGGATCATGTCCCGTGAGCAGCGGGCCCTGGCGCGAGGCATCTCGTGGGTCGAGGACGAGACGGCGGGCTTCGAAGCGCTCCTCGACGCCGTCCACGGGCAGGTCGGGCAGGCGCGGCGCATTGGAATCACGGGCCCGCCCGGCGCCGGCAAGTCCACCCTCACGGCCGAGCTGGCGGGCTTCTACCTGGAGGCCGGGCAAACCGTCGGGATCATCGCGGTCGATCCTACCAGCCCGTTCACCGGCGGCGCGCTGCTGGGGGACAGGATCCGCATGTCCGGGCTCGCGACGACCCCCGGGGTCTTCATCCGTTCGATGGCATCCCGCGGCTCGCTCGGAGGCCTCGCCACAGCGACGCGCGAGGCCGCAGACCTCATGGATGCCGCGGGCTTCGATCGCGTGATCCTGGAGACACTGGGCGTCGGCCAGTCGGAGCTGGATATCGCGGCATCGGCCGACACCACCGCCGTGGTGCTGGTGCCCGAGTCCGGCGATGGCATCCAGGCGATGAAGGCGGGCCTGATGGAGGTCGCGGACCTGTTCGTGGTGAACAAGGCGGATCGGCCCGGTGCCGACCGACTCGAGAAAGAGATCCGGGTCATGATGGCGATTCGACGGGGGAACGCCCTGCGGGACATCCCATCACACCACGGGGCGCGCATCGAGGTGACCCCGTCCGAGCCCGCCGAGGGGTGGGAGACACCGGTCCTGCAGACCGTGGCCGCGAACGGGGAGGGAGTCCGCGAGCTGCTGGAAGCGCTGGACCTGCACGCGGAGTGGCTCGCGACCGAGGGGGAGCTGGATCGCCGCCGCACGGCACAACGGATGCGTCGTGCACGCGACGTGCTCGTCCGGAGGGTGCAGCGCGATGCCGAGCGCGTATGGGACGGCGCGCGTGGGGACACCGAGGACCGGCTGGCGGCGGGACAGGCCTCGCCCTACGTGATCGCCGCGGACTTGCACGAGCGCGTGTTTGCGGATCGTGATGGCGATGGAGGCGTGGCGAAGATCCCGGACCGGCCCGACAAGCACCAGGAACGGCCCGACAAAGGTGAGGTATGAGGAGCCCGTGCGCGTCGAGTGGTCGCGACGGATCGCATCGAAGGGAGTCATGACGGATGAGCACAGTGCTGGATAACGAATCGCGCCGGGAAGACGAGGTAGACTCGAGCCTGGGCACGACCGAGGAAGCCCTTGCCGAGCAGCTCGCTCTGTGGGATGAGGCCTTCGGCTCCAGTTCGACCCGCGAGGACGGCAACTTCACCACCATATCCGGCCGACCGGTGAAGGCGGTGTATACGCCGCTCGACACCAACCGGCTCGGCTATCTGCGCGACCTGGGGCTGCCGGGCGAGTTTCCGTACACGCGCGGCCCCTACCACAGCATGTACCGGACCCGGCTGTGGACCATGCGTCTGTTCTCCGGTTTCGCTACCGCCGAGGAGACCAACGAGCGCTATAAGTACCTCCTCGAGCATGGACAAACAGGACTGTCGGTGGCGTTCGATTTCCCCACGCTGATGGGCTACGACTCCGACGACCCCCGCTCCGAGGGAGAGGTGGGGAAGTGCGGCGTCGCGATCTCCAGCCTGGCCGATATGGAGACGCTGTTCGACGGGATCCCGCTCGACAGGGTATCGGTCTCCATGACGATCAACGGGCCGGCGATCATGCTGTACTGCTTCCTGCTGGTCACGGCCGAGAAGCAGGGGGTCCCGTTCGAGAAGGTCCGCGGGACGATCCAGAACGACATCCTGAAGGAGTACATGGCGCAGCACGCCTGGATCTATCCGCCCCAGCCGGCCCTCAAGATCATCACCGACATCTTCGAGTGGTCGTCCGAGCGCGCGCCGCTGTTCCACACCGTGTCGATCTCCGGCTACCACATCCGGGAAGCCGGCTCGACCGCGGCGCAGGAACTCGCCTACACGCTCAAGAACGGGTTCACGTACGTGGAGAAGGGTATCGAGCGCGGGCTGGATGTGGATGCGTTCGCGCCGCGGCTCTCCTTCTTCTGGGATGTCCACAACGACTTTTTCGAGGAGATCGCGAAGTTCCGCGCCGGTCGCCGGATCTGGGCCCGGCGCATGCGCGATGTGTACGGAGCGAAGAACCCGCACAGCCTCCAGCTCCGCACGCATGCCCAGACGGCCGGCGTTTCGCTCACCGCACAACAGCCGCACAACAACATCGTTCGGGTCGCGTACCAGGGGCTGGCGGCCGCACTGGGCGGCACCCAGTCGCTGCACACCAACGCGATGGACGAGACACTGGCGCTCCCCACCGCGGCGGCGGCGAAGATCGCGCTCCGGACCCAGCAGATCCTCGCGTACGAGACCGGGGTCCCCAACACGATCGACCCGCTCGCCGGCTCCTACTACCTGGAGACGCTGACTGACGAGATGGAGTCGGAGGCGGAAGAGATCTTCGCCGAGATCGACGCGATAGGAGGGGTCGTGCCCGGGATCGAGTCCGGTTACTTCCAGGCCCAGATCGCCACTTCTTCGCGCCGATTCCAGGAGGAAGTCGAGCGAGGCGAACGGACCATCGTGGGCCTGAATCGCTTCGTCGAGTCC
>JBDHHV010000163.1:0-7955 GCA_039589195.1 Gemmatimonadota bacterium | reverse complement strand
GGGGCCGTGCTTCCCTTCGCCGACGGCGATGTGGACATCGCCTTCTCGACGACCACCCTACACCACCTCGAAGAGACCGAGGCCCGCGCGTTCGTGGCCGAGCTGGCCAGGGTATCGAGGTTGGGGTGGGTGATCACCGATCTGAGACGGTCTCGACCCAGCTATGCGCTCATGAGAGCCCTCGGCGCGACCGTGTGGCGCGGACGACCGCTCCCGCGCGCGGACGCCCCGGTCTCCGTGCTGCGCAGCTTCACGCCCGCGGAGGCGGGCCGGTTGGCCGCCGAGGCCGGGTGTCCCGGTGCCGTGCTCGAGCGCAGCCCGCTCCGGTGGGCGCTCCGGGGGGTCCGCGAATGATCTTGCCGGCCGACCCCACCGCCCTCGGCGGACTCGAGGTACTGATCGTGGGTGCGGGCCCGGCCGGGAGCTCCCTCGGCTGGCGTCTCGCCAGCTCTGGAATCAGGACCCGGATCCTCGACGCGCGAGCCTTCCCGCGCTCCAAGCCGTGCGGTGACGCCCTCAGCCCGGGTGCGACACCGATCCTCGAGGAGATCGGGGTGCTGGCGGCGGTCCGGGCGGCCGGAGCGGCCGAGATCCCCGGCTGGCGCATACGGGCTCCGAGCGGCGCCTGGTTCGAGGGTCGGTACACGGCCCACGACGAGGTGGTACCGGCCAGCGGACTCGCGATCGCGCGTGCCGAGCTCGACGCCCTCCTGCTCCGGGCCGCCCGGGACTCCGGGGCCGAGTTCCTGCCGCGAAGGAGAGTCTTCGGCCTGGTGGAGCGGGACGGCCGCGTCACGGGTGTGCGCGCCCGGGGTCCCGACGGTGAGACCGAGTCGCACACCGCCACGGTCGTCGTGGGCGCGGACGGGCTCCGCTCGCGGGTGGCGCGCTCCTTGGGCGGTGTGCGGCTTGGGGCCCGCCGGCGGCTGGCGCTGGTGGGTCGCTTCGCCGACGTGCCCGGGGACACTCCGCTCGGCGAGCTCCGGATCTCGCGTGAAGGCGTCCTCGGGTACGCCCCGATCGGGCGGCGGCGTGGCAACATCACGCTGGTGGTGCCCGCCGCCCGGGCGCTCGCCATCGCCCGGGGTCGGGGCGCCTTCTTCGCGAACGCGGTTCAAGCACACGGCGCGCGCCACCTTGTCGAGGGAGCCCGTCTCGAAAGCGGTCTCGAGATCACGGGGCCCTTCGAGGTGACACCCGCCCGTCTGTCCGCCCCGGGCGCGTTGCTGGTGGGCGATGCGGCCGGTTACTTCGACCCGCTCACCGGCCAGGGCATCTTCCGTGCGCTCTACGGGGCGCGGCTGGCTGCGAGGGCCATCCATGATATCCTGCAGGCGCCGGAGCTCGAGGCGAGGTGGCTCGGGAGGTACGAACGGGACCTGAAACGGTTCTACCTCCCCTCGCGACGCGTCCAGCGGCTGATCGATGCAGTCATCACCCGGCCGGGACTGATCACGGCGAGCACGCGGGTCCTCGCAGCTCGCCCCGGTCTCGCATCGTTGGTCGTCGATGTCACGGGCGATCGGGCCCCTCCGTCGACCCTGACACGGCCGAGGGCGTGGATCGATGCCCTGAGGACCCCCGCCGGCACCGGGGCATGGTCAGCGGCGTACACAGACGCCGGACTTCGTAGCTGAGGGACCCCCCAGGGGACAGGAGCGAGGCAGCTCATGCCGCCCATGCACACCCACAACGAGACGTTCGTCGGCGTGCCGCTCGACCGGTGCATGCACGCGGCGTCGGACGTGGAATCGTGGCCCGCGATTCTACCGCACTACCGGCGAGTATTCTTCACCCGCAAGGATGCGCCGGGCCGCGGACGCGTACGCATGGAGGCTTATCGTCATTTCGGGGCGGTTCCCTACCCGATCTGGTGGGAGTCCGAGATGGTCACGCGGCCCGATGCGGCCGAGGTGCGGTATCGGCACGTAGCCGGGATCACCACCGGCATGGACGTGCTCTGGAAGCTGGAGGAGCGGGAGGGAGGCACCCACATCACCATCCTGCATGATTGGAGAGGACCGCGGTGGCCCCTGATCGGCGGACTCGCGGCGCGGGCGGTGATCGGACCTCGGTTCATCCACGTCGTTGCGGACCGCACGCTCGAGGGCATCAAGCGGGCCGCCGAGGCGGAGAACGAGACCGGCGGTGAGCAGGAGACCGACGGCACCGCAGAGACCGGCGGCGACCCGGAGACAGGGGGCCTTCGAGAGCCCGGCAGCCACCCGGAGACCCCGGGGCATGACCGTTAGCTCGGGTCGACGCGTCGCCGTGACCGGGATCGGTTGTGTCACACCCATCGGTGAGGGAGTGGAGGGCCTTTGGCGAGGCCTGCGGGAGGAGCGCTCGGGCGTGGGACCGGTCGCTCGGTTCGACGCCTCGGGATATCGCACGCGCATCGCCGCCGAGATCGCGGGGTTTCAGCCGGAGGTCCGGCTCGGCCCGAAGCGCGCGCGTCGCGTCGATCGCTATAGCGCCCTGGCTCTGGCGTCTTGCTCGATGGCGCTCGAGGATGCGGCCCTCGACCCCGAGGAGCCGGAGGCCGACCGGGTCGCCGTCCAGATGGGAAGCGCGCTCGGCGGAATAGGATACGCGGAGGAACAACACGGCAAGTTCGTCGCGAGCGGCCTGCGCGGGATCAACCCCACGCTCGCCCTCTCCGTGTACGGCGGGGCGGCCAGCTGCAACATCGCCATCGACTTCGGCTTTACCGGACCGAATTCCACCAACGCGATGAGCTGTGCATCCGGTGCGCTGGCTATCGGCCACGCCTTCCAGCTCATTCGCTCCGGCGAGGCTGACGTGGCCATTTGCGGCGGCAGCGAGGCCCCTGTCGCACCGCTGACGTTCGGGGCCTTCGCGGTCATCCGGGCGATGTCCACGCACAACGAGGAGCCGGGGCGCGCTTGCCGGCCGTTCGACGAGGGACGAGACGGCTTCGTGATGGGCGAGGGCGCGTGCGTCCTGGTCCTCGAGGAGCTCGGACGGGCTCGACGGCGCGACGCCCGCATCTACGGCGAGGTGTGCGGGTTCGGAACGACCACCGATGCATACCACATGACGGCTCCGTTGCCCGGTGGCGCGCAGGCCGCGCGCGCTATGCGGCTGGCGCTCGGCGATGGAACGATCGGCACCTCCTCCGTGGATTACGTGAACGCCCACGGCTCGTCCACGCCGCTGAACGACTCCACCGAGGCGGGCGCGATTCGCTCGGTGTTCGAGAGTCGCGCGCCCGAACTGCGGGTGAGCGGGACGAAGGCCTACTATGGACATGCGCTCGGAGCGTCCGGCGCGATCGAGGCGGCGATCGTCCTCCTCGGCCTGCACAGGGATTGGCTCCCCCCGTCGCTGAACCTCGTGTCACCCGGCGAGGGGTGTGATCTTCGCTTCGTTCCCGAGGGCGGCGAGGCTTTCCAGGCGGAGTACGCTATCACCAACTCGTTCGGCTTCGGCGGCATCAACGCCTCGCTGCTGCTCCGTCGCCACGAGACGTGACTGCCGCCTGACTCGACCGGGTGTACGCTCGGGCCGGCTTCGCGAACGCGAAAGCCGACGGCGGCGCACCGGAGGCCGACGCTGGCACAGCGGAAACCGAGACCCAAACAGGGGAGGATATGCCAACGCCGCTTCTGATCGATACCGACACCGCGTCAGATGACGCGGTCGCGCTCATCATGGCGCTTCGCTCGCCGCATGTTCGCGTGGAAGGCATCACCGTGGTGGCGGGCAACGTGCCGCTCGAGCAGGCCGTCCGGAACGCGCTCTACACGGTCGAGTTGTGCGGGGCCGATGTCCCGGTGTACGTCGGGGCGGCGGAACCTCTGGAACGGGCGTTGGAGACGGCCGAGTTCTTTCACGGTGTCGATGGTCTCGGTGACCGCGGGTACCCGCCACCGCGGCGTGGACCGACAAATGGAGTCGCGGCCGACGCGCTGATCGAGGCGATCGAAGCGAGCCCGGGCGTCGTGCTCGTGACCCTGGGTCCGCTCACCAACCTGGCGCTCGCCCTCGAGCGCGAGCCCGCGATCGCCGAGCGAGTCGGCCGGTGCGTGGTCATGGGCGGAGCGGCATGCACGGTGGGCAACATGACGCCCGCGGCCGAATTCAACCTCTGGGTAGACCCCGAGGCCGCTCGGATCGTCTTCGAATCGAGTCTTCCCATCGAGATGGTCGGGTGGGAGCTGTGCCGTGGCGACGCCAACCTGACCGAAGAGGAGATGGCGTACGTGAAGGGGTTCGACACCCCGCTGGCCCACTTCGCCATCGATTGCAACTCGACCGCCCTCGAGGCGAACCGCCGGCAGTCTGGTGATCCGGGGCTCGGCCTGCCCGATCCGGTCGCGATGGCGATCGCGCTCGATCCCACAATCTGCACCCGGCGGAGCGCCCACCGCGTCCAGGTGGAGACGGAGAGCCCTCTCACCCGCGGGATGACCGTCGTCGACCAGCTCGACGTCGCGGGTGAGCCCCACAACGAGTCGGTATGGGGCGTCCTGTCGGCGCGTCCCGCGAACGCGACGATCTGCTGGGAGATCGACGTACCCGCCTTCAAGCGGATGCTGTACTCCGTCTTGCGGGATGGGGCCGAAGGAGAAGCCCGGACCGAGACCCAAGATAGCGAGGGGACCGAAACATCATGAGCGCGTCGGTGAGTGCCCGGGCGGATCGCCCCCGGATCGTGGTCGTTGGCAGCTCCAACACCGACCTGGTCGTCCGGGCGCCAACGATCCCGGTGCCTGGCGAGACCGTCCTCGGGTCGTCCTTCATGACGGCCGCGGGAGGCAAGGGGGCGAACCAGTCCGTGGCCGCCGCGCGCCTGGGGGCGAGCGTGACGTTCGTCGGCCGCGTGGGGACGGATGACTTCGGTGACGCGGCGATCGCGGCCCTCCAACGCGAGATGATCGACGTGCAGTGGGTCGAGCGCGACGCGGAGACCGCATCCGGCGTGGCGTTCATCGTGGTCAACGATGCCGGCGAGAACGCGATCGCGGTCGCCCCGGGCGCCAACGCACGACTGGACGAGAGCCACGTGGATCGCGCAGCGGACGCGATTCGGGACGCGGACGCACTTCTGCTTCAGCTCGAAATCCCGCTGAGCGTCGTCCGCCACGCCGCCGGTATCGCGCGGAGCGCCGACACGCTCGTCATCCTGAACCCGGCACCCGCCACTCCGCTCGATTCGGAGCTCCTCGCGGCCGTCGATGTACTCACCCCGAATCAGGGCGAAGCCGCGATGTTGGCGGGTCGGCCGGTGGGTGGGCTCGAGGAGGCTCGTGCGGCGGCGCGTGCGCTGCGAGCAGCGGGGCCGAAGGACGTTGTCGTCACACTGGGCGAGAGCGGCGCGCTGGTAGAGGGAGCGGACGAGCAGGTGCACGTCGGCGGCATCAGCGTCGAGCCCGTCGACACGACCGCCGCGGGAGACGCGTTCAGCGCGGCGTTGGCCGTTGGACTGGCAGGAGGTCGATCGATGAGCGAGGCGGCCCGCTATGCCACCCGGGTAGCGGCACTCACCGTGATGCGCGCGGGAGCACAGCCGTCATTGCCCACAGCCGAGGAGGTCGAGCGGTTCGAGCCGCCGGAAGTGGGTCGCTGAGGTCCTACGGCGGGCCGTGTTGCGAGCCCGGACCCGCTGACGTGGATCCGGGCTGACCCGAGGGCGAGAGTCCGGCTGACCCGAGGGCGAGAGTCCGGGCTTACTCCGAGAGCGGCTCGAGGGCTTTGAACGCCGCGCGAGCCTCCGCCCGCGCGTTCTCGAGCCGAGCGCGCGCGGCGTGCAACTCAACGCCGGTCTCCTCTCGCGCGCGCGCGATCCTGGCCTTGGCCCGGACCTTCTTCTGCTCGAGCTCGGCCATGGCGTCGGTGCGCATGCGGCCGGCCGTGGCCCTCGCCTCCAGGCGAGCCTGCCGTAGCTCCAGCCTGGCTTCCTCCTTCACCCGCTGAAGCCGGGCCTTGGCCTCGACCCTCGCGCGATCGAAGCTCGCCTTCGCCTGTTCCAGGCGCTCGGTGGCGTACTCCAGGCGCTCGTGGACCGGCCTGGAGACCATCTCCGTGTAGTATTTCGCCGCGAATTCCCTTGCGCTCAGCGTGCGCGCGTAGACGACCTTGGCGAGGCGGAGGGCGGAGAGGAGTCGGATGTACATCCAACCGATGTCGAACTCCCACCACCGGGCCTTGAACTTGGCCGAGCGCGGGTCCGCGTGGTGGTTGTTGTGGAGCTCCTCGCCGAGGATCCAGATGCCCCACGGGTAGAGGTTATGGCTCACGTCGCGCGTCGTGAAGTTCCGGTATCCGATGGCGTGCCCGAGTCCGTTGATGATATTCCCCATGATCGGGACCCAGATCACCATCCCGAGCCACACGAGGAGTCCCGGGACGAGGCCGAACAGATACAGGTCGAGCAGGAGCATGAGCTGGATTCCCCTCGACCGGCGGCGTGCGTAGATGTTTCGCTCCACCCAATCGTCGGGGCACCCCTTGCCGTACTTCTCGATCGTCTCCGGGTCGTTCGCCGCCTTCTGGTAGAAGAAAAGTCCGGCGAACACGATCCCGGGGAGTCCTACGACCGCGGGTGAGTGCGGATCGCCTTCGCGGTCGGCGTGCGCGTGGTGCTTGCGGTGAACGGCCACCCACTCCCGAGTCACGACACCCGACGTGAGCCACAGCCAGAACCGCATCGCGTGCTCGACGACCGGGTGAAACGTGACCCCGCCGTGGGTTTCGCCACGATGCAGATAGAGCGTGGTGCAGATGTTCGTGATGTGGCCCACCACGACCATGAACAGGACGGGCACCCACCAGGGTTCGCCGAGAACTGAGTAGCCGGGCATCGATTCGCTCGCGTCTCAGGTGGCCGTTCGAGTGGCGCGAGTCGCACGTACCGGTGGTTCTGCTACCGCGGCACCCCTCATCGCCTCTATCGAAAGCTCAACGGTGCAACATAATGCACGATAGGCGATTTCGCCCGGTGTCCGCACGGGGCCGGGTGGTGGCTCAGGGGAATGGGCGGCCCGAAGCGAGCCGCCCATTGGGTATCCTGGCTGTGTGTCCAGGTCCCGAAATCCGTCTTATGATCCGCAGTGCCCCGTCACGTCCCAGGGTGCCGGAGGGATGAAGGGAGGGTTCGGGGACGGCGTGCACACTTCACACCACACGAACCAGTCGCCGAAGCGTGCCTCCTGGCCACCCTCCCCCTCGGGGTGTGGAGGGCCGGTGTCGCAGGAGTCGTAACCTCCATCCTCCACCGGTCCATCGGCCCACAGCCAATCCGCGCCCCTACCGGAGGCAAGTCGGGAGAATACCCCTACAGGGTGAGGGGGGAGCTCCCCTTCGGGTGCCGGGGGACGGGTACGCCGATGAAAGGGGGGCTCTGCACGGGTCGCTCTGACAAGGTCTTACGAGTGGTTCAGCCTCAAGCGTGGCGTCCGAGGAGGCGTCCGACTCAGTCGTCCGACTCCGAGTCAGGGTCCACGGCAGAGTCCGGATCGGCCAGCTTACTGTCCAGTTCTTTCGCTTTCGTCTCCAACTCTCCGAGCGCCTGCTCCGCCTCCAGCTTGGCGTCCGCGTCGTCCTCCGCCTCTTTCACGTCGTCCTCCGCCTCTTTCACGCGTGCCTTCACGGCTTCGATCTCGCTCGACAGCTCCTCACGCTCGAGGTCGATCTGTTCGACCTTGTCCGCCTTGGCGAACACGTCCGGATCCACGTCATCCTCTTCCTCCGGTACCACCGTGGCGCTCGCCCGCGGAGGCTTCGACATGAACTTCCTGTCCTCGGGGAAGGCCCGGGTGTTCATGAACGTCGGTGAGACGATCTCGACGTCACCCTGGTGGAGGGCATCCAGCATTTCCGCACGCAGCTGGGCGGGCGCGGTGAGGATCCGATTCTTGTTGGCCGCCGCGAGCCCCTTCACATCAGGTAGCTTGGCGGTCACGCGGTAGCCGACCGAGAAGTCCCCGAGC
>JBDHHV010000162.1:0-12826 GCA_039589195.1 Gemmatimonadota bacterium | reverse complement strand
GCGTGGAAGTTCGTAACCACGACCTTGGCACGCCTCACTTCGTCGATAAGGTCGCTGGGCACCAGATCGCGATTTGCGTAGTAGTTGTCAGGATCGCTTGGTATGAGGACGCGCAAGCGATCCCTGATGGTCAAGCCTGGCGTCACCACAAGGAATCCACGTGTGAATCTCTTGCTCCCGGGATGGCGGGCGGCGTTGATCGTTTGCCACGCGATCAGCATCGCCATGACGGTCGTTTTTCCAGCACCGGTTGCGAGCTTCAGCGCCAGCCGCGAAAGCTCTGGGTTGGCGTCGCGATTCGCGTTCACTAGATGTCGAAGGAGTCGCTTTCCGGCCTCTTCTTGAGGCGCGACCTCCGTTAGCCAGATAGCCGTCTCTGCCGCCTCGATCTGGCAGAAGAATGGTCGGATGTCCTCGAAGGGGTGGTGTCGCCAATGCTGGAGTAGCCGTGCGGTCTCCGGTGTGACGCGCCACTGGGCCGCAGGTAGTGACCGCCAGCGATCGACGTGCGTCCTGACTTCGGTGATGATCGATCTGGGGTCGTACTGCTGAGCCTCTGTCGAGAGGCCAGTGCTGGTATCTAGAACCAGCTCCTGCTGCTTCGCAGCGACTCTTGCCTTTCTCCTCTTTGGCTTCGGAATCGGCGTGATAAACTGGGCTGGGCGCCGTCCGACGAGCTCGCGCTGGGTGGGCTGCCCGTCCTCATCCAGCTCCCAATGGGCGCGTGGGTATTCGTATGGCGAGTTGAGGATCGGTCGATCGAAAAAGGGATTCGACGTACTCATAGGCTCACCCCAAGCTCCTCGGGGCCTTCCTTGATGAGGCCTCGTGGGTTGATTCTGGCCTCAACTCTATGCAGAAACCAGATGGGCTACTTCTCCAGCATGGTAGCCTGAGTCTCTCCGCGGCGGATTTGCTGCGAAAGAGACGCCTTCATGTTAATGGGGGTTATGTCCGGTGCCTCAGGTGGGACTCTACACGCCAGATCAACGGCCGGTGTCAATGAGAGCAGCCTCGTTGGATCAGTACCGGAGGAGTTCCCGTGCGAGGACGTGAAGGCGGACTAGGGTCAGAATCAGTTCCGTCGGTTGTACCGTCGGTTAATCCCGGCAGAGTACGACATCGATGCCGTGGAATCCGGGCAGATCGTGCGAGATGTCCTTGAAACTACGGCATCTTGTCGGATTCCTGGCCTCTACGGACCTGCCTGATAAGCGTGAGGCCGGTGGTTCAAATCCACCCGGGCCCATGCGTCCGCAACCTCTTCCGCCGCCTCGACCTTCCTGTCCTTCTCGTACCTTCCTGTTTTGCCGGGTTCGGCCAATACCGTCGGTTGTACCGTCGGTTGCTCCCCAGGGCCTCCACACCCCCGCGAGGGGGGGGGCGCAGCGCGAGCGCCCCACGGAGTCCCTCCTGATCCAGCCGCGCTGGCAGCGGGATCCTCCTTTCGCCCTCTCTTCAGGCTTCGCGATGAGTGGGTCGTTGGCCTCGTCGAGATCCTGGGCCGGCAATGGGATGAGGGGTCAGGTCCGATGTTCGCCCCCCGCGGGCGGCTGGAGGAGATCGTGGCGGAGCGGGGGTGAGCCTTCGGCTATTCTTGAGTCGTCGTTGCGGCTGGAGGGAGTGCACCTCGGTGCCGCGCCATTAGCGCCGAGAGCCGGGTCTGTTGCTCGCGCGCCGCCTTCTCCCATTCCTCGCTTGTCATTGGCATGGGCACCGCCAGCACACCGCCTTGCACGTCTTGCTCGACCCGTGTGGTTTCCTGCCAGCCCGCCTGTGTCTTGAGGAAGAAGATCGCGGCTCGAGTGTCCCCCTGGACCGCCTTCCTGAACAGGTTGCGAGCCACCAGAGCGATGGCTGCGGCTCGTCCCTTTTTATAGGCGACAAGAACCTCCGGACTCTCATCCATGCATCGCCGGAACCTCGTCGGGCTCATGCCGAGCAAGTCCGCGAGCTGACCTTCGGTCAGAAGACCGGCCAGCTTTGCTATCTGTTCGAGCTGCGGATCGCTAATCGTCCTCCGCGGGGTTGCCGTGGTCCCTTTCGCGCTCACGAGCTCGCTTCTCCTCCCATTCCGCTGCATCCCACTCATTCTCTCCGTCGCTCAAGATGACCCGGAGCGCGGGCAACTCCTCGGGTGGGGCCCACATCTCCCGCGAGTTGAGCCAGGTGGTCACGCACCGCTGGATCACGCTCGCTTCTTGGGCTCCCAGGCGGCCTGTAGCCACGGCGAGTGCGACTTGGGAAAGCCAACGCGCCGCGTCTGCCGGCGACTCGAGCGGGCCGAGCTCGTCAGGAGCGAGGCGGAAGATCTTTCGATCCCGCGCGAAAGCACCCTTGGTCCCACGTCGAGACATCTCTGCCCGCCCCCCCGGCCGATGGGCGTCGCAGTGCCCATCGGGGCCGACGACGGGATTCCGACATGCCTTCCCGTCGGCGGTGGTCCCAGCACACCGACGCCTCGGGCTGCTCACGCGCCAACTCTGCGGTACGCACCAACGGCGCGAGACTGGTGCGGAAACTGGTGCAGTGCGCCTGGGTCTAGGTGCCAAGTGGCTTGCTGGCCTGTGGTTACGGGTGACGTGCAACGGACTACCCGTCCGATCCACGTCGGATTGGGACCGTTCGGCGTGCGCCTAAGCACGGCACACGGGTGAGAAAGCGCGCCGACAGGCCGGGGATAAGGCGGTGCTCCAGAAAACGTACCAGAATGGGTGTGGAAATCCCCCCTATGAACCCCGAGAGCCGTGTGGCGAGATCCTACACATGTTCCCGTGGCGTGTGGGAAACCAGTACAATCAGGCGGGCTTTCCGGTCGCCTCTTAATCCGTAGGTTCGGGGTTCGATTCCCTGGCGGCGCACTCCCCAGCACTCGAGGTGCTCTCCGGAGCGCCCTTTTTTGTGCGCCGGGCGCCAGGTCCCTCCGGGGCACTCATTGCGGTTGCTCGATTCGGCGTCCGGGAAAGGCTTGCCCATCGGCAGAATGTGGTATCGTTCTCCGACCCAGCTTCAGCACGGCGGTCCGAGTCCACTCCCTGAGCCGCTGAAGCTCATCCTGGTACTCGGCCCGCTCGGCCAGGCTCTCTTGCTCCCACCAATCGCTCTCCAGCGCGAACAGGTCTTCGTTTCCGGCGTCATCAACCACATAGTGCAGCGAACTCGTGATCGCGGACGCCAGATGGCCCCTGAAGTTGGGCGTCCCCCGAACGCGGAACCCGGTCATCTCGGCCAGCAGCGTGTCCCTCTCGCTGCTGCCAAATGCTGCGCTCGAGCCCTGTGCGTATAGATCCGATGCGAGCGAACGACCGGGGAGCGTGTCCGTGAGCTCCCCGCGAGACCGCGAGAGATCGAGCAGCGTAGCGGCGAGGTCGCGTAGGCTTACGGGTCGTCGAATCCGTACCCCCGTGCGCCGGTCCGGAAGAACGACGAGGAGGGGAACGTGGAGCACGGACGCGTTGAGATTGATGCCGTGGTTCATCACCCCCTTCTCAGCGAACTCCTCTCCATGGTCCGATGTGACCACGATCACGGTGTTCTCCAGATAACCTCGGCGGTCGAGCTCGGACATCAGCCGCCGCAGTTCCGCATCGAGGTAGGCGATGGACGCGTCATATCCTCGTATCGAGGCCTGCAGGCGCGGTCGATCGGGTCCGTGCACCGGCCGTACCGGGGGGGTGTCGTCCGCGAAGTAATCGTCAAACGGTTCGGGGGGGACGTAAGGATCGTGAGCGTCATAGTAGTTGAGGAACGCGAAGAGGGGCGCGCCGCCGAGCTCCGGAAGCCACCGTAGGAACTGCTCGGTGACCGCAGCGCCGGGTTTCCGCTTCACCATCTCCCAGCCCCAGGCCCGCCAACCACGCAGCAGGACCAGGCGCCCGAGCATCGAAGCGCCAAGAACGGTCCGAGGGTGCAGGTAACGCGTCTCGTAGTGGAGGAATCCGCGGTCCAGACCTGTGTGTGGGCCCGCATACCCCTGGTTCCCGACGAACCCTGCGGTTCGGTAGCCCCGGGACGCGAACACCTCGGCCAGCGTGGGAGGTTGGGCGTCCAGCGGCATCAGCCAGTTCGCGGAGAGATCGTGCGGTTGCAGGCCAGTGAAGATCGAGGCGTGCGTAGGCAACGTCCACGACGACGGCGCATAGGCGCGATCGAAGACCGCGCTCGAGTGAGCGAGGCTTTCCAAGTAGGGCGTGGTAGCACGCTCGTACCCGTGCAGGCTCATGTTGCGCGCCCGCACCGTGTCGAGGATGATCAACACCACGTTACGCGCGCCCGGAGTGGGATTCGGCAACCGTGAGGTCGCCCGGCTCTCTCCCAGCCGTGGCCCGAGGGTCGAGATCACGGCGAGCAGAAGGACGAGCACGACAAGCGGCCCGGTGGCGCGGCTCGAGACCCGCAAGAACCGACCGCTGTGCCCGGTGGCGTGCCGCCACGCCTGGACCGGCACGGCAACCGACAGAATGAGGATCGCCCACAGCGCGAGCTCCGGGTGGTAGTTGGACACGACACCCAATAACCCGAGCATGCTGAGGCCCGCGACAATGACCCGCTCGGAGCCGAAGAACCCCAGGACAAAGCGCCCGAGAAACCACGCGCCCAAAGCCGGGAACGCGAGGAGGACGAGGTAAGACACAGAGCTCATCCAGACGTGATCGGGTGGAACGAAGTTGAACCTGTGCCCGAGGGCGTTCTGCAGGTACCACAGCCCGGTATCGAACAGGCTGCACACCAGGGCGAAGCATATGACGAGCGTGGCCACCTCCCGCAACCTCATCGTGGCCGGGCTACGGTCCTCCAGATAGAGAAGTAGGCGCTCCCCCTTCCTCGTGCGAAGCGCCAACGCGCTTGCGATGGAGGCGATACCGAGTAGCGCCAGCAGCCGTTCTAGGCGGCCGAACCCCGGTGACCCGATCCCCAGAGCACGTGTCGAGCCGGCCACCGCCATCAGCGCGACGCCAGAAAGCAGCAGAAGCACGGGAATTCGCTTCGAGGCTCGAATCAAGACTCTGTTCCCGTGGAAGGAGTTTGGGCGACGGGTGCGAGCTGGTCTCAGCGTGGTGACGTACACCCCACACACTAGATGAAGGATGCCACGAACGGCCGGAACATGACATCCGCGGGGCAGCCAGGACCGCACCTCGACGGCGCCCCTGGAGTTCCCGACCTGGAATGTAAGGTTTCGGTCGCTCGTGGCATCTGCAAACAGAACGATGCCCCATCCGCCACGAGAAGGCCTCATGACGACACGATCGATCCTCACGCTCAGCTCTCCTCGTGGCCCCGCCGCTCCCGGCATACGGAGGTCCAGATGGCCGACCAACACCTTCCGGACGATGTGATCGCCGACACCGCCTTGGGTACTTCTGCTGAAAAGGTGGGCTTCGCCCAGCGGGCCAGGGCCCCGTTCTACGCAGCGTCTCAGCGAATCGGCTCTGGCGTCAGGGGCCTCGCGCACCTTGTGAAGCTCGAGGTGATCGTGACCACTGTCTGCTTCTTTGTCCCGCTCATCCTGCTGTATGGTGATGACTGGATCGTACGCGAGCACATCAGCGCCTACTACGCCATGACGGAGGCTCAGTACTTCTATTTCCCGCTGACCGTGGCCGCGATGCTATTCGTCGTCAACGGTGTGGTGAAGGAGAAGCACTGGTACAACGTGGGACTGGGCTTGGCGTTGGCCGGTGTGGTCTTCTTCAATCACTCCGACCACAGCGTAATCCATAACGTTAGCGCAGGGGCGTTCTTTATCGGAAACGGCGTCGTCTTCGCGACCTTCACGCCCAAGAAGGAGCTTTGGTTCAAGCTCATCCTGTCGTTCACGATGCTCGTGGGCCTGGCGGGCCATTTCGTGTTTGATTGGTACTCGTTGTTCGTGGCGGAGACCCTGTCTCTGTGGGTCATCGCGTTTCACTTCATCCTCGAAGCGAAGGGCCTCATCAAGTGACCCGCCCCTGAGTGATCCGTCCGGGGCGAGCGCTCACTGGCCGTGTCCCCGAGGCTGGCGCATCACCCCGGTTCGCTGGCGAGCTGGGGATATCCGCACAGGCTTCGCCCGATCCTCCCGACCGACTGCCGGGAGCGCTCCGAGATGTGATCCCTTCCACCAAGCCACTCGGTCAGCCCGCGCATATACGCCTCGTGACTCGGAGGGTCGTCTCGTGAGGGCCGAGGCCCTTCAAGCCGGCCGTGGAACGGTGGGAGGTCCGGAGCATGCTCGTACGGCTCCACGCTGAGAAGGCCGCGTTCGTCCGCCGCATAGAGCATGTTGATTCCCAGTGTCCTCGCCAGCTCGCGAAGGTGGTGTTTCAAATCCAGGTCGTCGCATTCAGTCACGAGGTCGCTCGCTAGTCTGCCGTCTCAGGAGCGAGTGCGCAGACCCTGTGGACGGCGCTCTTGATTGACGTGTGCTCACCAGCTCGGCGCCGGTGTGCCCACCGGTTGCGCGCCAGTCAGGAGTGCCGACTCTCCACTGGCCCGTGACTGCCCCATGTGCGAGTGTATGTGCGCTACCCCCCGCGTCTGATGGAGAAGTCGTTATCGCCAACCCACCGGTCGCCACGTCCCGACTTGAACGTGCAGGCGAAGGGGCGGGTGGGCGGCTGAAGGACGCGTCAGTCACGCTCTTGGTCCTTGCCGCCGGTTGTATCGGGGGGCCCGTCGGCCCCTTCGACGCCGGCAGTCCCGCTCCCAGCAATCAAACTCTGCTCTCCTTCCTGGCGGTGAGCGCGGGGGATGAGCGCAGTTGTGCCCTACTCACCGGAAACGTCCCCTATTGCTGGGGCGAGGGCCCACTCGGGAACGGCACGATCGGAGACAGCGGGACGCCGGTCCGCGTCTTCGGAGGGAATCCTTTTCTGCAAATCGACGTCTCGCGGCACATGTGTGGCATCACGACGACCGGTGTGGCTCTCTGCTGGGGGCGGAACCTGAGCGGGCGTCTCGGGGATGGGTCAGCGGTGAATCGCGCGGTGCCTGCGTTGGTGGAGACCTCGCTTCGCTTCACGGCGATTTCCTTGGGTGGAGCCCACACGTGTGCGCTGGCCGAGGACGGTACCGCTCATTGTTGGGGCAACAATTCGTACGGACAGCTCGGTGGGGTGGATGGCCTTGACAGTCTCGTCCCCGTGCCGGTGTCGGGCGGACACCGGTTCGCGGCGCTGGACGGTGGTTTCTTGAACACCTGTGCGCTGGACGACATGGGCACGGCGTATTGCTGGGGAGATGGCTGGGGTCCATCGCCTGCTGCCGTGGTCGGAGCGGTGCCCTTCGTCTCCATCAGTGTGGGGGACGGCCACACATGCGCCCTTACCGAGGCTGGGATAGCGCACTGCTGGGGCGAGAACGATCATGGACAGCTGGGGGTTGGCTCGACGGAAAGAGCCGAATCCCCCACACCGGTGGTGACCGAGCTTCGATTCACCGTCATCAGCGCGGGGTCGAAACACACGTGCGGCGTCGAGGAGAACGGTCAGGCGTACTGTTGGGGCCTCGACTCCGCCGGACAACTGGGGGATGGCGATCCGTCGGAGGGGATGGATATCCGCCGCAAACTGCTGCCCACGCGCGTCCCCGGTTCATCTCGGTCTCGTCCGGAAATCTGCTGGCCTGCGGCATCACCGACCGGGGTGTAGCTTACTGTTGGGGATTTGGAACGGGAAGCCGCAGTTCCCCGAGCAGCTCGGCGGCTATACCGGTGTGGTTCTGACAGCGGCCGTGCGAGCGTCCGTCCTGGGGTCGCAGCAGATTGACCGGATGCCCGAAGAGGGTACCGGATCCGAAGGGTTCACATGGAAGACATAGCCGTTACGACCATCGCCCTCGCCGCCTTGGGCGTGATGCTGCTCATGCTCCTGATCTGGGCCGTGCCGGTCGGGCTCTGGATCGCAGCCATCGCCTCGGGGGCGCGGGTGAAGCTCCCGAGCCTGGTGGGGATGCGCCTACGAAAGGTGCGTCCGCCCAGCATCGTCCTTCCGCTGATAAGCGCGACCAAGGCGGGCATAGGGTTGGACACCGATAGCCTGGAGGCCCACTTCCTCGCGGGTGGCGATGTGGAGCGTGTCGTCCACGCGCTGATCTCGGCGGACAAGGCCAACATCGAGCTAGGATTCCAGCAGGCGGCGGCTATCGATCTCGCTGGCCGGGATGTCCTCGATGCCGTTCAGATGTCGGTGAATCCGAGAGTGATCGAGACACCCAAGGTGGCCGCCATGGCCAGAGACGGCATCCAGCTCATCGCGCTTGCACGCGTCACCGTCCGCGCGAATATCAACCGCCTCGTTGGCGGCGCGGGCGAGGAGACGATCTTGGCACGGGTGGGGGAGGGCATCGTATCCACGATCGGCTCCTCCGAGTCGCACAAGGCGGTGTTGGAAGACCCGGAGAACATCTCCAGGACCGTGCTCGCCAAAGGTCTCGACAGCGGGACCGCGTTCGAGATCCTCTCGATCGATATCGCGGATATAGATGTCGGGAAGAACATCGGCGCCGCGCTCCAGACCGATCAGGCCGAGGCGGACAAGCGCATCGCACAAGCCAAGGCAGAGGAGCGGCGCGCGATGGCGGTAGCCGTGGAGCAGGAGAACCGCGCCCGGGTGGAGGAAGCGCGCGCCGAGGTCGTGAAAGCAGAGGCGCAGGTGCCGCTGGCGCTCGCGGAAGCCTTCCGTCAGGGCAATCTTGGTTTGGAGTACATAGACCCTAACTCGTAGTTGTGAGCACGCCCCGGGGGGTTCAAGAGGGGCTTACCGTCAAAGGAATCTGTGCCATGGCGCAATCGATCTTCATCAGCGGTGACGGAGCATTCGAGATCGACGGCCACGCATACCGGATACCCGAGCGGTTCTCCACCAGGGAGATGCTGAGTTACCGGTCACTCGTCGCACCGGTTCCGGACATCCCGGGCGGGACCACGCTGACCCCCGAGCAACGGGTCGCCACCGAGACCTACCTGCTCCGGCGGGCGGCGGCGTGCGTGATCCCGGGCTTTCGGATGAGTATCACCGAGTCGCTCTCGCCCAATCAGTTGCAGAGCATCGGCCGTTGGATCGCTCGCCATCGGCCGGCACTCTCCCCGGACTACCGGCAACTGAGCGCTTGACGACACCACCTCTTCTCGGCTCAAGGAGCCCCTCGCTCGTAGACGACCTGCCCACCCACGATCGTGTACAGCACGTTCGCATCCAATAGGCGCTTGGTGTCGGTCCGCCCCGCCTCGATGAGATCGGTGTCGAACACGGCGATGTCGGCCAGCAGGCCGGGGGTCAGTGTCCCCTTGATGTCCTCCTCGAACGAGGCCCACGCGGCGTTCTTCGTGTAGGCCTCCATGGCCTCCTCGATCGTGAGCCGCTGATCCGGGAACCAACCGTCGGTGGGCTCACCCGTTAGAGTCTGCCGGCCGACGGCGGCGTACAGACCGTATACGGGACTCAGGAAATAGCGGGCCGCGTTCGTGCCCGGGCTGTCACTCCCGAAGATCAGCACGGCGCCCGCGTTCTTCAGGTCGCGGAACGCGTAGGCGCCCCTGGAGCGCTCCGAGCCGATCCGCTCCTCCATCCACCGCATATCGTCCGAGATGTGGTAGGGGTTGACCTCGGCGACGAGGTTCAGCCGCCCGAATCGTTCGAAGTCGGCCGGGTCGACGACCTGCGCGTGGATCATCCTCCAGCGGTGGTCCGAGTCGACCAGATCGTTCGCCGTGAGGACCTTCTCGTAGATGTCGAGCAGGATCCGAACGCCCTTGTCGCCGATGGCGTGCACGTGCGGCGGCAGACCGGTGTCGATCGACTCTTCGATGAGCCGCTCGAGGTTGCCGGGCGGGAACTCGGTGTAGCTCTGGTCTCTTCTGAGTGAGAGCGCCAGACCCTCGACCCCCTCCGGCAGCATGATCTGGCGGACCAGACCGAAGTTCCCGGGATCGTGGTCGTACTCCTCGTAGAACATGGCCCCGCTGCTCCCCATGATCCCGTCCACCCAGGCCTTGTACCCGATGAACTTGAGCCAGTCGTCCCCGAATCCCTGCGAGATCCCGAGCCCGCCCGTGTGCGTGACGTTGTCGAGCGACGGGCGGATCATTATCCGGGCGGTCAGCTCACCGCGCTCCTTCAACGCCTGGTACGCCTGTAGCTGAGCCGAGGACGTGATGTCCTGGATGGTGGTGACTCCGCCCTCCCGTGCTTCGCGTAACACTTCGCGCACCTCGGCCAGCCGCTGCTCGAACGACTTCGGCGTGATCGCTGCGCGGGCCAGACCCGCCGCCGAGCCCGTGAGGATGCCGGTGAGGCGGCCTGTCTCGTCGCGCTCGATCGAGCCGCCGGCGGGGACGGGCGTCTGCTCGTCGATCCCGGCCAGATCGAGCGCGAGGCTGTTGGCCAGGAACATGCTCCGGTCGAAGCGGTTCACCAGCACCGGGTGGTTCGGGGTCACGGCGTCGATCAGGTCTCGATGCGGCGTGAACGGCCCATCGGTCTGCCTGTTTCCGTCGGCCTGCCCCACGTCTCCCGCGCCGGCGGACCTCTCCGCCCCGGCGGACTCCTCCGCTCCCGGCTCCTCGCGGCCGGTGGAGCCGGCGGACCACTGCTCGTACGCCCCCCAATCCCCACGCGTGATCCAGCTACCCTCGGGGAGACGCTCCGCCGCTCCCGCGATGCGCTCGGTGAACGCGGCTGGCTCGTGAACGTCGAGAAGGTTGACGCCTACCAGAAGCGCACCCGTGCTCTCGACGTGCACATGCGAATCGTTGAAGCCGGGGGAGACGAACGCGCCCTCGAGGTCGATGATGCGCGTGTCGTTCCCGACGAGCGGGCGCACCTCGGACTCCGATCCCACCGCGGCGATTCGATCGCCTCGAACCGCGACGGCCTCGGCGGCCGGCCGATTCTCATCCAGCGTGTACACGTTTCCGTTGACGAGGACCAGATCGGCCGGGTTCTCGGGGCCTTGTGGGGCGCAGGCCGAGAAGAGAGCGATGAGGACCGGTCTCCATCGCTTCATGACATCCTCCGGGAGGCAGGTGACACGGCGGCACATCGCGGACAAGGCGAGGCCGTACGGGAGGATGCCGGCTGGCTCCCGCCCCCGTCAACGGCCGCGCGCGGGCCGCCTCCGGGTCGCCGCCGGAACGGTCCTTCCCGGGTCAATCGCGGAGCGGCCGCCTTCGGGTCAACGGCGGAAAGGCTGCCGCCGGATCTCGCTCAGGCAGGACAGGTCCAGGGCGTCGGCCGTCGGATTCTCGATGAACGCCTCCCGGATCCTCGAGACGCAGGTCGAGTTCTCCAGCCCACCCCACGCGTGCCCGCCGTGCGGCACCACGACGTGGACCGCTCTGCTCAGGCTCTCGGCGGCCTCTGCCCCCCAGCGAGGAGGCGTTACCGGATCGTGCGCGCCGTTGATGATCACGACGGGCACGTCGGAGACGACGTTCTCGTGGAAGTCGTCCGCCACCGACCCGCGGGGCCACAGGCGGCAGGCGTCGAAGTGCGATCGGGATCGGCTGTCGGCGAGGAAGGTGCCCTGGGCCGCCTCGTACTCCCCCGCTTCATTCGCGAAGGGGATATCCTCGGCGCAAGTCACCGAGAGGTACATCCCCGCGGCGGCGAGACGGCTGATGGCCATCGCCCGCTGCGCACCGAATTGTGCAAACCCGTCGTAATTGCCCTCGCGCGCCGCCCGGTGAAGGAAAAGCGGGATGTCCCGCGTCGCCCCGGGATCGTACATCATCGCCCGCAGCGCCTCGCCGAAGCCGGGGGGCTGCATGGTTGCCTGCACCTCCTGCTCCGTCCTCGGGTCCGTGATCGTGACCGGCATGGGTCGCGAGGCTCCTTCGACGGCCAGCCGGTAGTCCTCCTCGAGGTCGGGGAACCGAGCCGCACACGGCTCGGAGGCCGCGCAGTCATCGAGAACGTTCCGAACCGCCACCTCGGCGTCGGCCGACATGCCCATCGGCATGACCTGCCCCATCGACATGGACGCGTTCAGCACCGCGCTCCGCACGTGCTCGCCGTGCCTTCGCAAGTACACGAGCGCTGCGCGCGTGCCGTACGAGGTGCCCCACAGATTGATCCGCTCGTGACCCAACTCCCGGCGCAAATCGTCGAGATCGTCCATCGCCAGCGGGCTGGTGTAGAGCGTGAGGTCGGCCCGCTCCGCGAGCTCCTGGCGGCACCGCGCGATCAGATCCTCATCGAAGATCTCGCCCAGGAACGCGTCCACCGGCTCGTCATCGGCGACCAGGCAGTAGAGCGGGTTCGAGCGGCCCGTCCCTCTCTGGTCCATGAACACGTAGGGGCGTCGGGCGCGGAAGGGTGACCTCGAGGCGCTCCCGGCCGACCTCGTAGCCGCGCTCCCCGGGCCGCCCGTCAGGACGTAGATCGGGTCCGCCTCGGGGTCGGGGTCCGTTGCGGGCAGCACGACGACGTACAGGTCGATGGTCCGCCCCGAGCGGGTCTCGCGATCTTCGTAGACCGTCAGGGTCCCGCACTCGACGGGCCCCGCCACCCCGCGAATCTCGCAAGATTCGAGACTCAGGCGTGGGACTCCGTCCTGGGTGAGGGCGAGGACTTCCGGCGTGAAGGCCAGGGCCTCCAGCGTGAGCGCCAGGGTGGCCACGAGGAGCGACAAGACGATGCCGATGGCATGACGGACCGTGTATCGCACGGTAAGCACTCCTGGTCTGCGGACTCCGTGGACGGGATTCGAGATCGACACACGCTACGTACGGGTCGACGGATCTTCCAGTTGCTCGCACCGGTTTTCCGAGGGCCCTGAGGCTCCTAGACTGATGCCACACGGTAAGAGAGCCATCAGTCATGGAGAATGAGAATGCGCACCGATG
>JBDHHV010000161.1:0-7791 GCA_039589195.1 Gemmatimonadota bacterium | reverse complement strand
AGGATGTGGGGGTGATTCAGTCGCGCCGCCGTCTCGATCTCGACCAGGAACCGCTTGGTCCCGAGTGTCGCAGCGATCTCGGGGAGCAGGACCTTGATCGCGACCTGGCGGCTGTGCTTGAGGTCCTGCGCCAGATACACCGTGGCCATCCCGCCGCGCCCGAGCTCTCGCTCGACGGCGTAACGGTCCGTCAGGGCTGATCTGAGACGGTCGATCTCGCGGGACATGGATTCGCGACTCCGGAAGCGGCTACGCATGAGAATAGGGGAAGCGGCTGGCCGCATCCAGTCCGGGGCGTGGCACTTAGCACCGGCCACGGCCGCGTGGGGATCCGACTATTTCTCGGCGCACTGAGGCGCCATAGCTTCCGCCAAACCGGAGAATCCCCCTGTAACGACCCGTGCGGTCACGGCCGCGGCGGCGACCCGCCATGGTTCAAACCGCCCTGGAGGTTTCGATGAAGAAGACCGACTCGCGGCGCGCGGATGCGGCGCCGGCCATCTGTTTCGCGCTTGCAGCCTGTCTCGCTGTGTCGACCACAATCCTGAGCCTTCCGACCGCAGTCGTCGGACAGGAATCCGAAGACGGAGACGGCGAGGAGGCCGGTCTCACATCGAGCCTCATCTCCGGGCTCGAGTGGCGGAACATCGGTCCCGCCCTGACTTCGGGCCGCGTAGCCGACATCGCGGTCGATCCGACGGACGCGAGCACGTGGTATGTGGCCGCGGCCTCGGGTGGCGTGTGGAAGACCGAGAACGCCGGGACTTCCTGGCGACCGGTCTTCGATCGCTACGGCTCGTACTCGATCGGGGCGCTCGCGGTCGATCCGCACAACCACCTCGTGGTATGGGTCGGGACAGGCGAGAACAACGGCCAGCGCTCGGTCGGATACGGGGATGGGATCTACAAGTCACTTGATGGCGGCGGCTCGTTCGAGAACATGGGGCTCGAGAATTCCGAGCACATCGGGATGATCCGTATCCACCCCGAGAACCCGGATGTCGTGTACGTGGCCGCCCAGGGTCCGCTGTGGGCCGACGGCGGGGATCGCGGCCTGTACCGTACCACCGATGGGGGCGAGACGTGGGAGCGCGTCCTCGAGATCGATGAGCACACGGGCGTGAGCGAGGTCTACCTCGACCCGCGTGACCCGGACGTCATGTACTCGGTCGCCTGGCAACGGCGCCGGCACCAATGGACGATGATCGACGGCGGTCCTGGCTCCGGCATCTACAAATCCACCGATGGTGGCGACAGCTGGCGCACGATCAACCGGGGACTCCCGAGTGGGGACAAGGGGCGTATCGGTCTCGCGGTCTCGCCGATCGATCCCGAGGTCTTGTACGCGATCGTCGAGGCGAGCGGGGACGACGGAGGCACGTTCCGCTCGGACAACATGGGCGAACGGTGGACCCGGACCTCGCGCCGCCAGGCGGGCGCGGCCATGTACTACCACGAGATCATGGCCGACCCGCACCGGTTTGACCGGATCTATTCGCTCGAGACCTTCTTCATGGTCTCCGACGACGGGGGACGGAACTGGGAGCGGATGCCCACCGAGAACGTGCACGTCGACTATCATGCGCTCGCCTTCGACCCGAAGGATCCGGAGCACCTGATCGTGGGGAACGACGGGGGCGTGTACGAGACGCGGGATGGCGGGCAGAACTGGCGCTTCTTCTCCAACCTCCCGATCACACAGTTCTACAAAGTGGCGGTCTCCAACGACGAGCCGTTCTATTACGTGTACGGCGGCACCCAGGACAACAACACGCTGGGTGGGCCATCGCGCACCAATACCTCGCACGGGATTCGGAACTCCGACTGGTACGTGACCCTCGGCGGCGACGGGTTCGACCCCATCGTCGATCCCGAGAACCCGGACATCATCTACTCGCAGCTTCAATACGGGGTGCTGTCGCGCTTCGACCGGAGGACGAGCGAGCGGCTCGACATCAAGCCGCGTGAAGATGCCGACGGGCCGGCGCTCCGCTGGTACTGGGATGCCGGGCTCGCGATGTCCCCCCACTCCAACACACGGCTCTATTTCGGAGCACAGATCCTCTTCCGCAGCGATGACGGCGGTGGCTCGTGGCGCGCGGTGTCGGGCGACCTCTCCCGGCACATCGACCGTAACCAATTACCGGTGATGGGGCGCGTGTGGAGCGTGGACGCGGTCGCGAAGAACCGATCCACGTCCGCGTTCGGGACGATCGTATCGATCTCCGAGTCTCCCCTCGTGGAGGACCTGCTGTACGTGGGCACCGACGACGGGTTGATCCAGGTGTCTGAAGACGGCGGGGACAGCTGGCGCGCCGTGGAGTCGTTCCCTGGCGTGCCGGACACGAGCTTCGTGCACGATGTGGAGGCGTCGCTCCACGACCCAAACACCGTGTTCGCGGTCCTCAACAACTTCAAGCGGGGTGACTTCCGGCCCCACGTGCTCAAGTCCACCGATCGCGGTGTCACCTGGACATCGATCGCAGGCGATCTGCCCGAGAACGGCCCCACGTTCACGATCGCCCAGGATCACGTCGAGCCGGACCTGTTGTTCGTGGGGACCGAGTTCGGGGCATACGCGACGGTCGACGGCGGGACCGAGTGGCTGAAGTTGGGGAGCGGGATGCCGACGATCGCCATTCGCGACATCGAGATCCAGCGTCGCGAAAGCGACGTGGCGGTCGCTTCGTTCGGGCGCGGCTTCTACATCCTCGACGACTACACGCCGCTTCGCGAGCTGGCCGCCGGGTCCGACGCGATCCTCGCCGAGACCGGACACATCTTTCCCATCAAGATGGGCGAGATGTTCGTGACCTGGGGACCGATGGGCGGAGGCGAGCGGGCTTCGCAGGGTGCGGGCTTCTACGTCGCCGCCAATCCCGATTTCGGTGCGACCTTCACGTACTACGTCAACGAGACGCTCCGCACGCGCGAGGCCCAGCGGCAACGGCGCGAGAGCCAAGCCGCCCGCGATGGAGGCGACACGCCGTACCCGACCTGGGACGAGCTGAAGGCGGAAGATCGCGAAGAAGACCCCGAGGTGTTCCTCACGATTCGGGACTCGCAGGGGAACCTGGTTCGCCACCTCGATGGATCCACGTCGCGTGGCATACACCGAGCCACGTGGGACTTCCGCTATCCCGGGTACACGCCGTTGGGCGGTGGGGGTGGAGGCGGGTTCGGCGGCTCTGGCGGCGGCGGCGGCCTCGGCCCGCTCGCCCTCCCCGGGAGCTACACGGTGAGCTTGAGCCAGCGAGTGGACGGCGCCGTCACGGAGCTCGCGGCTCCCACGCCGTTCGAAGTTGAAGCGCTGGGGCAACCTTCGCTTCCGGCACAGGATCGCGCCGCGGTTCTAGCGTTCCAGCGGCAAACGGGGGAGCTCCAGCGGGCCGTGATGGGCACGTCACGGGCGGCGGCGGACGCGGCCCAACGGCTCCAGCTCATGAAACAGGCGGTCGAGGTCACCCCGAGCGCGACGGAGCAGATGCGTGCGGGGGCACGCGCGCTCGAGCTGCGGTTGATGGACCTTCAGGAGGCCCTCAATGGCGATCGGACACGGCCGAGCCGCGCGGAGCCCGGCATGCCCGGCATCATCAGCCGGGTCAATTCGGTCGTGAGCGGTCACTGGCGTGCCATGCACGGCCCCACTCAAACACACCGGGAGCAGTACGAGATTGCCGCGGCGGCCTTCAGCGATGTGTACGACGATCTCCGGCAACTGATCGAGACGGATCTGCCGGCGTTGGAGAGACAACTCGAGGCCGTCGGGGCACCGTGGACCCCCGGGCGGGCATTGCCGGGTTGGACACGGCCCAACCCGTAGAACAGGAGCGTTGAAAAGCCATGAACAGCCTTGCGATCAACGTAACCGGCTGGCTATTCATCGCGGCCGCGGCGATGCTATGGCTCGGCTGGACGTTCCTCCCCGTCAAGGTCGGCCCTTTCTTCGACGCCGGTGACTTCGAGCGCGTCCGCTCTCGTCTTCGGCTCTGGATCTGGATGTACCGCGTCAACCTGTTCGGTTATCTCGTGACGCTGATGGCATTCGTCGCCTTCGCGACGCTGGTCGCCGGGTCCGAGTACCGGATCATCCTGTGGCCGGCTGTCGCGACGGTGGGAGCCGGACTGCTCGTCGGCGTGCTCGCGGCCGCTTTTTACTACCACTTCGGGGCCTGGGGCGCTGTCGATCTGGACGGCAAGCCGCCCGAAGCGGTCGACAAGTACGTCGATGACCTCGGCGTGAGCACCGAGTACGTGACCTGCTTCGTTCGCTTCGGACGGGTCTTTTTCGGATTCGGTCAGGTCATCCTGGCCATCGGACTCTTTCTCGGCGGGATCGTCCCGCTGTGGCTGATCCTGAGTGGCGCGCTCCTCGGCGTGGCGGCCATGGTCATCACGATGGCGGTCGGGGAGAACCTGGAGATCTTCGAACCCCTGTTTCACCTGAATGCCGCGTGGCTCGCCGCGTTCGGGATCGTGGTGCTCGTTTCGGGGGTGACGTAACCGGGCGTGGGCCGCACCATACGCCCGTCGGAGCCCGCATTCGTGGTCGGTTTGAGGAGCAGTTGGAGCCTGCCATGTGCCACCGCTGTCTGACGCGTCGATCGTTCGTCCGCAACAGTCTCGGTGCCACCGCCGCCCTCGCCGGGTCTCCGTGGGCGTTTCGCATCCCGCGTTGGGAGGACGTGGCTGGCGTCGAGCGACCGTACCTCGAGGTGGCGCTCAAGGCATGGCGTTGGATCGAGTCCGCACGGCACGTGACCGCCCATGGTGTCACGTGGCGGGCCGATCCGGAGGATCCCGAATCCTTCGGTTCGACGCTTTACACGCACGGCCCGGGTGTGCTTCCGTTCGCGCTCGAGCTGTTCCACACGACGCAGGACGAGCAGTTCCTCGACGCGGCCCGGGCGGGGTCCGACCACCTCGCTTCACAGTTGACCGATGTCGAGGGAGCGGGGCTTTACGTGGGCCTTTCGGGTCTCGCGTTCGTGTTCGAGGAGACCTATCGGGCCTCCGACGATGCCGTATACCGACACCTGGCCGAACGTGCGCTGGAGGTTCTGATCGACGGCGCCCGACCGATCGGCGAGGGCTCCGCGTGGCCGACACCTGCCGGAGATGGCGAGACCCTCGAATCCAACGACATCGTCAGCGGAACGGCGGGCACCGGGCTCACGCTTCTCTACTTGCACGAGAGGACGGGTCGCGACGCGGCCCTCGAAACGGCGGTGCGCGCGGGGCACCGGCTGTTGGAACGGGGAATCGCCGTCGATGCGGGGCGCAAATGGGACATGTGGCCCGGGTATGCGCGGGAGATGCCCAATTTCTCACACGGCACCGCGGGGATCGCGTACTTCCTCGCTACGCTTGCAGAACGGACGGGCGAGGGCGCGTTTCTCGATGCGGCATTGGACGGCGCCCGATACCTGAGGTCGATCGCCGCGATCCGAGACAACGGATACCTCATCCACCATCACACACCGGGAGGTGAGGACCTGTACTATCTCGCATGGTGTCATGGCCCCGTCGGCACCAACCGGCTCTTCCACCGCCTGGGCGAGCTCACTGGCGAAATGGAATGGCGGGCATGGGTGCACCGCGGCGCCCGTGGGATCATGGCCACCGGCGTCCCCGAGCGGCGGACACCCGGGTTCTGGGAGAACATCAGCCAGTGCGGTGGCGATGCGGGTCTGGGCGAGTTCTTCCTGGCCCAGCACCGCCTGACCGGGCAGTCCGCCTACCTGTCATTCGTGGAGCGGCTGAACGCGAGCCTGCTGGGCCACTCCACGGAGCACGGCGACGGCCTGAAGTGGATTCAATCCGAGCACCGGGTTCGCCCCGAGCTACTCGTGGCGCAAACCGGCTTCATGCAGGGCGCGGCCGGCGTCGGCAAGTACTTCCTCCACATGGACGCCATGGAGACGCGAGGCGCGGGACCCATAATCCTGCTGCCCGACGCCCCCTACTGACCTTGTCCATGGCCCGGCGGGAGGAGCTCGCTCGGGGACCCTACCCCAAGGACGACGGGTGGGGGTGGCTTTATCGACTCTTCACCCGGGTCGCGCCGCGGGGTGGCCACCTTCGCCGCATCGTGTGCCGGTATTTCTGGCCGAAGAGCTTCGAACGCTGGCGGCGGGGACTCCTGTACCGATCGATCGGCGTGCACATCTTCGGCGCCCTCCTGCCTACGGGTGGGAGCCGGATCCGTCGGTGGACGGGGGCACGCATGCGCCCGTACACGTTGGCAGGCACCTCTGTAGACGCCGCCCGCGAGTTCTTCTACAAGACCTGCGTGTTCGAGACGCTTCACCTGCCCTTCCTGGTTGCGTTGATCGGGTTGGCTGTCCACCGGGCTTTGATCGGTCGACCCGATTTGGCGATGCAGAACACCCTCGTGAATCTGGTGGCCAACGTCTACCCGATCATGCATCACCGGCGCACGCGGACGCGGATCATGGAGCTTGTGGGCCGACGCGGGAGCCGCAGGCTTGCGACCGATCGACCCGGAGAATCCAAGTCCGGTTGACGCTCTGGCTAGCGCGCGATCCGGTAGTAGGCCATCGCGATGAGCTTCGCGGCGCCCATCGCTGCCCCTATGATCAACAGATCCGATCGCCACTCGTCCAGCACGATCAGGTCGCGAAAGACCCAAGCCACGATCAAGATCAGACCCACGGTCAGCGCGAAGCGGCTCGAATAGTACCTGTGCATGCGGAATCGCTCGTCGACCTCGAGGTCTCCGAACAACGCCGCCATCATCTCCGGCAACATGTCATTCACCTTCCAGTAGCTCGAAGAGCGAATCCGTCGAGCAATCGAACACTCGAGCGAAGCGCAGGGCGAGCGGCAAGCTGGGCGTATAGCGACCGCGCTCGATGGAGTTGATGCTCTGGCGCGATACACCCACGGCCTCGGCGAGCTGCGCTTGAGTGAGCCCACGCTCCAGCCGATGCTCTCGCACGCGGTTTCGCACTCGTTCGCTCATCGGGTCGTCAGGGGAAAGGGTCCCTCAGAATGGTGCCGAGATTCGAACCGAATGTCAAGCCGGCTTGACATTCGCCCCGCGGACCGTGGACGCGCGGGTTCGCGATTCGGTCCTGCCGTCAGGCCGCTGAGTTTTCCGCCTATGGACGTTCGGGGTATGCGACCGCATACTCCGGCCTCCATCGACCGGCCGATTGCAGGCTCGGTCCGTCGCCTTCGACCCGACAGCCCGTGCAACCGCGACTCTCGAACCGCTCGATCTTTCTCTTCTGGGCGCCGCTGGCAGCCACATGGCTGATGATGGCCGTGGAAGGCCCGTTCCTGGCGGCCGTCATCGCCCGGCTCCCCGACCCCAAGTTCAACCTGGCCGCATACGGAGTCGCGTTCGCGTTCGCCGTCCTGATGGAGGCCCCGGTGATCATGCTCATGAGCGCCGCGACCGCCCTCGTCGAGGATCGGCCGAGCTACAGGCGGCTCCGGAACTTCGCCAACGGCCTCAACGCCGCAGCGACGGCGCTGCTGCTCCTGGTGCTGATTCCGACCGTGCACGCGGGTCTCGTGCGAGACCTTCTCGGCCTGCCGCCGCGCGTGGCGGATCTGACGTACGGGGCGCTGTGGCTGTTTCTTCCGTGGCCGGCCGCCATCGGGTACCGACGCTTCCTCCAGGGGGTCCTGATTCGATCGGGCCGGACGCGTCTGGTCGCCCTGGGGACGGTGGTACGGCTCGCCGCGATGGCGATGGCCGCCGCCGTCTTCGCATTCGGGCTGGGGCTGGAAGGCGCGTGGGTCGGGGCCGCCGCCCTGTCA
>JBDHHV010000160.1:0-7819 GCA_039589195.1 Gemmatimonadota bacterium | reverse complement strand
GGCAAGCGCGATTTCAGCAGCGCGAAGTAGTCGATCTCCTCTTGCTTGTAGAAGTCGGTGAAGAACTCGGCGGACTCGATGCTCCGGTAGTACGCGACGATCTGCCGCCTCAACGAACGGTCCTCGATCAGCGCGAGACCGCCCGAGCCCAGGAGGTCTCGATAGGTGTGATCGAAGACCTGGAAGTTGTCCAGAAAGGAAACGTGGAAGAGCCACCTGGCGACGGAATCGGGGCGGCTCTCCGATTCACCTGACGCCCGCTCACCTGACGCCCTCAGCGCGAGAAGGCTGTCGGCGCTGTCGATCGAGCGTTGAGCGATCGAGATCCGCTGCGCGAGGTTCACGCTGTCGCTCGAGAGGTCCGCGACGAAGCCCTCCAGGTACTGGACTTCCTCGCGCGCCTCCTTGCGCTCCTCGTTCCAGTTGTCGAGCGTAAGCGCGATGAGGACGCTCAGAATGATCACCGGCATCTCGACCACGGCGCGCCGCCATATCCCGTTGGCTCGCTTGGCTCCCAATCGACCCCCCTCGATCATCGGATCGTGACCTCACCGAGGCCCTCCGGATACGGCGTCGCTCGACCCTCCCGACGCTCTGGCCAGACCATCGGCGGGAATGGCCCGATGACCTTAAGGGGGTTCGCGCGACCCGGCCACTCCGACGCATCTTGTAAGATCCGGCGCGCACGTTTGCAGGACCCGGCCGGTCGGACGCGTCACAAGAGCGCCCGAGCGGTTCCACTCGAGACGAAGGACCCGATAGGGCGATGCTGAAGCGGTTCAGGCGAGCCTCCGACCGAACCTCCGGCCGCAACGGAGAGCCCGAGACGATCGGCCCCTACCGGATCACGGGCGTCCTCGGGCGCGGCGGCATGGGCGTCGTGTACCGGGCCGAGGACGAGCGTCTCGGTCGCAAGGTCGCGCTCAAGACGCTCGGCGACCTCAAGTCGAAGGAGCTCCGCGACCGGCTGTGGCGCGAGGCGCGCGCCGCGGCGAGCCTCAACCACCCCGGCATCTGCCACGTGTACGGGGTCGAGGAGCGTGGGGACGAGCTGTGGGTGGCGATGGAGTTCCTCGAAGGCGAGTCGCTCCAGGCACGGCTCGAACGAGAGCGGATGGGGATCGAGGAGGCTGTCTCGACTTGTCTCGAGGTCCTCGAGCCGCTCGGGTTCCTGCACGGGCGGGGGCTTGTCCACCGCGACCTGAAGCCTTCGAACATCTTCCTCACGGAGGTCGGAGCCAAGCTGCTCGACTTCGGGCTCGCCCGCCCCGTGGATGGGTCCGAGGACATGCAGCTGACGCAGACCGGGGCGATCCTCGGCACCCCGCACTACATGCCCCCCGAACAGTGGCGCGCCGAGGAAGTGGGCCCGCGGAGCGATCTGTTCTCGTGCGGGGCCGTCCTGTACGAGATGCTGTCGGGGAGGCACGCCTTTCCCGGATCGAACCCGATCCAGGTGTTCCACGCCTGCGCGCACGAGCAGCCGGCGCCCCTGGGCGGCACCCTCGGGATCGATGCGATCGATCGGGTGATCCGCCGCGCGGTCGCCAAGGACCCTGCCGAACGGCCGGGATCCGCAGGCGAGATGTCGGAAGCGCTGGCCGAGGCGCTGGAGCGGGTGCGCGCGCTCCAGAGCGGCGGTAGCCGCGAGACCCCCTTGAGCCGACGGCAGGCGGAGCCGGTCCGTCGCTTCATCGCGCTCCCGTTCCGGATGCTGCGTCCCGATCCGGAGGTCGACTTCCTCACGACGAGCCTCCCCGAAGCGATCGGGGCCTCGCTCGCGGGCATCCGGCACCTCGCGGTGCGCTCGACGCGGGTCGCGGCGTCGGTGGGCGGGGCCGAGCCGGACCTGAAGAAGCTGGCGTCCGAGGTCGAGGTCGACTACGCGCTGGCCGGAAACCTGATGTCGGCCGGCTCGCGGCTGCGCCTGAACGCCGAGCTCCTCCAGGTGCCGTCGGGCACGGTGGTGTGGACGCTCCAGGAGGACGTCGCGATCGGAGACCTCTTCCAGCTTCAGGACGAGTTGGCGAGCAAGGTGGTCGAGGGCGTCGCGGTCCCGCTCACGCCGAGCGAGGAAGCCCGGCTCCACCGCGACGTGCCCGCCAGCCCGGACGCCTACGAGCTCTTTCTGCGCGCGCTCCACGCGGAGGGCATGGTCAAGACGAACGCGGACGTGCTCGCTATCCGAGACCTCCTGCGGGAGGCCATCGAGAACGACCCGAACTACGTCCCGGCGCGCGTCCAGTACGCGCGTGTGTGCCGCCTCATCGGAAAGTACTTCTTCGACGAAGATTCGGATCGCCACCTCGAGCAGGCTCGCGAAGCGTTCGAGAAGGCATGGGAGCTGGATCCCGAGTCGCCGCTCCTCCACAACTTCTACACCTACTACCAGCTCGAGGAGCTCGGAGACGGGCGAGGGGCGATGCTTCGCCTGCTGGAGCGCATCGAAGACCAGCCGAGCGAGGCGAACCTGTGGGCGGGGCTCGTCCCGGCTTGCCGGTTCCAGGGCCTGTACGCCGCATCCGTGGTCGCCCACGAGCGGGCACGGACCCTCGATCCCAAGATCAAGACGAGCGTCGAGCACACGTACATGCAGCTGGGCGAGTTCGAGCGGGCTATAGAGATCGTGCCGGAGCGCGACGCCATGTATCTGCAGGCGGCGATGAAGGGGCAACAGGGAGACGACGCGGGGGCCATCGAGCTGCTCGAGCGTGCGCTCGAAGAGGAGTTCGAGGGACCGCGCGACTACTTCATCGGCGCCCCGCTCGACGCGCTTCGAGGTCGGACGGCCGAAGCCGAAGCGAAGCTCCGAAAGGCCCTGGACATGGGCGTCCGCGATCCGGAGGCCATCTTTCTGGCGGCGCGTACGGCGGCTCGGGCCGGCGCGGTCGAGCTCGGCCTCGAATCGGTCGAGACGATGGTCGAGCGCGGCTTCTACGCGGTGGAAGGGCTCGAACGGGACCCATGGTTCGACTCGCTTCGGGGGGAGCCGCGCTTCCAGGCGACTTACGAGCGGGCACGCGGCGGGCAGCGAGAGGCCGCCGCGGCGTTTCTGGAGGCGGGAGGCTACCAGATCCTGGGGGTCAACGACCCGTGTGTGTGTGAGTGACGGGCGTCCACAGGAACGTCGTCCCGGGTCTCTTCAGCTAAGGTGACCACCCACCGGCGGCGACGGAGGGAGGCGGGGCGCTAGCCCGCACCCGCCAGATTCCGCACCGCACCCGCCAGCATCTGCACCTTCTTTCCATCGCCGGAGCCGGCAACCTCGTTATCCAGCTGTACCGCGAGCCTCGCCAGCGCCTCCGTCCGCGCCGCGCCCGAGGTGGCCTCCGCAGCGGCGAGTGCCTGCCGCACCGCCGCGATCCGGTCGTCGGAGAGGCCGCTCGACCGCTCGAGCTGGTCGACGTACGCCCGCGCCAGCGCGAAGCTGGCCGGCCACACGAACTGCGGCTGCCCCTGCGCGTTCAGGTAATCGAGCGTGACCGACTCGGCCGCGTCGATCTCGTTCTGCGTCAGGTGCCCGCTCGGCACAAGCTCGAAGATGTCGAGCCCGCGCGCGATCGCGGAACTCACCATCACGCCGTTGTACCAGTAGACGGACCAGCTCCCGGCCATCTGCATCCGGTCCGCGTACAGCGGGCCGCGGTCGTGGAAGGCGATCTCGACGGGGTTCGCCGCATCGGTCCAGTCGAATATCGATATCCCGCCCTGGTACCAGCCCTGCACCATCACGTCACGCCCCGGGATCGGGATCAGCGAGCCGTTGTGCGCGACGCAGTTCTCTTCGGGCGTCTGCGCCACCGGGAGCTTGTAGTAGCTCGCGAACTTCATGTTCCGGTTCTCGAGCGTGAACAGGGCGTTCGCGCCCCACTCCTTCGGGTCGGTAGCGCGGCACTTCGGCTGACCGCCGCCGCCCCATTCGTCGGTGAACAGGATCTGCGAGCCGTCGTTGTTGAACGTCGCCGAATGCCAGTAGGCGAAGTTCGAGTCGCTCACCGCGCCGATGCGTGTCGGGTTGATCGGATCGCGGATGTCGAGCAGGAGTCCGTAGCCTCCGCAAGCGCCGCCCGCGAGGCCGATCGCCGGATACACGGTGATGTCGTGGCACTGGGTGGGCCCGGGCCGCGGACCATCTCCTCGATCGCCGACCATCCGCGCGATCATCTCATCGAGCCCCACGCGTAGCGCGGCGCTGTCGGCCCCCGTCGGTGCGCCGCTCCCGCCACGCGCCGTCACGATGCTGTCGAGCCTGGCGGCGGCGAAACGATCCGGAAGCACCTGCACCCGCCCGAAGATCTCGACCACGAACGCGCCCCGTGCCCTCGCCTCCTCGACGGCGGCGAGGTCATCAGGCGCCAGGCCGTGCGAGGGTGGAGCGACGAGATCGGTGAAGATCCGTGGCGAGCTCACGATCGCCGCCTGCTCCGGGTTAGCGAGCGGCACCCGGATCACCTCGATCCGGAACAGCGCCGAATTCGGATCCTCGTCGGGCGCCAGGCCGGAGCAACCCGGCAGCTCCTCCGCCGGACGCACGGGCGCGGAGCCGGAAACGTAGATGTAGACGTTCTCGTCGTCGCTCGGGTCCTTCAGCACGGTGTGGGTGTGGGAGCCGCGGCAGGTCTGCACGTTGGTCAGGTACTCGGGATTCCGAATGTCGCTGATGTCGAAGATCCGGATCCCGCGCAGGCGATCGTGGCTCACCTCTTCCCGAACGCCCTCGGTCCCGCAGTCGAGGCGACCGCCGAGCCCCTCTCCCGAGACGAACAGGAGGTCCTCGTACACCGAGACATCGCTCTGCGAGGCCGGGCACACGTACCCGACCACGAGGCTCGGCTCGCTCGGGTTCGAGATGTCCCACACCTGGATCCCGTTGTAGTTGCCCTGGATCGCGTAGTTACCGGTGAAGGCGAGGTCGGAGTTCGTCACGCCCACGAACGCCTCGGGTGGCGGCGTCGTCGACAGCACGCGGAGGTTCCACACCGCCTCCTCGGCGTCGAACAGCCCCGGCCCGAGCCCGATGCGGGGGTCGGGGGTCGGCGCCGCCGCTTCCGCGCTTGCCGCTGCCGGAGGGGTCGCGCCCACGGGGGTGGTTGCCGAGGTGGCACTGGACGACGCGCAGGCGGAGACTCCGATCAGCCCCGCAGAGAGCAGCCCCGCGACGAGCGGGAGCGGCGGGAGACGGCGAACGGCTGGCGGTAGAACGGTGGGGCTCTTCGGGCTACTGCACGGCATGACGGGTTCCTCTCTTCGGGCAAAAGTCGGTCGTCGGGTAACGGTCCGTTTTCGGGCAACGGTCGGTCGTCGGGCAAAGCTCCGCGGAAACACGTGTAACGGGTCGGGTGCGCTCCAGCATAATCACGAGTCCAATCCGACGCCGGTTTCATTTGACGCGATCGCAGACTGCGGCTACCGATTCGATCACGGACTGCGGCCACCGGCCCGCGGCTCGTCACCACCCGCTGACCGCTCGTCCAGCATGAGCTCCATCCGGGCGATCTCGGTCAGCTGATCCACCTGGATATCGGAGGCGAGCTTGAAGGCGGCCTCGTCCTGCGCGGCGCCGTCGGTGCCGAACAGGTCGTGCACCATGGTGACGGCCCCGCCGTGGTGCTGGATCATGTAGGTGAGGAACAGCTGGTCGAACTCCGGTCCCCTCGCCTCGTCGAGCTCCCCCATCTGCTCCGCCGTGAGCATGCCGGGCATGTGGGTGGCGTGCTCGGCGCCGTGCACCGTGAGGGTCGTTCCCTCGATCTCCACCTCTGGCACAGGCTGACCGCGATCGCGGAGCCAGCCCTGCATCGTGGCGATCTCGTCGTTCTGGGCGTTGATGATGCGGGCAGCCAGCGTCCGGATCTCCCGGCTCGCGCCGTGCGTGGGGGCGAGCGCCGCCATCACGAGGGCCTGGGCGTGGTGCCCGATCATCCCGGTCATGAAGTGGACGTCGGCCGGGGTGAAGCGCATGCGGGCGCTGTCCGTTCGGGCCCGGTAAAGCGCCTCGAGCTCGGTCGTCGAGCCGCGGGCGGGGGCGGGTTCGGGTTCTGCGGCGGTCCGGGCTTCGGTCTCGGCGGAAGGTCGGGGGTCAGTCTCGACCCTCGCCCCGGCAGCACGGCTGCACCCCGTCGTAGCCAGGGTGGCGAGCGTGGCCAGGACTGCGGCGGCCGAGAACGCGGCCGTGTGAGCCGAGAACGCGGCGGTGTTCCGGTGAGTGTGTCGCACTCGCATGCCAGGCTTCTCCGGAGACGGCGTTGATTGGCCTCAACCTACCGTAACGGCGTCCCGCAGTTCCAGAGAGCGGAGGACGTGACCGCGGGCCCGAGCCACGCAGCCGGGACCTCGCGCCGAGCCCCCCCTAATTGCCCTAGAATCGCTGCTTCTTCCGGAGGAGGGCACGACGGCGAGCGCGTGCTCTTCTGCGTTGCGCGGTCGCTGTCTTGCGCCGCTTGGCGACGCTGGGTTTCTCGTAGAAGCGTTGCTTCTTCATGTCCTTGAAGAGTCCGGAGCGGATCATCTTCCGACGGAATTGCTTCAACGCCCAGTCGAGCTTGTCGTTGTCCTTCAATACCACCTGGACCATTTGGCGCCCCCGAGCGTGAAAGAAAAAAGACGGGGCCGCCCTCGTCAGAGGACGGCCCCGCATGAGGTTCAGCGTGCAGATCGGCTTCTAGAGGCCGGCCAGCTTCCTCACGTTCTCCGCCGCAGGCCCCTTCTGGCCCTCCACGACGTCGAGTTCGACGCGGTCGCCCTCGGCGAGGCTCTTGAAGCCCTCGGCCTGAATCGCCGTATGGTGGACGAACACCTCGCCCTCGCCTTCATCGAGAGCGATGAAGCCAAAGCCCTTTTGGTCGCTGAACCACTTCACAGTTCCGTTGCTCGGCATTGCCGTACTCCTACTTTCTTGGTGATGTGGCCGGGAGAGTACGGACCTGCCGCAACTACCGACTGCGTGCACGCGGACTTAAAAGCCCCGCGTCGTGCTTGGCCGCCTCCGTCACTGCGACGGTAGGGCCTTCGTCCGGGCGCAACAAAAAAGGCGGGATCTGGGTCGCTCCCCAGATCCCGCCTCTCGTACGCTTGCTGGACGCCAGAACAGTATACTCGAAACAGGGCGCTCAGGTCAACTCCGCCCTGAAATTCCAGGCCTAGAACCGCCCCTCGCGCACCTGCCCGGGCTTCATCCCGCTTCGGAGCTGCACCACATGCTGGGGTGTGACCGATTCGTTCTCGGGGAGCGGCACGTCGCCCTTCTGTTTCCCCATCGTAACCACGCTCCTGAGCCCGGACAGGATACCCGATCCATCGACCGCCTCCAGCGCCGACGCGTAGTAGTCGAACCAGGGGAGCCCGGCGTTCGTGTACTCCTTCGAGGTGGGGGGGGTGGTCGGCGGGTTCTGGCCGGCGATCGCCCGCCACACGAGCGAATTCGCCAGGTGGATGAAGCAGCGGCTCGCATTCCGCGTGTCCCACTCCTCGAACCGGTACGGGTCGTCGTAGATCTCCTGACGCATGCGCCCGCCGGGCGCGAGCCCCATGCCCACGCTGAGAGAGGCATCCAGGCTCTCACAGGCGTAGAGGGCAGGTTCCGCCAGTCGTTCTGCGCGCCTCTTCTTCCTCCACGCCGCCAGCCGCCGCTCGTACGCCTCCCTCTTCATCGGGTAGGCGATGATCTGGACCCCGCCGTGCTCCGCGGCCCCGGTGATCTGCTCCTCGGCGCTGTAGCCGCTCCCGAGCGGCATAGCGACGAACTGCCGGATCACGCCCTTATCGACGCAGTACCCGTCGAGCCACGGTTGCTTGGGGATCACGACGTAGTCCTGCGGAT
>JBDHHV010000159.1:0-14983 GCA_039589195.1 Gemmatimonadota bacterium | reverse complement strand
GCGGCTTCCTGGATGCCGCGCAGAACGGCCGCGCGAGCGACGGCACAGTGGCGAGCCAGTTGAACTCCGGCCTGTTCTTCAATCGAACGATGGAGTTCACGCAGGAACGGGAAGCGGCGATACGGGCCCTGACGCCACAGGATCTACACGAAGCGTTCAGACGGCACATCGATCCGTCCCGGATATCGGTCTTTCGCGGGGGGGACTTCGCGGGAGCCAAAGTCACGTCGTGATGCGCGATGGCGCACGGGGCTGAGCCCCGGAAAGCCCCGAGCCGAAGCGAATCGGAGCCGGTCCTCGGGCCGGCTCTCTCGCCACCGGACAGCGAGAGGCGTGGAATGCACATCTTTCTCACTGGAGGGACGGGGTACATCGGCGGCGCCGTTGTCGCGGAGTTGGTCGCCGCGGGTCACCACGTGGTCGCCTTGAACCGGTCGGCGGACAAGACCGGGGGCCTCGAGCGGCTCGGTGCCCAGCCCTTTACCGGCGATCTGCACGATCCGGATGACTACCGGGAAGAGGCGGCCTCCGCGGACGTGATCGTACACACGGCGTTCGACTACACCACCACCGTCAGGGGGGATGCGACGGCGCTCGACGCGTTGTTGAATGCGGCCCGCGGGCACAGCTGCTCGCTCGTCTACACCTCGGGCTGCTGGGTCCTGGGAGACACAGGTGATCGCCCCGCGGATGAAGGGGCGGCGACCGACCGACCGGCCGAGCTCGTCACCTGGCGCGCAGGCCACGAGCGGCGCGTGGTAGGCGCGTCGACCGATCAGCTCTCGACCGCCGTCATACGGCCCGGAATCGTGTACGGCGGCCCCGGTGGACTCACGGCACCGATGTTCGAGACCGCGACGAACGAAGGCGCCGCGGAATTCGTAGGTGATGGCTCGAACCACTGGTCGTTGGTTCACCTGGAGGATGTCGCGCGACTGTACAGGCTCGTCCTCGAGCAGGGTGCGCGGGGGATCTTCCACGCGGTCGACGACAGCCCGGTCACGGTGCGCGAGGTGGCGGCGGCGGCGAGCAGGGCGGCGGGAGCCGAAGGGGCGACACGGGGCGTGCCGCTCGAGCAGGCGCGCGAGAGATTCGGACCGATGGCGGATGCCCTGTGCATGGACCAGCGGTTGGCGGCCGTTCGATCGCGCGAGCTCGGGTGGGCAGCGACGCGCTCATCGTTCACCGAAACGGCAGCCGCGGCTCACCGGGAGTGGATCGACGCACGGGTCGACTGATCCGGCATCGTCGTCGGGTTGCCTCGTCCGCGCAGTCGCAGAAACCGAGCGACGGGTCTCGGTGTTTCCAGGACGGTGATCGAGACCGGTCGGCACAAGGACTGATCCATGTACCGTAAACCGCCGCATAGGCATGGACGCACTACTCCACATCCTCGACAGCTATGGCTACGCGCTCCTGTTCGCGCTCGGGTTCGCCGAGTACGCAGGGGTGCCGATTGCCAGCGTCCCCATCCTCATCGCGAGCGGCGCGCTCGCGCACGCCGGCGGTTTGAGCCTACCGCTGATCGTCGGCAGTGCCGCGTTGGGCGGTCTGACCGCCGACGCGCTCTGGTACTGGCTCGGCAGGTGGACAGGGTGCCGTCTCGTGGCCGCCGCGTGTGCCCTGAGCTCGAATCGAAAGGCGTGCGTGCTTGGCGTGGAGGAGCGTGTGACGCGCATCGGTGTTCCCTACATACTGTCCGCCAAATTCATCCCTGGCGCCGGGAACTTGATCGCACCGGCCGCCGGGTTCGGGCGCGTGCCGGCTTACCGTTTTCTGGCGCTGGATGGGGTTGGTCTTCTGGCCTGGGCGACGGCATACGCCGGCGTGGGCTGGTTATTCTCCGAGCGGGTCGGGTCGGTGATCGATTGGGCGATGGTGTATGCCCGATGGGTGTTATGGGGTCTCCCGGTGTTACTTGTGGGGGGCGCCGCGTGGCGATATTCGAAGGTCCGTGCGCACCGCGGCGCACACCCGAACGTGACGGGGAATGACGCGGCCGGGACCGCAGAGCCGGAACACGTCGAGGGCGAGAGGGGCACCGGACGGCTGGCCCAGGCGGACATTCACGCACGAACGGCCTAGCAGGCTGTTAGTTCCCCCGGGGACGGGTCGACGGACCACCCGACCCGGGATTCCCAGAGTCTGAACGAACGCTCATGGAGCCATGTCTATGCCCGCATCCGGACTGAACGTCGAGCGCGCCGTGCGCGAGCGCTACGCGAAGGGAGCCGCCGCGACGGAGATGTCTCTCTGCTGTCCGGTCGACTACGACCCCAGCTACCTCGAGATTCTCCCTGAGGAGGTCCTGGAGCGCGACTACGGGTGCGGCGATCCGAGCCGGCACCTCCGACCGGGCGAGACCGTGCTCGACCTCGGGAGCGGGGGGGGGAAGATCTGCTTCATCGCATCACAGGTCGTCGGTCCGGAAGGTCGCGTAATCGGCATCGACATGACGAGCGAGATGCTCGACCTCGCGCGTCGTAACGCCCCGACCGTGGCCAAGCGGTTGGGATACGGAAACGTCGAGTTCCGGCGCGGTAGGATCCAGGATCTCGCGCTCGACCTGGATCGGCTCGATGAGGTGCTCGCCTCCGATCCGGTCCGGAACGCGGAAGACCTTTTCGCCGCCGCCGCCCACGCCGAGGAATTGCGCCGGTCGGCCCCGCTGGTGCCGGACACCTCGATCGATGTCGTCGTCTCCAACTGCGTTCTGAACCTGGTAGATACGGCGGACAAGACGAGGCTCTTCAGGGAGATCTACCGCGTACTGCGGGTTGGGGGACGCGCGGTCATCTCCGATATCGTGAGTGACGAGCCGGTGCCAGAGGATATGCAGGACGACCCAGAGTTGTGGTCCGGCTGCATCTCCGGCGCCCTCACGGAAGAGGGATTCCTGGAGGCCTTCGAGTCGGCCGGCTTTCACGGGATCCGGATGGTAGAGCGTCAGGTCGATCCATGGCGCACCGTCCGCGGGCTGGAGTTCAGATCCGTTACGGTGGAGGCGTTCAAAGGAAAAGAAGGCCCTTGCTGGGAGCGAAACCAGGCCGTGATCTACAAGGGTCCGTTCAAGGAGGTCCTGGACGACGATGGCCATCGGATGAAGCGTGGAACGCGTTACGCCGTGTGTGACAAGACCTTCCAGCTATACCGCCGGGATCCGTATCGGGATGCGTTCGAGCTCGTGGAACCGTTGACACCCGTGCCGCCCGATGACGCCGAACCGTTCGATTGCTCCCGAACTCCGATCCGGGAGCCGCGGGAAACCAAGGGAGCGAACTACGACCTGACGACGAACGCGTCGGAGCCTTGCTGCGGTCCGGACGGGTGCTGCTGAGCCGAGCAGCCCAGTTCGAGCGGCCGGTCGCGCAGGCCGGATCGGCGGGGAATCGTCGCGGGAGCCGCGGCGGCTAGTCGAAGGAGACCGTGCTCAGGGCAAGAAGCCCAAGGACCACGAGACCGACCCGGAGGCCCGTCGTGGTCCAGGCGCGCCCATGCTGCTCCGCGTACCAATGACCCGCGCTCGGGCCGAAGAGCCACCCCGATGCCATCCCGGCGATCCCTATCGCGAGCGTGGTCTTGTTGTCGTTCCAGCCGCCGCCGGCGGCCGTCGCCAATCCGATACCGGAGGGAATCAGCGTCGCCCCGAGCGACCAGAGAGTGGCTGTTTTGTGCGATTTCGCTCCCTGCGGCAGTCCGATCGGACGCCGCGTGTCGAGACTCTGCGGCTCGGGGGAGCGAATCGACCTGCCCACCGAGAACGAGAGCGCCGGCCCGTAGCGCCTCGCCTTGGGGTCGAACAGGGGGTTGAGCGCCAGATGGCGCTCGTTGTAGCGCCGAGCCGATGCCGAAGCCGTCGCGATGTCGAACAACCCGATCCCCAGCACGCCCACTCCCGCGGCCAGGACTCCCACCGTCGCCGGCACGTCCTCGCTCTGACCGCCGAGAGCGGCCGGCCCGGCAAGCCCGATGGTCAGCCACAGAACCGCGGCCACGCAGCTTCTCGGTCCGGAGGACACCTTCAGAACGGATTGACGTGGTAGCCGTCTTCCTGGAGTACGGCCAGCGCGGTCATCGCGGAGAGCGCTACCTCGACCGGCTCGAACAGGCTATCCGTCGGTAGTCCTCTGGACGCCGCCGTCTGACCGCAGAGGATCAATCGAACCCCTGCCTCGGCGAGCTCCCGAACGAGCTCCGCATTCGGGTTGTCGGTTGCCAGGCGAGTCCGGTAGGAGTGGTCCTGCAGGAGGTCCTTCCCCGCGGTCCCATGCACGACGACCGCGACCTGGAGCTGACCGAGCGGGACACCCGCACGTGCGTGCATGTTCAGGAACCGGGCGACCGTGTTGAGCCCGGGGTTCACGCCGGTGGGGGACTCGGCGGCCTGTGAGACATCGAACGCCACGCGGTACGTGAGGTTCAGCGGCGTCTCGAAATCGATCCGTGGGACCTCGAACACGCCACCGGCCGACCGGATGACGGGACCCGTCCGCCGCGGTGCCTGTTGGGCATCCAGGGGTCCCGCGGCGGCCAACGCTGCAACCAGGAAGCCGATTCGACGGGCGGATGCAGGTACGGCCGCGTTCGTGGTGGTCATAGGACCTCGTGGATTGAGGGTTGTTCGAGGGTCGTGCGAGGGAGTCGCGGCTGAACGGGTCGCGGCTATCGCGGCATCTCCTCGATCGCGAGCTGCATGTACATGAAGGCTGCGGCTTCGTCGGACATGGGGTCAGCGCCGAACGAGTCCAGCCATGCCGTGATGCGCGCCTGGTGCGGCCGGACCGCTTCTCTCAGCGCCTCACGGTCCGCGGCGGTAGCCTGCTCGACATAATCGGCGCGCTCCACGTCGTCTCCGATGCCCCACCGAGCGGCGAGAGGTATCAGCGATCGGAGACCGCCGGGGACGTTGGTCGCGTCGATCTCGTACCGGGAGGCAACGTCGCCGGATGTCCGAGAATCCTCAGCGCCGGCTCCGCCGCACGCCAGGAGGCTCGCTACCGCGAGGGCTAGAAGAGGTCGAGTCATTGTCTCACCGCGCACAGGGTACGCCCCGCAAAGCGCACATCCCCCGTGCGCAGATTCACCATGAAGAGACTGTCCACACCGGGCAGCAACCCGCCGATCGGCGGAGGGCAGCCCGGTAGGGGCTCGTCGAGATAGTATCCATCCCACAACCCGATGGCGAGGGAGTCGGTGCTAGGGGCCAGGTCCAGGTACGAGCGCTGCAGGAGTCTCCTCCGCGTCCGGAGATCGATCATGATGACCTCGCGTACGTCGGGGCCGGTTCCACTATCGATGACCAACACGTTCCCCCGGACACCCGAGAAGTATTCGGCCCACTCGTTTCGGACTACGAGGTCGCCAGGAAGACTGTCGGCGTCGCAGCGCCCCGTATCGTACGGGCGCGCGAACAGGTCCGACCCGAGCGAATTCTCCGACTGATGTTCCACGATGATGTGCCTGGCATGCGCGTGACACTGAACGCCCGGGGCCACGCTATCGGCGTTGTCGCAAAGCCCTGCAAGGGCCGCGCCCATCTGGTGAACGGCTCGCGGCCACCCCACGTTGGATGAATGCGGGCCGACTCCCGAACCGAATCGCTCGCCAGGACCTGGAGGGACCCGACCAAGCCCAGAGGCGCCACATGAAGTCACGAATGCTCCGAAAGATGTTGCCCGCCGGCGCGCTCCTTTCACTCGCCGCCGCGTTGAGTGGGTGTTCGATTCCCGACGCCCGGTCAGCCGATGCCCCTCGCGATGTGGACTGGGACGCCCTGGCCGCCTCGGTCACGATCTACCGCGATGCGTTTGGCGTCCCGCACATCTACGGCCCCACGGACGCGAGCGTGATCTTCGGTGAGGCGTACGCCGAGGCAGAAGACAACTGGTGGCAGGTCGAGGACAACTTCGTCCGTTCGATCGGACGAGCTTCCGAGCTGTACGGCGAGGAGACGCTTCTCGACGACTATCTCACACGCGCGATGGAAATCCCGCGCCTGTCACGTGATGAATACGACCGGGCGCCCGATGAGATGCGCTCGCTGTATGACGCGTACGCCGAGGGCTTCAACCATTACCTGGAGAAGCACCCAGACGTGGAGCGCCGGTTACTCGAGCGCGTGGAACCGTGGTACGCGATCGCGCTGCTGCGCTTCAAGTATCACCACAACGAGTACATCGGCTACGCGGGACTACGGCGCACGGACAGCCGACGCCTGCTCGACGGAGCGAGGATCGAGGGTTCGGGCTCATCCGGAGCGGGCTTGGCAGGGCCGATCCCCGCCGGGCCAGCCTCCGATGGTGCGTCCCGCCTCCAGAGCCTGGCCTTCCGGGACGATCCGACCCCGGGTGGCGAACGGCCGCTGGGCTCGAACGAATGGGCCATCGCGGGCTCTCGCACGGCGAGCGGCCACCCGATGCTGCTCATCAACCCACACGTCGCGTTCTTCGGCCTGTCGCAATACACCGAGATCCACCTGCACAGCGACGAGGGCCTCGTCTTCTCGGGTCTGTCGCGGTTCGGGTTCATGTTTCCGTACATGGGGCACAACGAGCGGCTCGGGTGGTCGTATACCGACAACTACTCGGACATCGGGGACCTGTACGTGGAGACGGTCGAGTGGCGCGAGGGGAGCCCGGTGTACCGCTACGGCGAAGAATGGCGCGATCTGACAGTGTGGACCGAGACCGTCGGCGTGCGCCAGGCGGGTGAGGACGGCGCAGTGGAGGAGCTCGAGTTTCGGTTCATCAAGACGCACCACGGCCCGATTCTCGGGATCCGCGAGCTGGATGGCGAAGACTCTCCGAACGGATCGGAGTCGGCTGAGAGCCTTAGCCCGCTCGCCGTCCGGGTCACGATGCTCGAGGAGGGCGGCTGGTACGACCAATGGTACGGGATGATGCGCGCCCAAACGCTGGAGGAATGGCGCGCGGCCGTCGCCCGGCTGGCCGTCCCGTACCAGAACACCATGTACGCCGACGCCGACGGCAACATCCAATACATCTACAACGCGGCCGTACCTCGACGGTCCGTCGCGTACGATTGGTCCCTACCGGTGGATGGTAGCGATCCGGGCACGGAGTGGAACGGCTACCACGCGCTGGATGAGCTCCCCCAGTATCTGAACCCGGCCACCGGATACCCGTTCACCGCCACCGACGGTCTCACCGATGAGAGGGTGGCGTTCCCTCCGTACATGGTCGGCCGTGAGACGGACAACCCACGCGCTCGGTCGTCGCGGCGGGTGCTCGGCGAGCTGCGGGACGTCACGCTCGAGGACTTCGCGCGGGCGGTCCTGGACACGCGGTTGACCGCGGCGGATGACCTGCTCCCTCCACTGCTGGAGGAGTTTCGGCAACTCGAGCAGACCCGCCCTACTCGCGCCAATCTGGTGCGGGAGCCCGTGAGGGAACTCGAGACGTGGGATCGCGAGGCCACGATCGAGTCGATCGCCACGACTCTGTTCGTGCGGTGGGCAGAGATTTGGGATCGGGGGGAAGAACGATGGCAGGAGCAGCCGTGGCCGAGGATCACGGCGCTGGCCGCCGTGCTGGACCGACTCGAAAGGGACTGGGAGACGTGGCGCGTCCCGTGGGGTGACCTCAACCGGATGCAACGACCGGACGCGAGCGGCCGGAAGCCGTTCGACGATGATCAGCCGAGCCTGCCGGTGGCCGGGGCACCGGGCTGGCTTGGCTCGGTGTTCACGTACACGTCGAGGCCAGCGCCAGGTGGGATACGCCGCTACGGCGTGCACGGGAACTCGTTCGTGAAGGTCGTGGAGTTCGGCCCGCAGGTTCAGGCCCGCTCGATCCTGACGTTCGGTCAAAGCGGAGACCCCGCCTCCGCCCATTACTTCGACCAGGCGCCCCTGTACTCGCAGAAGCGATTCAAACCGGCGTGGTTCTCTCGGGCGCAGGTCGAGGCGAACGCCGAGCGGGTGTATTCGCCATGAGTACGACCCCACGCGCCGTCAGAGGCGCCGTGGGACAGACGGTCGGACTGGTGGTTGGACTGGCGGTCGGGGCCGGTTGGGGATTGACGGCGGCGCCGGCACTGGCACAGGAGGCCGTTCCCCCGGGCCGGCCGGTCGCCGAGGCACCCTCGGTGAGCCCCGAGCGGGTTGCAGCGGAGTGCTTCGAGCTGGAATGGCCCACCCCGCCGCCGGCGCTCTCGGACAGGCGACTCTCCGCTCGCTGCGAGGTGACCGGCGCCGGAGAGCTACGGAGCAGCGGCGGGACGAGTTGGGCGTGGGCCCTCTACTACCGGGAGTCCGTGTACGGTCCGACACCGGATACGCCGGAGCGAAGCCTCGACCTCTTCCCGGACACGGTGCGTCTCGATGAGCTCGTGCTGTTCGCGGGCGGCCAGACCGACGACCGCGTGCGCGCCGTTTGGCACGATCGCGTCGATCGGACCGCCATGCTGGCTGATCCGCCGCGGGCACGGGTCCTTTCGAAGGGACGAGGTCTCATGGTCCACCGCCTGTGCCTCAACGGCACCGGCGGTTGCCTGGATCATCCCTACGAGCTCGGTGCGGGCGGCAGCGTGACGCCCATGGAGCCCACGTACCGCGATCAACTCGGCGGATCACTCCCGGGGGAATGGGGAACCTGGAAGGGCATCTGGTTGGAGCCCGATTCGCTCCTGGCCGAAGCGGCAGTCTATCTGCCCGGAGATGCCAACTGTTGCCCGGCGCTCCGCGCCCGCGCGTCCGTCCGGCTGCAGGGCGACAGCCTCGTGATCGATTCATTGGACGTCGTCCCCGACTCTCGCGAAGCGATCTGGCGGGTAGTCCCGGGGGAGCGCTTCGGGCCGATCGCACCACGGACGTCGGAAGCGGGGCTGAAGGAGGCCGTAGGGGCGTCCGTAGTGGTCCCCTCCAGAGTCTACCTGGCCGAAGGGTTCTGCACGCCGGGCACACGCGTGTTTCCGGATCGGTCGTACGAGATGGAGATCGCCTGGGCCGATTCGGCGCGGACGCGCCCCGCCTTCGTGCGCGCCCGAAACGCCGCGGGACCCTGGCGCACCCCGCTCGGCGTGGGGGTTGGGAGCACGCTCGCGGAGCTCGAGGCACTCGGGGGCGAGCCCATTTCGTTCTCCGGCTTCGGGTGGGACTACGGTGGTGGTGCGGGCTGGATTGAAGAGGGCGGGACCCTGAGTCTCCAGCTCGAGATCGCGCCGGACTCCGATGCCCGGCTCATGGAGTTATCGCGGCAGGACCCGCGCACCGAGGAGATCTTCGGCGACCGATCGGTCCGGTCCGATCACCCGATCGCGAGGCAGTTGACCATCCTGGTGGGTGAGATCGGCATCGGCTGGGCCACCCCCTTCGCGGAGCGGGATTGCGAGGCGGTGCCCGGAGGGCTTTAGTCCGGAGACTCAGCTCCGCTCGAGTCTGAGCAGACGCTGGAACCCGGAGACCGGCGTGAGCTCGCGATCTACGATTGCCGCGATCTCCTCTTCCTCGAGCCACCGGCGCTCGAGCTCGGCGAGCTCCAGCTCGAGGAGACGACGCTCGGTCTCCTCGTTGGCGGCAATCTCCAGCGCCAGGGCTTCGGTTCGTTGGAGGTGGCCGAATCCCACCTGGTTCTCGGCCAACCGATTGGCGAAGCGTTCGGCGGAGCCGGCTTCGAGTATGGCCCCGGTGGCGGACTTCAGTTGGTCTCCGGTCGCACCGGCAAAGTTGTTGTAGGCCAACACGCGCCGGAGGACGTACTCGCCTTCCGAGCCTGCCAGCATGAACCCGCCGTCGGTCCGACGAGCGTGGCACGTCGCGCAACGGTGGTAGAGCGCGAGCCCGTCCGCCGTCCGCCACAGGGTGAGGTTCTTTCGCTGGTCGAACTCGAGAAGCGTGAGCGTGCCGCCACACCCGGGACACACCGTGTGCCCCTGCCACGCGGTCTTCCCGAACCGGATCCGTCGACCGATGTAGGGGACGCGCTGAGCCGCCCGGTAGAGGAGGTAGTACCCGAATCCGCCCGCCACCATCCCGCTGAAGCCCAATGTCGCGGCGGCCCCTACCCCCGCGGCGGTCAGCACGTGGAATCGTGTCCGACGGCGCTTGAACTCCCTCCCGTAGCGCCACCACGCCTCTTCGCGCAGCTGAGCGCGTCCTACCCGGACAATTCTCAGGTCACCGCTCCTGAGTAGCGCGACGTTGTCCGTCTGGGCCAGCAATCGCGCGCTGTCCGTGACGATCTTCTCGAGCTCTTCCAGCGCCTCCCAGCGCTCCTCGATGGGGGCAAGCGTCCAGCGCTGACACTTGGGGCAAATCTGCCACAGGCGACCACGCACGGGGTCGTAAGCGAGCTTGCGGCCGGCGCGCAGGTGCTCGAGAGACTCGTTCGTCGCAAACCCGTGACGGCAGAAGGCGCAGTGTGTGAACATCGTTTACTACTACGGTGATCGGAGCCCTCAGGTTCATGCCGGTTCCCTTCGCCCGTCGTCGGAAGCACGGCGCGGGATTACGGTAGTTCCAGACCCGCCGATGGCCGTTGCGGTCCGCATGAGGGCTCGGGAAGTTCCACGGATGACGCGGCACGCCTTTACCGTGGAGGAGGCGAACGCGCTCCTCCCGCACGTCCGCGCCACGCTACGCCGTATCCACGCGGGGCGCGACGCGGCGCAGCGGCGCGTCGACCAACTGGGCGCGTTGGACGCGCTGTGGGGGGAGGCCGTCCAGGCACCCACCAACCCCGACAACGAGGAATACCTCCGGTATCGGCGCTCGCTCGGCCGGATACACCGCGCGATCGAGCGCCTCGTGCGGGAGCGGCTCAGTGACCGGGGTATCCGATTCCCGCTCGGCGGCCTGGAGCGCGGGCTGGTCGATTTTCCCACCACGCTGGATGGGCGCTGGATCTACCTGTGCTGGCAGGCCGGGGAAGACGAGATCCGGTTCTGGCACGAGATCCACGGAGGGTTCGCGGGCCGTCGCCCGCTCACGCCGGCGATCGTTCTACGCTTGGCGCGATCGGACGACCCCGTGCGCGATGACGATTCCGTTCTCGACTTCTAGCCAGCCACCTGTGTCTCCCGGCCTCCAGCTGGCGCCGGCCGCCCGACCCGAATCTCGAGCGTTTGCTTACGGCACGGGCGGCTTCTGATCCTGGGGAATCGGTGATCGGTAGGGCTCGCCACCTGTGGTCTCCTCGAAGAAGGCCCGTGCACTCCGAACGAGATCCGGGTCGGTAAGCAGATCCACACCCGTGAGTGCCAGCACACGGGCCGCTACGTCCGCCGCGCGTACAGCCCATTCCGTTCCGTGCGACGCCGTGGTGGCCCAGCTGTGCCAAGGGACATCCGCGGGGGCGGAGGTCACGTTGAATCCCACGGTGGGTGTGATATAGCTCACCTCCGCCACGTCGGTGGATCCACCCTCGGGAGGCTCGGGGCCATCCGCCAGCGGCTTGATCTCGGTGTCGAGCCCCTTCTCCGCGATCCCGAGTCCACGCTGCATTTCGGTGGCGAACGTCTGGAACGCGTCGGGATACCGGGGTGGGCCGACGAGCTCCAGGTTTCTTTGCGTCGCCTCCTGGAGCGGGCGGTTGAGCGTCATTTCGTGCACGCCGGTGATCAAGTGCACGTCGTGCTCGGTGCGCGTGGCGATCGCCGCACCCTCCGCGATATCGAGGATCCAATCGTAGTACTCGGTAACGGTCACCCGCGCCGTGTCACGCACGTAGTACCACACACGCGCGTACTCCGGCACCACGTTCGGCGCCTCGCCGGCCGACGGGATCACGTAATGAATGCGGGCCGTGGGCTGGATGTGCTCGCGCATCATGTTGACCCCGTGGTTCATGAGCTCGACGGCGTCGAGCGCGCTACGTCCGTTCCAGGGGTCCGCCGATGAATGCGCCGCCTGCCCGCGGAAGTCGACGGTGAAGTTGTTCAACGCGCGGCCGGGTTGGTTGCGCACCTGGGTTTCGAGACCCGGGTGCCATTCGAGCGCGGCGTCCAGGTCGTCGAACAGACCCGCCTTGGCCATGTACACTTTTCCGACCACGGTCTCCTCGGCCGGAGTGCCGTACAGCCGAATCGTGCCGGACAGATCCTGGCGCTCCATGGCCCGCTTGATCGCGATCGCCGCGCCCACGGAGCCGGCCCCGAACAGGTTGTGACCGCACCCCTGCCCGCTGGTGATGCCATCCGCGCGCGGTGTCCTGCCGGGAACGGGGTCGTTTCCGACACCGGGGAGTGCGTCGTACTCGGCGAGCACCCCGATGGCCGGTCCTCCCTGCCCGTGGGTGTAGGAGGCGACGAACGCGGTGGGCATCTCGGCCACGCCGCGCTCGACCTGGAAGCCCTCCTCCTCGAGGAGATCGGCCAGGAAGGCCGCTGACCGATGCTCGAGCATCGCCGTCTCCGCATACGACCAGAGCGTCATGGACATCTCTTGGATATCGGCTGCGAGCTCATCGACGGCCTCGAGCGCGGCACGCTTGGCCGGAGGGAGCGCACTCAGCTCGCCCGTCGGGATCTGGGCCCGTGCCGTGCCCGTTCCCGCGGTGAGGGCGAGGACGAGGAGGATCAGAAGAGCGCGAAGCGGGACATGGACGCGAGACACAGGCTACCTCCGGACATCGTGTGTGGACTCGGAATTGCCGCCCAAGATTCGGGCAAAGCCGGCCTGGATCAACCCGTCGACCGTCGGAAGCGAGCCGCTACCGCTTCAGGGCAAGCGTGAGGCCGTCGCCGATCGTCGTGAGCGCGAGATCGACGCGGTCGTCGAGCGACAGCTTCTCGTTCAGCTCCCGGATGGCGACGGTCGCGTCGGACTGGTCCGCGGCATCGATCACGGATCCGCCCCAGAGCGTGTTGTCGAAGGCCACGATCCCCCCGGGGCGGAGCAGCGTCAAACCGGCCTCGTAGTAGTCGTCGTATCCCGTCTTGTCGGCGTCTATGAACGCCAGGTCGAACGACCCGGCTCCGCCCTGCGCGATCAACGAGTCGAGCGTCTTCAGCGCAGGTCCGAGGCGAAGGTCGACGCGGTCGCCCACCCCCGCGTCCTTCCAGTAGCGCCGCGCGCGCCGCGCGTAGCGCCGATCCAGCTCACACGCCACGAGCTGTCCGTCCAGAGGAAGAGCCAGTGCGACCGCCAACCCGCTATACCCGGTGAATACGCCAACTTCGAGTGCTCGGCGAGCATCGAGCAACCGGACGAGCAGGGCCAGGAACGCTCCCTGCTCCGGCGCGATCTGCATCTCGACGTGATCGGGGAAGTCGCGCCGCGTCTCTTCGCGGCACCGCGCTAGGACCGGGTGCTCGCGCACCCCGACGCCGAGGATGTAGTCCTGCAGCTCGGGCGTGATCTTGTTGGCGGTCCCCACCTCTCAGAACTCGCGGATGAAGAACCGGGTGGAACCGCCGAATCTGGGGTTCACCACGTTGCTGAAGATGGACCCGAACGTGTAACTGAAGCCGACGCGGAGGTTGTACTCGAAGTCGGACTGCAGCTCCCGCTGGCGGGTCAGGATCTCCTCCTCCGTCGCGTCCCCGGCTTCCAGGTTGATCTGGTCGCGGATCCGGGCGAGCCCGAAGTCGATGTCGAGCGACAACCCTTTGAAGATGCGGAGATCGACCCCCCCCTCCGCGACCAGTCGGTTCTTCCCCGGGTCGTTGAGGAGCTGGACGGCTTCGAAAGCGGCGCGCGAGGATCCCCACGGCTGGCGGACCGCCAGCGCCACCTGAAAGCGATGATCCGGCACCGTCTCTTCGGTCTTCAGAAAGACCGTTTCCTCGATGTAATCGACGACGTTGACCCCGACCGAATAGACGATGCGCAATTGACGGCGTGTGGACTCCGAGTACCGGAACAGGTTGTACTCGATCGCCGGCGCCACGCGGACCACCAGGTCCTCGTTCGAGAACGTGGAACGCGATACCGAGCCCTGGCCCCCGATACCCCAATGGTCGCCGACGCTCCACGAGGCGAAGATGGCCGCGTCATAGCTTTCGGTGGTGCTGGTGACCGTCGTCGTGTCGCTCGTGTCGAAGTTGTTTCTCGTATAGTTGGCCGACACCGAGCCGAGCAGCTTGAAGTCTTCGGTGACGCGGTTGGCGGAGAGGGCCCCGGACACGAAGAGAAAATCCGTCGCCTCCCGTGCGAAATAACTCCCGTTCCCGCGTATGCGAAACACCCAGAAGTTCCACGGATCGGTCTCGGGTGTGGCGACCCCCTGCTCCTCGAGGTCCTGCTCGTACTGGACCCGGATCTGATCCGCGAGCGGCGTGCGGGCGACGTACCGCATGAGTCCGAGCTTGATCTGGCTCGCCACCTGCGACAGGACCTGCTCCTCGGCGAGATTCGCCCGCGTGGAGGTCTCGAGCCGATCTTCGATCCCCTCGAACTCCCCGCGTCCGATGAAGTCGAGCGCAAACAGACGGCCCCCGGCGCCCGTCTCCTGCGACGTGATCAGGAGGTGGACCTGCGCGTCCTCGCGGTCGCGCGTGTAGTTCACGAACGGGATCTCGCGTCGGTAGAAATCGAAGTTACAGAACCGGCTCTGACAGTCGAGGAAGACCCGCAGCGCCTGACCTGCCGCCACCTCGCCCGCCGCGTCTCCGCCAGCCGGCTCCTGCGCGCCGACGACAGGTACGAAGGTTTGTCCGAAGACGAAGAGCAGTGCGCCGGTAACCGCCGATCGAATCACCAGGGCTCCCGTAGCGAGGACCGGAGCAAAAAACCGTGCCCGAACGGGCGCACCCCAGGGGATGAGACACCCGCGGCGGGCGGCCCGTTTACCCGCCAGCCGTCGCACCCGAGGGCGGGGAACAATTCAGTTCACCTTGAACGCGATGGGCTGGTGGACCCAGACCGCTACGACCTTGTCCCGGTTCTGGGCGGGCGTGAAGCGCATCTCGTCCGCGACGCGCCCCGCGGCTTCGTCCAGCTGAAGGTTCCCGCTCGAGGTCTTGACCTGGCTCTTCTCGACGAGCCCCTGGTCATTCACGTACAGCCACAGCTCGACGCGGCCAC
>JBDHHV010000158.1:0-7857 GCA_039589195.1 Gemmatimonadota bacterium | reverse complement strand
TCGCCCACCACGGCGACCGTCAGCTCCTCCACCTGTACGGCGGTTTGCTGGAGCTGGAAGTTGACGGTTTCCGCCTGACTGAGCGTGATGTTGACCCCGGTTCGGCCCTGTGGGCCGTACCCGATGATCTGAACACGGACGGTGAATGGCCCGCCCGGCTGGAGTTGGGCGACGAAATACCGCCCGCTTTCGTTCGTGAGCGAGCCTCGCGTCACATTGGTCCGCGTATCGGTGACCGAGACCTGGGCGCCGACGACCGGCTGCCCGTTCTGATCGATCACCGTTCCACGGATCTCGGAGGTCACGACCTGGGCTTGGAGGAGCGGGGCGAAAAGGAGGATCGCCACGAGCCCGAGCGCGCCTCCTACGGTGGTTCTGGACAAGAATTTCTGCATGGTTCTCACCGTCCTTGCTTGGAGAGGCGGGATCCTGCCCAAAGAGACAGACGCACGCCTCGAGGAAGATGTAGGACAATGGAATAGGCGCTGTTGGTTACTGTGACAGCAACTTACACGGTTTTGGCGGTGCGGGCCAACCGAGTCAGCCGGCGCGAGTCGTGACGCCTCGTAGCACGGGCTTGCTACTCTTCCGCGCCAGTAGCAGCTTTATAAACAGTGCGTGGGGATTCTTTCGGACCAAGCGACCGCTGGACGCTCTGGCCGAAGGCGGTCCCATGAACCTGAACCTCCGACGTACAGCTGCGCCGTTCACACCCACACGCCGTGATGACCCAAGCCGACCGTGAGACACACAGTTGTCCCTCTCCCCGTGCCGCCTGACGTTCGCGGTACGCGGCCTCAGACCGACAGGAGACCGAACATGAGAAGTAGAACCCGAAGCCTCATGACCACGCTCTCGCTCGCCGCACTCGTAGCCTTTGCCGCCTGCGAAGGAGCGAATTCGCCGACCGGGACCAAAGGCCCCAGCCTCGCGCGTAGCGCCGACAACGCGCCGTTCAAGAAGCAAGTGCGCTTCGCCACGTTCAATGCGTCGCTCAACCGGACCAGCGCGGGCCAGCTCGTCAGCGACCTCTCCACACCCGCCAACGCCCAGGCTCAGACGATTGCGGAGATCATCCAGCACAACCGCCCCGACGTTCTGCTGATCAACGAGTTCGACTTTGACGCGGGAGGCGTAGCGGCGCAGCTATTCCAGTCCAACTACCTGTCGGTTTCGCAGAATGGGGCTGCCCCGATCATGTATCCGTATCGCTTCGTCGCCCCGTCCAACACCGGCATTCCCTCGGGCTTCGATCTCGATAACTTCGGGGGTGTCGGGGGTCCAAACGATGCCTTCGGCTTCGGCTTCTTCCCCGGCCAGTTCGGGATGGCCGTGTACTCCATGTACCCCATCGATCCGCTAACCGTGCGCACCTTCCAGCTCTTCCTGTGGAAGGACATGCCGGGGGCCCTGCTGCCCGACGATCTGAGCACGCCGGCGCCGGGGGACTGGTATTCGCCCGCAGAGCTGGACGTGTTCCGTCTTTCTTCGAAGAGCCATTGGGATGTCCCGATCGAGATCGGCAACAAGACCGTGCACTTCCTCGTCAGCCACCCGACGCCTCCTGTGTTCGATGGGGCCGAGGACCGGAACGGCACGCGAAATCACGATGAGATCCGCTTCTGGGCGGACTACGTAATCCCCTCCCGCTCCGGATACATCGTTGACGATCAGGGCATGGCGGGGGGGCTCAGTGCCGGCGCCATGTTCGTGATCGCGGGCGACCAGAACGCGGACCCGTTCGACGGCGACAGCAGCGCGGACGCCGCGTTGCAGCTCGTCGAGCACCCGCTCATCAACACAACGGTGACCCCGGACAGCGAAGGCGGCCCCGAGCAATCGGCTCTTCAGGGTGGTGTGAACGTCGGCCACCTGGGGGACCCCGCTTTCGACACGGCGGACTTCAGCGACAGCCCTCCGTTCGGCGCGGGCAACCTCCGAGCGGACTATGTGCTGCCCGGGAAGGAACTGCTGATACTGGACGCCGGTGTGTTCTGGCCGCTGAGCAGCGACCCGCTGTTCCCGCTCGTCGGCACCTTCCCATTCCCCGGCTCGGATCACCGGCTGGTTTGGGTGGACGTTCGGGTGCCAGGCAACTGAAGCCGGCCGGCCTCGTTTCGTAGAACGCAGAGCCGAAATGCGAGAAGGGCCTGAGCGGCGAATGCCGTCACGGCCCTTCTCGCCATCTGCGACACGGACTTCACGAGACCCCCCCTACCTGGCCTCCCCAAGCGCCATAATCTGGGGCTCCACTTCCGCGAGCAGGGCGGCCTTCTCCCTGCGATGCAGGAAGGCGCTCCGGAACCCGTTCAGGATCATCTCGGCGATCTCGTCGAGCGTGAAGTCGAGGTGCTTCCAGGCCCGGACGTATTCCTCGGTCACGGTGGTGCCACTCATGAGCCGGTTGTCGGTGTGCAGGCTCACCATGAGCCCTTCGTCAAAGTACTGTCTGACCGGGTGGCTCTCGAAGTCGGGCACGGCGCGGGTCTGGACGTTGCTCGTGAGGCAGATCTCGAGCGGGATTTGAAAGTCGTTCACGTACTGCATCAGGTCCGGGTCTTCATACAGTCGTGTTCCGTGGCCGATGCGCTGCGCCCCGCAGTAGTGGATCGCCTGGTGGATCGATTCCGGGCCGTACGCCTCACCCGCGTGAATGGTCGCCCCGATGTTCGCGTTGCGGACCATGTAGAACGCGTTCTTGTGTTTCTTGGCCGGGTAGTTGTACTCGGCCCCGGCCAGATCGAACGCCACCACGCCGCGGTCCTTGTACGCGATCGTAAGATCGGCCAGATCCCGGGACAGGTGCTCGTCCATGTTGCGGATCCCGCAGATGATCAGGTTGGATCGGATCCCGAAATCCTCCTCCGCCCGGCGCATTCCGCGCAGCGGAGCCTCCACCGCTCCGGGGAGTGGGAGACCGGGCCGGGTGACGAGGATCGGAGAGTAACGGATCTCGGTGTATTGGACGTTCTCCGCGGCCGCATCCTCGCATAGCTCGTACGCGATCCGCTCGAGCGCGCGGGGATGCTGCATCACGGAAAGGGCGATGTCGAAGCGAGCCAGGTAATCCTCGAGATTCTCCGCATCGCTGACGAAGAAGTACCGCGCCAGTTCATCCGGGTCGTTCGTGGAGAGATCGACGCCTTGCTCCGCCGCGAGCTCGACGATCGTGTGGGGTCTCAGCGACCCATCCAGATGGACGTGCAGATCCGTCTTCGGCACCGCCTGAATGCGGTCGCGTACTTCCTGCTCTGTCAACATCGGCTCCTGAGAAGCGGGTCTCGATCCACGGCGGCCGGAACCGACCGCGGGACGCGTTACTCGTAGCGGAGCGACTCGACGGGGTCAAGGCGGGCGGCTTTGCGCGCGGGCAGGATTCCGGCGATGAGTCCGATGGAAACTAGAATCGCCACGCAGATGGAGGCGATCGGGAGAGAGAGCTTGGGGTTCAGGATGTACTGGAGCCCCTGGTCATCCGTCGGGATGCTGTCCACGCCGACCACGATGGCGCTCGCCAGGGCCAGGCCGAACAGCCCGCCGCCGACCGCGATCAAGAGCGCCTCGAAGATGAACTGCGACACGATGTGTCGCTTGCGCGCGCCCACGGCGAGCTTGATCCCGATCTCGCGCGTCCGCTCGCGCACGACGACGTACATGATGTTGGCCACCCCGACGCCCGCCACCAGCAGCGTGAATCCGCCCACCAGTCCGAGGAAGATCTGGATCCCGAGCCCGATGGCGCTCGTGATCTTCTCGTCTTCGATGAAGTCCCACATGGTGAGCGCGCGCTCGTCCGCGGGGTCGAACTTGTAACGCCCCCCCAGGACACGGTACAGCTCGCTCTTCACACGGCTGGCTTCCTTCACATCCCGGGGCCTCACCAGCAGGTGGCCGACATACCGGTTCCCATAGATCGTCTGGAACGTGGAGGCGGGGATGATCGCACGGTCCTCATCGGGCCCGTTGTTGCTCGAGTCCTGGAACTTCTTCTGCATGACGCCGACGACGGTGAAAGGCAGACCGTCGAGCATCAGGGTTTGACCGACGGGCTCGATGTCCCCGAACAAGCGCTCGGCAATCGCGTTCCCGAGGAACAGGACGCGGCGCTTCTCCCGCATGTCCCGCGTGTTGAGGAACCGGCCGCCTTGCGCCGGGAACATGCGTCGCATCTCCATGAATTCGGGCGCGACGCCCTCCATGTACGTGGTGGTCTGGTTCTGGTCGAACTTCAGGTGCGTGCCCCAGCGCCCGTACGAGGGGCTGCCCATCTCGATCTCGGGGATAGCTCGGATCAGGAGCTCGAGGTCCTCTTCGCGCAGGCGGACGCGGCGTCCCTTGGGGAGGCCCTGATACGCGAGGTTTGTCTCTCCCCCGTACACCATGAAGATCCGCTCGCCCGCATTGAGCAGCCCCTCCGAGATCTGACGCCGGAGCCCCTCACCGAACGCGAGCAGGAGCACGATCGAGATCGTCCCCCAAACCACGGCGAAGATCGTGAGGAAGGCACGCGTCTTCTGGACGCGCAGGTCTCCGAAAAACTCCTCGAGCAGGATCCTCCACATCAGCCGAAATCCCCCCAAGGCCGGTCATGGATCCGATTCGAGCCCGACGGCAGGCTCATCCGCTGCCTCCCGTCACCGGATGAGGCTTCGCTTCGCGAGGTTTGATCGCACGAGGGAGCCGCCCGGCCTCCACGCGCAACGCGAGCTTGAGCTCGCGAAGCGAAGCCACACCGGTGGCGGCCACCGCCACGCCGAGGCGTCAGTATCGGAGACATTCGACCGGATCGAGGCTCGCCGCCCGGCGCGCCGGGAAATACCCGGCCAGCATGGCGACGAAGGCCAGAAGCGACATGGTGAGCACCGCGACCTGTAGCGAGATCGTCGGCGATCCCACGAACTCCTGCATGGGCACGAAGGAAAGAAGCTTCACGATCCCGACCGAGAGGAGCACGCCTAGCATCGCCCCGATCGCGACGAGGAGCACGCTTTCCGTGAGGAACTGCCACAGGATGTTGCCGCGGCGTGCGCCGACGGAGCGCTTGATCCCGATCTCGGGCGTCCGCTCGCGAACGACGATGTACATGATGTTCGCGACCCCGATCCCTCCCACGCTCAACGTGAAGCTCCCTACGATCGCGAAGAACAGCTTGAAGCCGAAGAACAGGTAGCCGAACATGCGTTCCCACTCGGCCGTGTCCCAAACCTGGAGCGCATCCTCATCGGAAGGATCGAAGCGATACTTGCGGCCCAGCAGCTCGTAGATCCGACGCTCGACCGCTGCGGTGACCTCGGGTCCGCGGGTCCGGTACACGACGTTCGCCACGTACTGGTCGCCGAAGATCGCCTGATGGGTGCTCGCCGGGATGAACACCCGGTCTTCGTCGCGTGAGTTGTACGAAGAGTTCTGGATCTTGGGCTTGAGCACGCCGATCACGATGAACGGAACGTTCCCGATCATCACCTCCGAACCCACCGGCGACTCTTCACGGAAGAGGATTCGCGCCACCTCATCTCCGAGGAAAGCGACGCGTCGGCGCTCGTCGAGATCCAGGTGGTTGATGAACCGTCCGCCCGCTTCGGGGATGACGTTCCGCATCTCGCCGTAGACGGGATAAATGCCTGTGATGTTGGGGTTTACCGCGTTCTTACCCCGCCGTACCGGAGTCTCCCGGTCGCTGTACTCGGGGCTGATCATCGTGATGTCCGGGATCTCGCGCTCCAGGATCGCGGCGTCCGCCTCACGGATCCGGATCGCACGCCCCTCGCGAAACCCGGCATACGGCACGGTCGTGCGCCCGCCGAACAGGATGACGATGCGATCGCCCAGGCCGTGGAAGCGCTTCATGGTCTGCCGCTCGAGACCGACGCTGAACGCGAGGAGGATGACGACCGCCACGGTGCCCCAGGTGATCCCGAGAATCGTGAGGGTGGTGCGAAGGCGCTGGGCCCGAAGATCCGCCCACAGCTGGTGTAGCGCGTCCCTCAGTCGCACAGGACCTCCGATAAACGCATTCTGCGAAGCCCGTTAAGAGATCTCGCGCGGCGGAGGCTCCAGCACCCGCTCTCCCTCCTCGAGACCCTCGATCACCTCGATGTTGATCCCGTCACTGAGGCCCGTCTCGATCGAGCGCTCCTCCGTCTGCTCGTCGGTAAGCTGGACGGTCACCGTCGCCGCCCCCTCCTCGAACGTGACGAGGCGCTCGGGGATGTAGAGCACCTCATCGTGCCGCTCGATGATGATGTCCGCGTTCGCCGAGTAGCCGGCGCGGAGCACGGCCTCTTCCGAAGGCAGAACCGTGATCTCGACCGGGAAGATCGTGGCGTTCTCCTCGTCCTGGCCCTTGAGCGATATCCGCGAGAGCCGACCGTGTATCGCTGCATCCGGCAGTGCGCCGATCTTGAGCTCGACCGGCATGCCCTCGGTCAGCCGGCCCACGTCGATCTCGTCGACGGTCCCCCGGAAGATCAGCTCGTCCATCTCGGCCATGGACATGAGGACGGTCCCCTCCTGGAATGTGGTCAGGGGCACTACGGGGTCTCCGATCTCGACCGTCTTCTCGAGGATGAACCCGGTGATCGGCGACTTGATCACCGTCTCGACGCGCTCGGTCCCGATCGTGACGCGACCTTCCTGGAGCAGCGCCAACCGCTCCTGCGCGATCTGGAGCTGCAGACGCGCCTCGTTGTAGCTCCGCTCGACGGTCTCGAACTCCTCGAGTGAGACGTAATCCTGCTCGCGCAGCGCATCGAGCCGGTCGCGCTTCTTCTGGAGCTGGATGAGCTCGAGCTCGCGCAACTCCATCTGGCGCTGCGCCTCGACGAGCTCGATCGGTGTCGGGTTGGGCTGGATCTCGAGCAGAGGCTCTCCACGACGCACGTGCTCGCCGGGCTCCTTGAACAGCCGCCGGACCACGCCCGCCAGCTGCGACTTCACGCTCACCTCGACGAGCGGTTCGATTCGCCCGACCGCGAGCGCCTTGTCGACGAGCTCGCCCCGCTTCACCTCGACGGTTCGCGCAGACCCGTCCTCGCTCCCACCGGCCGCCGAAACGGCGAACGCGGCACCGCCGATCACGACGATGGACACCGAGCTGGTCAGGATCTTCGTTCGTCTCTTCATGCGGAGCCGCTCCCGTGGGTTCCCCGCCGTCAAAGGGGCGAGGTCCGTGTACCGGCGGATGTGGGCTTCAGGGAGAACTACGGAGCGGTCACCGGGAAAAGTTTCGAGCTGTCGGTCGCTGCGAGCGCACGAGTCGGATCGGCGCGGCGCGATTCGACGCGGGCCGTGCCGCGCGTGCTACGGCTGGGTTCGGTGGCCTCCGCAGGGCGTGGCCTGCCCTCCACGGTCCGCGTCGTTGCACGCGCGACCGGCTCGGAGCAGGAAGCGTGCCCCATCCTGCAAGGCGCCATCCAGATCGACGCGGTGTCCCGCTGCGTCGCACACCACCTTCCGGCCGGAGAGCACGTCGCGGTACGCCTGCTCGGAATACCAGTTGAGCGCGTGGCGCACGCGGGCCCACGACCAGATGGTGACCTCCTCTTCCTCGACGAAGACACGTATGCGAGAGAGCGGGGGGCTCATTGGGGAAACGCGGCCGGGCCGACGTGGCCGTCTCGACGTGTACCGGCGGAGCCTGGGGTTCCCCGGCTCACCGGCCGATCGGCTGCCAGCGGTCCATGACGGGTGGCTGCACGGGCTGCGGACGGCTCTCGAGGTAGCGGACGAGCGCCTCCAGATCGCCGATCCCGGTCATCGTCGCGGACGTGGCGCCCATGAGCGCCCGATACCCGCTCCCGCCCGTCGCCATGAAGTCGTTCGCCGTCACCGTATAGCTCCGCTCGGGCTGGATGAGAT
>JBDHHV010000157.1:0-7899 GCA_039589195.1 Gemmatimonadota bacterium | reverse complement strand
TGATCGTCATTCGGTTGGAGCCGCCGACCACCGGCCCCGAGCCGGGGACCCTCGAGTACTGGATCAGCAGGGCGGACCCGGCCCTCCTGCAACACACGCTGGCGTCGGACGCCGTGGACCGTACCGGTCAGTGGAGAGACGTGTTCGACAGCATCCTGCGGATCAAGGCCTACTGCGATGAGGGTGGGAGCGGTTTCCTGCTGACGACCTACCCCTGGGGTCACCAGGTAGGCGATGAGGAGTGGGCTCGGGGGAGGGAGGCCTTCCTGCCCGAGGAGCTCACGCTCTCGGACACGAGCGTCCGGACGCTCGAGGACTTCAGTGCCGCGAACGGCGTCGAATTCCTGAACATGTTCCCCGCGTTCCGCGCCTACCGGGCCGGAGAGCGCCTCTATTATGATTTCGACATGCACTGGACGGCCGCGGGCCACCGCATCATGGCGCGGGAGCTGGATCGACGAGTGCGAGCGCGCTTCCTGGGTAGCAGCTCGGGAGAAGGGGGCGCGTGAGCCACGCTCGGTGTGTCCGCGCGGCACGGTCCACGATGGGCCACCCTACGCTCGCGGCGCTCCTCTCCGCGCTCCCCTTGGCGTGCGGCGGTGATGCCGGGTCGGGGGCCGATGTCACGGTGCGCGACAGCGCGGGGATCCGGATCGTAAGCAACGGTCCGATCCGGCCCGACCAGCGGGTGTGGACCGTGGAACAGACCCCGGTGCTCCAAATCGGGACGCTGGATGGTGAGCCCGAGTATCAGTTCTTTCGTGTCAGCGGTGCCCACCGATTCGACGACGGCCGGATCGTGGTCGCCAACGGCGGATCACACGAGCTGCGATTCTACGGTGCGAACGGCGAGCACTACCGGTCGGTGGGTGGCGAGGGAGACGGGCCGGGGGAGTTCCAGGCGTTGGGGCTCCTGCGAGCGCTCGCGGGAGATTCGCTTCTCACGTTCGACCAGCGGCAACGGCGGATCTCGGTGTTCGACTCGACGGGGGCGTTCGTCCGATCCTTCGCGCCACGCGGAGTCGAGTTCTACCGACTCCTGGACGCGTTCGTCGACGGGAGGATCCTGATCCAGGAGTTCGACCTGGTCGGCCCCGATGAGATCGCGGAGGGCAGCGAGCGCCGGAGCGTGACGTACCGAGTCGCGGATCGCGAGGGCGCCACAACCGCGACCATGGGGCCATACTCGGGTCAGGAGATGCAGATCACCCCACGCTCCGACATGATCTTCGTCAACGCGGTCCCATTCGGACGTGCGGCGTTCGCATCAGCCGTAGGCGAACGCGTGGTGGCGGGGACGAACGACGCTTATGCCCTGGACGTGTACGGTCACGACGGCGCTCTCGAGGGAATCATCAGACTCACCCACGAGTTCGCGCCGGTCCGTCCCGGCCAGTTCGAGCTCCTGAGGGATGAGGCGCTTGACAGGGTCGGCTCCGGACAGGGACGACAATTCGAAACCGAGTCCTGGGACGCGATGCCCCGCCACGAGACGTTCCCCGCGTTCCGGTCCTTCACCAGCGATACGCAGGGGAACCTCTGGGTCCGGGACTACCTCTCCCCGGATGATGAGCGTAGCGTCTGGGCGGTATTCGACCCCGAAGGGACGGCCCTGGGGAAGGTCGAGACGCCTCTCGGCTTGCGAATCTTCGAGATCGGCGAGGGCTACATCTTGGGCGTGATGCGAGATGAGCTGGACGTTGAGTGGCTTCAGTTGTACGCCCTCAACAAGCCCGCGCCGCTCGAGACGCAGAGCTCCAACCCACACTGACCTCCCGGCCCACTTTCAACCGGGAAGGACGAAGAAGGAAGAAGGAGACACGGCCCATGGGTAGCGCTCGCTCCACTCGATATTCGATCCCTCGACCCGGCCGGGCGCGGATCATCACCCTGGCGGTGGCCGGCCTGCTCGCGGCGCCGATGGTAGTGGCCGCACAAACGGTCCCCCCACCCGAACGACCCGAGGATCCCGTACCCTCGGTGCGGACGGTGCATCTGCCGCCCGATGTGATGGGTCTGACGTCGCTCGTCGGGGTCCCGGCGAGCGAGCTACGCGATGTCGTCGAGCGATACACCGCGGACCGGTCCGCGCTAGGCCGCCGCTGGAACGTGTCGTACTCCCCAGCGCGGCGGGAGCGATTCCGCGCCTTCCATCAGGAGTGGCAGGAGCGTCTGCACGAGATCGCTTTCGGTCAACTCGGACTCGAGGGGAGGATCGATTACGTCCTGCTCGCGAACGAGCTCGGCTACCAGCTCGAGCTTCTCGAACGCGAAGACCGGCTATACGGGGAGATGCAGTCGTTCATCCCGTTCATGCCCACGATCGTGGATCTCGACGAGACGCGGAGAACCCGCGAGCCGGTCGACGCGCAGGGCGCCGCACGGCGGTTGGCCGAGCTGCCGGATCGAATCGACGAAGCGAGGACCGGCGTCGAGGCGAAGCTCGAGAACGGATCCGAGACCGAGAACGGATCCGAGACCGAAGACGGGTCCGACGCCGAGGCCCCGGTATCCAGGATCGTCGCCTTGCGAGCGGTAAGGGCGCTGGATGGGCTGACTCGCCGACTGAAGGATTGGCACGAGCACTACTCGGGATACGACCCGGTCTTCACCTGGTGGACCAGGGATCCCTACGCCCGGGCCGACGAGGCGCTGACGGAGTACGCGAAGTTTCTGCGCGAGAAGGTCGTCGGGCACCGCGAGGGAGAGGACGAGCCGATCGTCGGCGACCCGATCGGCACCGACGGAATGCGGGCCGATCTCGTCTACGAGATGATCCCGTACACGCCCCAGGAGCTGATCGCGATCGCCGAGAAGGAGTTCGCCTGGTGCGAGGCCCGTATGCTCGAAGCGTCGAGAGATCTGGGGTTCGGCGAGGATTGGAAGGCCGCGCTGGAGCACGTGAAGACGCTGCACCGCGAGCCCGGGAGCCAAACGCAGCTGGTCCGTGAGCTGGCCGAGGAGGCGGTGAGCTTCCTGCGCGAGCGGGACCTCGTGACCATCCCGCCACTGGCCGAAGAAGTGTGGCGGATCGAGATGATGTCGCCCGAGCAGCAGAAGGTTTCTCCCTTCTTCTTGGGCGGGGAGATCATCCGTGTCGCGTTCCCCACCGACGAAATGGAACATGACGACAAGCTGATGAGCATGCGGGGGAACAACGAGCACTTCGCGCGCGCCACGGTCCACCACGAGCTCATCCCCGGTCACCACCTGCAGGGATTCATGACCAGCCGGTACAACTCGCACCGGCGGGTGTTCTCCACACCCTTCTGGGGTGAGGGCTGGGCGCTGTATTGGGAGATGCTGCTCTGGGACCTCGGCTTCCCTCGGACCGCCGAAGACCGGGTCGGCATGCTCTTCTGGCGGATGCACCGGGCGGCACGGATCATCTTTTCGCTCGGCTTCCACCTCGGAGACATGACACCGCAGGAGGCGATCGATTTCCTCGTCGACCGGGTAGGTCACGAGCGGGCCAACGCCACCGCCGAGGTGCGCCGGTCGTTCAACGGGAGCTACTCGCCGCTGTACCAGGTCGCGTACATGATCGGCGGCCTTCAGATCCGCGCCTTGCACGAGCAGTTCGTGGGCTCGGGTCGTATGACCAACCGGGAGTTCCACGACGCGATCTTGCAGGGCGGTCGGATGCCGGTCGAAATGGTCCGGGCCAGGTTGGAGGTTCGGCCCCCAGTACAAGAGTTCACCTCATCGTGGCGATTCTACGGGGATCCACTCGAAAATGAGTGACGGACCGGAGCCGGGATCGGCTTGACCCGCTGGTTCCAAACAGAGGGCTCACTCGTGTCGCGAACGAATCTCGGCCTCGCACTTCCGCTTCTCCTCATGGGAGCCTGCATGGGAGCCTGCCGGCCGGCGCCGGATCGCGCGGCAGCCGAGCGAACGGGGGCTGCGAGCGGTACCCAGCTTCAGGAGACGGCGGGACCCGCGACGGTCCTGATCACGGGCTCCAATAGGGGGATCGGTCTGGAGTTTGCCCGCCAGTACGCAGAGAGCGGGTGGAGCGTCATCGCGACCGCCCGACACCCCGACACAGCGGAGGAGCTGCACGCGTTGGCCGCGGGTCACCCGAACCTGGTGATCGAGCGGCTGGACGTGACGGATCACGCGGGCATCGATGCGCTGGCCGAGCGGTATCGAGGCCGCCCGATCGACGTGCTGATCAACAATGCCGGCGTCCTCGGAGCGCCCGAGAGCCAACGGTTGGGTGCGCTAGACTTCGAGCAGTTCCAGCACGTGATGGCGGTGAACGCCTTCGGGCCCCTGCGCGTCTCGCAGGCCTTCCTGGATCACGTCGCAGCGAGCGATCAGAAGAAGATCGTGGTCATTACGAGCATATCCGGCTCGATGGAGATCGCCGGGCGGGGGGGAGGGTTCTACTTCTATAAGATGAGCAAAGCCAGCGCGAACATGGCCATTCGTGCGCTTGGGTCCGAGACGCAACGGCGTGGCATCAAGGTCGGGATCATTCACCCGGGGCCCGTGAGGACGCGCATGCTGAGGGGGAGCGACCTTTGGGAGGGCGCGAACGAGCCGCAGGAGGCGGTCCGATCGATGATCGAGCTTATCGGCAATCTTAGGGAAGAGATGTCCGGCACCTTCCTGCGCTACGACGGCCAGACGCTCCCGTGGTGATCTGAAGCGAGGGGACCGCGGGTCAGCGACCTGCGAGAGCCTGGCGCTGAATCCCCAACAGCTCCTGGATGCCGGACTCGGCCAGGCTCAGGAGCGCGTCCAGATCCTGCCGCGAGAACGGAGCACCCTCCGCCGTGCCCTGTACCTCGACGATCCGGCCATCCTCGAGAGTGACGACGTTGAAATCGACGTCGGCCGTCACATCCTCCGTGTACTCGAGATCCAGAAGATGTCGACCGTCGACGATTCCGACGCTGATCGCAGCGACGAGCTGGCGGAGCGGGTCGATCTCGACCTCGCCACCGGCGACGAGCCCGCGGAGCGCGTCCGCGACCGCGAGGCACCCACCCGTGATCGACGCCGTCCGCGTCCCGCCATCCGCGGCCAGCACATCGCAGTCCACCGTCACCGTTCGGTCGCCGAGCGCCTCGAGATCGACGGCCGCGCGCAGGGAGCGTCCGATGAGCCGCTGAATCTCCTGCGTCCGCCCGCGCGGACCCCGCCGTTCCCTGCTCGTGCGGCGCTGAGTGGCGCGTGGCAGCATGGCGTACTCGCCGGTCAGCCACCCCCCTTTGCCCTCTCGGAACGCGGGTACACCCGGCTCGACGGTGGCGGTGCACAGCACGCGAGTACCGCCCATCGAGATGAGGCAGGATCCCTCCGCGAACTCCGCCACCCCGAGCTCGAAGCCGGTATCCCGCAGCTGATCCGGATCGCGGCCGGCCGGGCGCTCGGCACTCATGCCGACACTCCCCCGGGCGACCGTCCGAATCGAGGCCGGAACCGGGACACTGCGGGGAGGCTTCGACAGCGTCGCATGGGCAAAGTAGGATGGGGCGGGGATGTTCCTCGTCGCACGGCGATTCTCTCGAGAGCGGGTCCTGGATGACTCGTTGCTGAACGGAGGTCAACATATGAATCCGAGCGGGCTCACCGCACTCGCCCACGCGAACCGGACCGAGCTACCGGCCCGTCCCGGTACGTCGTCCGCGGCGAGGGGGCGGCGATGAAGCACGTGGAGACGGACGCGGCGCCCCCCCCGGCAGGGCACTATTCGCAGGCGGTCATTCACGATGGGCTCGTGTACGTGTCGGGGCAGATCCCGATCGATGCCGAAGGCAGGGTTCTCGGGGATGAGCCGATCGAGACGCAAGTGGAGACCGTGCTCGACAACATCCGGGCGATTCTCCAGGCCGCCGGGAGCGATCTGGAGCGTACGCTCCAGATGACCGTCTACGTGACGGACATCGCCAACTGGGGACGCGTGAACGAGACGTACGCGCGAGTGCTGGGGCCACACCGTCCGGCCCGCGCCATCGTCCCCGTTCGCGACCTCCACCACGGCATTGGAGTCGAGATTCAGGCGATTGCGGTAATCGACCAGGACTGACACCCGAATGCACGAGGAGCTCAGATGTCCGTTTTTCTCGGTCTCGTAGAGTTCCTGGTCGCGATCGGAGTCGTCGTCGCGGCCATCTCCAACTACTTGATCATCAACAAGCTGTGGAAGCGGAAGCACCTGCGGAACGTCGCCGAGAGCATCTCGATCTCGGCCGCGTTCCTGGGACTCGCGACCGCCCTTCCGATGTTTATCCAGCTCGCCGCGATCGACAGGACGCCGCTTCCGGCGATCAAGACGGCGATCGGCCTCGTCACGGGCGTCGTGTTCGTCCTGATCGGTACCGGGTTGTGGGTGCAGGAGAATCGCGGCCTCTCCTTCAGGCGGCTTCTCCTCCGCGCCCTGAACCTGGAGCGGCGCGAATCCACCCACTTGATCAAGTCCATGCTGCACCCGAAGGGGGCCGAGCAGATCTTGCAGATCCTCGGGCACATGGCCGCCATCGATCGGCACGTGCACGAAAAGGAGATCGCGCTGATCCACGGCTTCGCGCACCGCTGGAGGATCCCTTCCCCGGACCTGACGCCGGGAGCGGTAGAGGGAGATGGCGACATGCTGGAGGTGCGTCAGGCGGTGCTCGACTACTTGAGCCTCGGGCCGCCGTTCGAGCAGGCGGCACAACTACAGGACGTTCTTTCCCTGTTCGTGAAGGCGGACGAGGAGGTGACACGCGAGGAGGAGATCGTCCTCGAAGAGGTGAACGGTCTCATCACGCAGTACGTGACTGCCGACACTCTCGAGCGGAGCAGGTACGAAGTGCTGATCGTGCCGCAGAGCGACGAACAATTCGGGGCGGTGCAGACGCTCATCCCCGGCGCCCGCGCCAGAAAAAAACGTGGGGGGACCGTATTCTCGGCCGGGAGCTTCTTCTCGGTCGACTATGCGGAGGTCATCTGCCAGAAGTACATCGCGCTCGGCTTGTTCACCGCGCACGTCGCCCACTGAGGCGGGGGGCCGGGTCCGATGTCCAGACTACGTACCGTGTGTGTGTTCGCCGGCTCCGGTCTCGGGGCCCGCGATGGATATCGCGACGCTGCGGCAGCGTTGGGCGAGGCGCTGGCCCGGCGCGGAATCGACCTCGTGTACGGTGGGGCGACGGTTGGCCTGATGGGCGAAGTGGCCGACGCGGTTCTCGAGGGCGATGGCCATGTGACGGGCGTCATCCCGAGCGCTCTGGCCGAGAAGGAGATCGCACACGAGGGAGTTCACGATCTGCGCGTGGTGAGCTCGATGCACGAGCGGAAAGCGGTGATGGCGGATCTGGCCGACGGCTTCGTCGCGCTGCCCGGCGGATTGGGCACCTTCGAGGAGCTGTTCGAGATCCTCACCTGGGCCCAGCTGGGGATTCACTCGAAGCCTGTGGGCGTGCTGAACGTCGGCGGCTACTACGATCAGCTGCTTGACGCGCTGGATCACGCGGTGCAGGAACGGTTCATTCGGAGCGGGCACCGGAGCCTGATTGCCGTGGACACGGACCCCGACGGGCTACTGGACGCGCTCGAGGCCTACCGACCCCGTTACGTGGAGAAGCTGCTGGACCGAAGCGCCCGCTAGCTCGGCTCGCCCGGGAAACCCGGGTCCCCCGGGACGTCCGGCTCGCCCCGGCCGCCCGGCTCGCCCGCCGTAGCAGGGGAGTCCGATGCTCCCATGACCTCCCGCATCAGCCAGATGTGTCGCCGGGTGTGGGCGAACATCACCTCGAAAGCCTGGATCACGGGCAGCTTCAGCAGCTTGAGGAACGGCGAGCGGATCCTGGCGCGCCCGATGTCCAATCCCTCCGCGGCGCGCAGCGAGGTAATGGTGGCCTCCTGGACAGCCTCGAGCTCTACCAGGACCGCCTCACGGTCCAG
>JBDHHV010000156.1:0-8113 GCA_039589195.1 Gemmatimonadota bacterium | reverse complement strand
GATACAGGATCTGTCCGAGAAGTACAACATCCTCCAGGGGGCGATGGCGAGCTCGGAACGGATCTTCCGCCTTCTGGACGAGACTTCCGAGATCGCCGATCCCACGCGCCCCGTGAGCCTGCCCGTGGCGGTCCGGGGACGGATCGCGTTCGAGGATGTGTGGTTTCGCTAGCCCGCGGACGGCTGGGTCCTCAAGGGGATCGATTTCACGGTCGAGCCTGGTCAGCGCGTCGCCCTCGTGGGTGCGACCGGGGCGGGCAAGACTACCATCTTCAGCTTGCTGATGAGGTTCTACGAGCCCCAGCGGGGGCGGATCACCGTCGACGGAATCGATATCCGCGACATCCCCAGACGCGAGCTGCGGAAGCGCATGGGGCTCGTGCTGCAGGACGTGTACCTGTTCTCGGGATCGGCGGGCAAGAACATCACGTTCAGCCGGAAGCAGATCACGGACGATCGGATGCGAGAGGCCGCGGCGCGCGTCGGGGTCGCCAAGTACGTGGAGCGACTCCCGGCTGCCTACGAGCAGCCTCTGGGTGAGCGTGGCAGCAACCTCAGCGTGGGTGAGCGACAGCTCCTGTCCTTCGCGCGCGCCCTGGCCGGAGATCCGCGCATCCTGCTACTCGATGAGGCGACCAGCTCGGTCGATTCAGAGATCGAAGCCCAGATCCAGGTGGCGCTCGAGGAGCTGATGCAGGGTCGAACGAGTCTCGTCATCGCGCACCGGCTTTCCACGATCCGGAGCGCGGATCGGATTCTACTGATTCACCATGGGGAGATCATGGAAGCGGGAACCCACGCCGACCTGTTGGAACGTGGCGGACTGTACGCCCAGCTTCATCGGATGCAGTTCGAGCGCCCGACGGCTGCCGCATGAACGACCTGGTCGAGATCGCCGCGAGGATCGACCTTCGCTGGGTACTGGCAGCGCTGCTGCTGGCGTTGGACGTTTGGGCGATCGGGCTCGTGTTGCTCTCGGTGGCGGCGCGGCGGGAAAAGGTCTTGTGGAGCAGCGTGATCGTGCTGTGCCCGATCGTCGGGTGTCTGTTCTGGTTCGTGCTCGGGCCCAAGCCGACTCGCTCCACCCAACGCTGATCGGCCGCGGACCGTTCAGGATCACCCAGCTTCCGTCGACCTTCGCCATGTGCAGGTAGTCGACCCAGTCCGCTGCCGTCTGCGCGCTGGCCACCCCGGACCCGGTCAGTCCGAGCGCCCCCAGCATCGCCAGCATCCGCATGCCACGGAGCCCGCGACCGCCACCCCAAACTGCGAGCTTCATCATTCGCCCACCTTCCCTACTGTCGTTCGTCCAGCAGTCGGAATATCAACTCCGCTCCCGCTTCCGCGGCACCACACCTCGAGCACACGTACTCTCGCGCGAGCTTGCCGGTCCTCCCCCGGATCGTGTCGTCGAGAAGACTCCCTATCGCGGTGGCGAGCGAATCCGGTGCCGCCTCGACACCCCCTCCCACCGCCACGAGCTCGTTCGCCTCACGCCGATCGTGGCGGGGACCGAAGAGCACCGGTACACCGGCCGCCGCCGGTTCGAGCACGTTGTGAAGCCCGGTGCCTTCGATCGCCCCACCCACGTATGCGATGTCGGCCGCCGTGTAGAGCTCGGCCAGAGTCCCGACCTCATCGAACGCGACCACATCGGCCTGGGTTTCCCCGCCCCCGATCGTGTCCGGCTCGAGTCCCGTCCCCGCGACGCCCGAGCGAGCGCCACTCGCGACCTCCGACCAGCGGACCATCCGCACATCGCGCCTCCGACAGGCTGTCCGCAATCGATCGAGGTGCGATTCCGTGGGTTGGTGCGGCGCGACCACCAGCTGGACCCTTCCTCGCCGCTCGCCCAGGGCCGCCAACGCGGCGAGCAGCGCGTCCTCGTCCGTCGGCCAGGTCGACCCGGCCACGACCCGCACGCCGGCCGGCGGTCGAGAAGGCAGCTGCGCCTCGAACCGCTCGCGTGCCCCCCCCGCCTCGCCCGCACGGTCCGCGCGGGCCACCGCGAGGTCGAAGCTGGCGTCCCCGGTCACGCTCAGGATCTCGGGTCTCACGCCCAACCTCTGAAGCCGGGTCGCGTCCTCGTCCGAAGCCGCGCCGACGAAGGACAGCGTGCTGTAGGCGGAGCGCAGCGCGGAGCGCGCGACGGGTGCCATTCGTCGGCTTCCTCGGCGCACGACGGCGTTGATCATGCCCGTCGGTACGCCCGCGCGAGCAGCCGCCCCCGTCAATCCGGGCCACACATCGAGCTTGGCGTACACCAGCGCGTCGGGGCGCACGGCCGATACGACGCGCTCGCAGTCCTTCCGCGTGTCGAGCGGTGGATAGCCGGCATAGTCCGGTTTCAGACGCGGGAGCGCGGAGGCGCCGGAAGGGGAGAAGTGAGTGACCACCAGTTGAAGATCGGTCTGCCCGCGCAGTGCTTGAATCGCGGGCGAGGCGCCGAGCAGCTCGCCGGCGGAGGCGCCGTGCAACCACACGAGCGGGCCATCGCTCCGCGACCGTCCCCAGGTCTCCAGGGCCGCGGCGGCGACGCTACGCTCGGCGATCATGGCCGCCGCGTCCGGCCGCAGGTGACGCAGAAGCGGCACCGCACCACGGGCGACCTGGGCCAACGCTCCGGAGGCTCTCTCCGAGATGCTCAAAGGTCTAGCAGGCTGGTCGAGTCATGAGGTGCGCTTCCCTGGTATTCGGACACGGACTATCCTCTGGTGTGCGCTACCTCGGAAACAAGACGCGCCTGATCCCGTTCCTCCTGCGAGCCGTGGACCGGTTCACGCGCGAGCCGGGCGTGGCCTGTGATCCGTTCTCCGGCACGGCGAGCGTGGCCAGCGCTCTCAAGCGGAGCGGCTGGAGGGTACACGCTGGCGATTTGCTGGCCTTTTCATACGCGTTGCAGGTCGCCAGGGTCGAGCTCGACCGCACGCCACGATTCGATCCTCGCGTTCTTCCTGCGCGTGAGCGGAGCGGGTCCAAGAGCACATCGTATCGCCGGGTCCTCGAGCACCTCGCCAGCCTCCCGGGTGAGGACGGGTTCATCACGGAGCATTACACGCTGGCCGGCCGCCAGGGTCGGGCACACGGCCGAATGTACTTCGAGGCCGAGAACGCCCGCCGCATCGATGCCATTCGGGACCGGGTCGATCGATGGACAGCGAGAGGAATCGTGGACCGAAGGCGCGCGCAGTTGCTCATCGCCACCCTGCTCGAGGCCGCGGATCGCGTCGCGAACACCACCGGAGTGTACGCGTCCTTCGTCAAGAAGGTGCAACCCAACGCCCGCCGGCCGCTCGATCTCAGAGCGCTTCGTACCACCAGCCCGGTCAACGGCTCCTCCGGGTGCAAGGCGTTTCTCGGGCCCGCGGTGGAGCTCCTCGAGGCGGCCGGGTCGGTGGACCTGGTGTACCTCGATCCACCCTACAACGGGCGGCAATACCCCGGTTATTACCATATTCCAGAGCTGCTGGCGCGCGGTTGGACCGACCCGCCACTCTTGCGGGGGAAGACGGGTCTCATTCCGGACGAGACCGAGCGCTCCGACTGGTGCCGGAAGCGTGGGGCCGCAGCCGCCCTTCGAAGCGTGCTCGAAGCCGCCGACGCGCAACACATCCTGTTCAGCTACAACGACGAGGGTCTCCTCTCCCGCCAGACGATCGCCACTTCGCTTCGTGAGTGGGGCAACGCAGACACCTACCGGTGCCTGCAGCTACCCTACCGTCGATATCGTAGCGATGCGGATGGTCCCACCCGCAACTATCGGCGGGATCGCGTTCGCGAGCACCTTCACTACATCTCGGCCCGCTAGGACGGTCCATCGGATTCCCACTCCCGCTTCACATCCTCTTCATCTTCGCGGGCTTCGCGCACGATCCGGCGAGACTCCCGCTCGGCCGGATCCTCACTCGGGAGGAGTCTCTCCGTCACTCGAACCTCGTACTCGAACAGCATCCGGCGCAGGTCCCCCAGACGCCCCATGATGAGTGGCAGGTTCCCCGACAGGCGCTCGTTCTCATCGAGGCGTTTCACCAACTCGGCGAACGCGACGAGGGCCGCTCGCACCTCTCGCTCCGTTGGTGGTCTCTTGTCATCTCGCGCACTGGCCATGCGGTTCTCCACCCTCCACCGGGGCTCTCGGGGCGCCCGAGCTCGTCCGAAATCGGTCAGGGTCGGTACCCGGATGGTGAGTCATCGTTCGGGCAGATCCGGCCTCGAGGAGGATCTGCCGCGGGTGTCGGCCCGTAGTAGGTTGTGGGATATGTGGCCAACTCGATAGGACGAGCATGCGCGGGAAAGACATGATCCGTGGCCTGGCACTCGTGGCCCCGCTCGTATGGCAGGGGTGCTCGCCGACGTACATCCTTCGGGCCGGCTGGGAAGAGGCACGCATTCTCTCGGTAAGGCGGCCCATTCAAGCGGTCGTACACGACACCGCGGCCCCCGCGGAGCTGCGCGCCAAGCTTCGTCTCGTCCAGGACGCGCGCGATTTCGCCGAGCGCTCCCTCGGTCTTCGGGCCGGCGACAGCTTCACCAGCTTCGCACAGCTCACGCGTGACACGCTCGCGATCAACATCTCCGCGGCCCCCGAGCTCGGACTGTACTGGAAGACGTGGTGGTTCCCGATCGTGGGACGCGTCCCCTACAAGGGCTACTTCGACTTTGAACAGGCGTTCGAGGAGGCCGAGCGGCTGAGGTCGCAGGGGTTCGATGTCTCGGTTCGTCCGGTCTCGGCTTTCAGCACGCTGGGCTGGCTCCCGGACCCGATCCTCTCCACGACGCTGCGGCTCGACAGCCTCTCGCTCGTGGAGACCGTGATTCATGAGATCACGCACACGACGTTCTTCCCCCCGGGTCAGGCGAACTTCAACGAGAGCTTCGCGAACTTCGTCGGTAATCACGCGGCCATCGCGTTCTATTGCGAGGCCGTGGCGGATGAGGCCAAGTGCGAGATCGCCCGGTTGCGCTGGGAGGATACGCGGGAGTTCGGTCGCTTCTTCAACTCGGTCGCGGAGCCGCTCAGGGAGGCGTACGCCAGCGATATGTCCGAGGAAGCGAAGCGCGAGCGTAAGGGAGAGATCTTCCGGGACGCGGCTGAACGCTTCGAGACCGACGTCAAGCCGCGCCTGCGCGCGGGGCGCTACGGCTCTCTGGAGCCATCGCAGCTGAACAACGCCTGGGTCCTGGCCCGTCTGCTCTATTACACGCGGCTGGACGATTTCGAACGGCTCCTCCAGAGATTCGGTTCGCTGGAGCCGTCGCTCCAGGCCGTATTCGGCGAAGCCGCCGAGGGGGATGCGTGGGCGGCTCTCGACCGTCTCCTGGAAGGGCCGCAAGACCGATGACGACCACTTTCGAGTGTACGCGGTGTGAGCGCGAGGGTGTCCTGCCGCTCGATCGAGCGCCGTTCCCCAACGACCTGGGGCAGCGGTTGGTGGCCGAGATCTGTCAGGACTGCTGGGAGGAGTGGAAGCAGCGACAGATGCTGCTCATCAACCACTACGGACTCCGTCTCCACGAGGCCCAGGCGCGCGAGTTCCTGTACACCAACCTGCGATCCTTCCTGTTCGGGGAGGGGGACGCCGGCGCGGAGATCGACGCCTCGAAGGAAGGGTCGGTCGACTGGTGAGACCATGCAAACGCGACGCGGCAGCGGGTGACCGGCGATGAGCGATTTCGGACCTGAGACCTACGGAGATCGGATCGCCCCGCGATACGACGACCTGTACGGCCAGCTCGATCCAAGGGCCGCCGTCGACTGCCTCGCCGAGCTGGCAAACGGCGGCCGCGTGCTCGAACTCGCGATCGGGACGGGCCGCATCGCTCTCCCGCTGCGCGAGCGGGGGGTCGACGTGCACGGAATCGATGCTTCCTCGGAGATGATCGCCCTCCTGCGCCAAAAGCCCGGTGGCGACGACATCCCGGTTACGATGGGGGACTTCGCGGATGTGTCGGTGGACGAAGCGTTCTCCGTGATCTTCGTCGCGTTCAACACGTTCTTCGCGCTCCTGACGCAGGAGGACCAGCTGCGGTGTTTTCGGAACGCCGCCGCGCACCTGGCCCCCGACGGTGTCTTCATCATCGAAGCGTTCGTGCCGGACCTGAGTCGCTTCGACCGCGGCCAGCGGGTGTCGAGCAGCCGCGTGGAGTCGGACGAGGTGGCACTCGAGGCGTCCGTTCACGACGCCGCGTGTCAGCGAGTGGACACCACCCACGTGTTCCTGTCGCACGAGGGCGTCGAGCTTTGCCCGCTCAAGATCCGCTACGCGTGGCCCTCGGAGCTGGATCTGATGGCCATGCTGGCGGGACTCCGGCTGCGAGAGCGCTGGGCCGGTTGGGAGAAGGAACCGTTCTCGAGCGAGAGCGGCCTCCACGTCTCGGTGTATGCGGCGGCCTGACCCGCACATCGGCGTAGCCGAGATCTGATCCGCTAGTCGACCACCAGGTTGATGAGCCGGTCGGGGACGTGGATCACCTTGCGGATCTCGCCTCCATTCAGCTGCCGGAGGACATTGTCCTCGCGGAGCGCCGCTTCCTGCACGGCTTCCTGTGTAGCGCCCCGGGCGACCCGGACCATAGCGCGCAGCTTGCCGTTGACCTGGACCGGGATCTCCAACTCGTCGACGACGAGCTTCGACTCATCGTACTCCGGCCAGGAAGCATGATCGGAGACGCTCGGTGACCCGCCGAGGCGCTCCCACAACTCCTCGGCGATGTGCGGCGCGAACGGAGCCAGCAACACGACGAGAGGCCGCACTTCGTCTACCGATGGCACACGGCCCTCGGCACGCACCTGGTTCAGGTAGTCCATCAGGGCCGCGATGGCGGTGTTGTAGTCGAGGCTCTCCAGGTCTTCGGTGACTTTCTTGATCGTGCCGTGAAGCGAGCGCTCGACATCCCCGTCGTCAAACCCGGGCCGCCCCTCCGACACCGCCCTCGTCACGCTGTCCCACACCTTGTTCATGAAGCGCTCAGGGCCCGCGAGCCCTTCATCGCGGAAATCGCCGCCGGTCTGGAACGGGCCGAGGAACATGAGGTAGGTCCGGAAGACGTCCGCGCCGTACCGAGCGATGTACTCATCGGGCAGGATCACGTTGCCACGCGACTTCGAGATCTTGGCTCCCTCTTTGATCAGCAGTCCGTGCTTCTGGAAGCTGTGGTAGGGCTCCTCGAACTCGAGGTGCCCGAGATCGTGGAGCACCATGGTCAGGAAGCGCGAGTAGAGCAGGTGGAGCACGGCGTGCTCCTCCCCCCCGATGTACATGTCCACGGGCAGCCACTTCCGCGTACGTTCCTCGTCGAACGGGCAGTCGTCGAAATCGGTGCTCGGGTATCGGAGGAAGTACCAACCACTGTCGAGGAAGGTGTCGGAGACGTCTGTCTCCCGGCGCGCTTCACCACCACACACGGGGCACGATGTCCGATAGAACTCCTCCGCGCGAGCCAGCGGGCTGACTCCGCTCGCGTCGGGGCGGAAGTCTTCCACGAACGGGAGCAAGACAGGGAGGTCCTCTTCCGGCACCGGTTGCGTGCCGCACTCGTCGCAGTAGATGACCGGGATCGGCGGGCCCCAGTACCGCTGTCGGGATATGCACCAATCGTGAAGCCGGTAGTTGACGTGCCGCGTGGCCAGATCGCGCTCCGCGAGCCACTCGACGATCGCCTGCCCTCCGGCGTCCGCCTCCATCCCGCTGAAGCGGTCGGAGTTGATGAGGATCTCGTCCTCGGTGTGCTCGACGAACGCTTTCTCGAAGTCTAACTGGACAGCCGCGGGATCCGCATCGGGGGACAGCGTGGAAGCCGGGCCCACGACCGGACGGATCGAGAGCTCGAATTGCCGGGCGAACTCGAAGTCACGCTGGTCATGGGCCGGTACCGCCATGATCGCGCCCGTCCCGTATTCCATCAGGACGTAGTCCGCGACCCAGATCGGGACAGGCTCCCGGGTGGCCGGGTTGGTCGCGAAGGCGCCGGTGAACACACCGGTCTTTTGTTTGTCCTCGGTTTTCTTGCGCTCGACCAGATCCGTGGCGGCCGTGGTCCGCACATAGCTCTCGACTTCGACCCGCCGGTCTTCGGTCGTGACTTGATTCACGAGCGGGTGCTCGGGCGCGAG
>JBDHHV010000155.1:0-8026 GCA_039589195.1 Gemmatimonadota bacterium | reverse complement strand
AGCGAACCTCTCGACCCGCCGGGCCTCGCCGGGCGTCACATAGCGAGGCCTTGGCCACGATGATCATGAAGATGCCCTGCCCGGGCGAAGGAAGGAAACCACGCGAAAGGGCGCGCCGCGCCTAAGCGAAGGGACGAACGGCGTGCGCGCTCATCGGATGAGGGGTGCGGAGGAGGAGCCGCGAGGTGTGTCGCGCGGGCGCCGGCAGGCCCACCTGCGGGTGCGGCCTACCGACGCGCCGGGCGGAGGAATCGCTCAGCCTCGTCCGGGCGGACCGCGCCGCCGGCCGCGTTGCTCCTCCATGAACGTCTCGTACTCACCCCATTGTGCCTCGGTGAGCACTTCCTTGACCTTCTCGTCGGTCTTGGCCTGGAGCTCCTGCATGGCGGCGCGCATCTCTCCCCTGCCGCCCCCGCCCTGTGCCTGCGCAAACAGATCCGACCTGGCCTTGAACTGCTGCTCGAACATGGGACGGAGCGCGGTGATCTGCTCCTCGTCCAGGTCGAGTCGCTCTGTCAAGTTCGCCATATGTCTGTCGAGATCCGGCCCACGACCCCGCGGCCCCTGGCTCAGCAGCGGTGCGGTCGTCAGGAGTGCCACCGCGCCGGCCACCCAGGTGGCGCGTGCGAGAATCATCGTCCGTCGCTTCATTTTCCGCGTTCTCCCTTTCGAATCGATCGAGCTATCCACGACTTCGCCGGCGTGAGCCGAGTCGTGACAGCCCTGCACGGCTAGATGACAGTCGATGTGCGCGGAACGTTAGGTTCGGACTCCAGCCCTGACGAATCCTGCTGGAAGGCGTCGATTCATTACGATCGAGCGAGATGATCTCAGAGGCGGGCGTCGCGAGCACGGACTCCCCGAGCGCGACCGTCACCCGGCGCCGTGCTCCATCTTCGGGCGACCGGAGATGTGCTCGCCGATCAGGATCTTGCCGATCTCATCCCGCTGGATCTGGTTCGTGCCCTCGTAGATCTGCGTGATCTTTGCGTCACGCATGTACTTCTCGATCGGGTAGTCGCGCATGTATCCCGAGCCCCCGAACACCTGCACCGCATCCGTCGTCACGTCCATCGCCATGTCACCGGCGAAGAGCTTAGACATGGCCGAGTAGATGGTCGGGCGAGCCTTGGGGTTCGAGTCGATGTACCGGGACACCGCGTAGATCAGCGCCCGCGCCGCCTCGACCCGCGTCGCCATGTCGGCGAGGAGGAAACGAAGTCCCTGGAAAGAGGAGATCGGTGATCCGAACTGCCGGCGCGAGATGGCCCAATCGACCGCCAGATCGAGGGCACCCTGCGCGATCCCCAGCGCCTGTGCCGCTACTCCGGGTCGGGAGGCATCGAAGGTTCGCATGGCGGTGATGAAGCCCGTGCCCTCACGCCCGATCAGGTTCTCGGCGGGCACGCGACAGTCCTCGAACACCAGCTCGCGGGTGGCTGAGGCCCGAATCCCCATCTTGTCTTCCTTCTTCCCGAAGCCGAAGCCGGGGGTGTCCTTCTCCACCACGATCGCGCTCGCCCCCCTCGCGCCCTTCGCGGGGTTGGTCATCACGATGACCGTGTAGACTTCGGCCTCGCCTCCGTTGGTGATCCACTGCTTGAGGCCGTTGAGCACGTAGTGATCGCCATCGCGGACCGCCGTCGTCCGGATGCCGCCCGCGTCGGAGCCCGCCTGCGGCTCGGTGAGGGCGAATCCCGCGAGCCGCTCCCCCGTCGCGATCGCGGGAAGGAACCGCTGCTTCAGCTCGTCGCCGCCGGCCAGGATGATGGGCAGGGCTCCGAGCGCGGTGCTGGCGAACGAGAGCGCGATCCCACCGCACTGCTTCGACAGCTCCTCGGTCACGAGCACCATGTTCATGGTGCGGCCGTCGTCGCCGAGCCCGCCGTATTCTTCGTCGATGAACACGCCGAACAGGCCGGCCTGCGCCATCTTCTCCACGATCGGCCACGGGAAATCGCCCGTGCGATCGTATTCGGCCGCCACCGGGCCGATCTCCTTTTCGGCAATCTCGCGGGCCAGATCTCGGATGGCTTCCTGCTCTTCGGTCAGGAAGTAGTCCATGAGCGTGTCCTCAGTGTGTCTTGGGTGAGCTTACGGTTGTGAGCGTAGCGGTCTTCGATCACGCGGGCGGTTCCGACCAGAGCATCGGGTGCTGCACCCACACCTCGCCGAACTCGAACAGGAATCGCACCAGGTGCTCGGGGCGCGCGTCGCCGAAGGAGCTCACATCGACCCGCCCGCTGAGCGTGCGAGGCTCGGCCAGCTCGACGCACCGGTCGACGAGCAGTCGCGCGTCCAGATTCACGACGCTCATGTCGATCTGGACGCGGCCGCCCTCGCCCGCCACCGCCCGGAAGTCACCCTCCGGGTGAAGCCCCTCGAACGTGTCGGCCAGATTCTGGAGCTCGCTCGCGGCCGCTTCCGGATCGCGCGACATGAACTCGAGGCTGCCATTGAGGCGCTGCTCCCACGGCTCGATGACGATCTCGTGCCCGTCGCCGTACGCACGCTTGCTTGCGCCCTCGTAGTCGGGGTGGGCCCAACGGATCTCGAGTGCGCCTCCGTCGTGCACCCGCAACCTCACGAGCTCGCCCGTCGCCTCCGTGTGGATGAGGAAATCCCCGCCCGGGATCCGGATCTGCAGGTCGTAGGGGATCTCATCGAGCATCCGGACCAGCTCGCTGGCTGCGGTCGCTACCACCGGCGCGTCAGTGGGCTGTGTGTGCCGCACGAAGATGGTCGACGATTCGGGGTCGAACTCGAGCCACTCACCGGGCAGGCCCGCCAGTCGGCCCCGCACCTCGTCGGGTAGGGGCCCGAGGTCGACCTCTCCATGGCACTCTGACGAATGGAACATCCTTGCTCTCCCCTTTCGGGCACGGGATCGCCACAAGGATAACGGGGCATCCCGGCGGCTGTCACGGCCCCGGCAGCGACCGGTCGAACGGCGAGCCGTGCGTATTTGGATCGCCTTGGATCGCGGTACTCAGCGGTCTAGATTCACGCGGCGAATTACGACCCAGGTCACCCGCGAGTCGCGGAGGTGAGTTGGCTTCCTCAGACACAGACAAGAAGCCGGGCGCAGACAAGAAGCCGGGCGCAGGCAGCAAATCTGCGAGCCGCTCCTGGCGGAAGCACGCACGGGGACCGGGATTGGTGCTCTTGGGAGTTGCACTCGGGGTTGTGGGGCAGCGCTTCATCTGGCCCGGCTCCGCCGACGCGCTCTCCGACGGGCCGAGCGGAGGGCAGCCGATCCCGATGCAGCAGATGGTCGCGGCAGAGGAGCGTTTCAAGGAAGAGTTGCGGCTCGCGCAGGCCGGCTTCTTCCGTCTGGTCGATTTTCGACGCTTCGCGGAGCTGGGAGCCGACCTTTCGCTGGTGCTCGTCGCGTCGCCCGGCGCCACGCGAGAGCAAGTGCTGGCGTCGGCCACGGGGGGGGAGATCCGGCTGCCCCGGATCGTCCTCGACCCGGAAATCCGGCGACAATGGGCCGAGTTGGGCCAGCGGCTCGCGGGCTTCGAGGGAGGCGTGGATCCGCGGGTCTTCGAAGCCTTCCAGTCGATTCGCGAGTTCGCGGCTGCCAATCCGCTCCCGATCGCGGAGAACCTGGGCGCGGTCGCCCGCTCCGAGTGGGGTCGATCGGTCACGGTCGACCGCTGGGTGACCCTCAATCGCAACCTGGCGTCCCGCGTGGTCGCGGTCCTGGCGGAGCGAGCCCCGGGCTCATGAAGATCCAGCCCTCGCGCGCGGCACGCTCCCGATGGGCGACCGCCACCCTCCAGGGCTTGCTGCTCCACATTCTGATGAGCGGTTGCGGGCGAGACGTGGTCCCCGTGCAACCGACCGAGTGGCACTCGGAAGCGGGATACCGTTGGCGCGAGATCGCGGTGCCTCAGGACGGACAGGCGGGGTTTCGCGCGCTCGAGCCGGATCGGACCGGGATCTCGTTCGGCAATGTGCTCAGCGATGCGGGGCTGGTCGAGAGCGAGCTTCGCAGCAACGGATCCGGGGTCGCGGTAGGGGACGTGGACGGCGACGGCCTCCCGGACATCTATTTCGCGCGTCTCGAAGGTCCGAACGCGCTGTATCGCAACCTGGGGAACTGGCGCTTCGAGGAGATCGCGGCCGAAGCGGGGGTGGAGGCTGCGGATCGCTACTCGACCGGCGCGACGCTCGCGGATGTGGATGGTGACGGCGACGCGGATCTGTTGCTGACCGCCCTGGGCGGCCCGAACGCGCTGTTCTTGAACGACGGGACGGGAAGCTTCCGGGATGTGACCGAAGAGGCGGGGCTCACCTCCGACCTCGGGAGCCAGACCATCGCGCTATCCGATGTGGACGGAGACGCGGACCTCGATCTGTACATCACCAATTACAAGCGCGTGTCGGTGTCGGACCTCTTTCCTCCCGAAGAACGGACGCTCGAGAAGACGATCTCGAGGTCCGGGGACGAGATCAGGGTCGCGCCCGGATTCGAGGAGCACTACGAGGTCGTGTGGCGCGGGAACGAGCTCAGGCGGCTCCGGATCGGCGAGCCCGACCGCTTCTACCTGAACGACGGGACGGGGAGGTTCGAGCAAGTGTCCTTCACCTCGGGCCGCTTCCGCGATCCTGACGGCGAGCCGCTCGCGGAGATCCCGCGGGAGTGGGGTCTTTCAGCGCGCTTCCAGGATCTCGACCGGGATGGCGACCCCGACCTGTACGTCTGCAACGACTTCCAGGACCCCGATCGCATCTGGCTCAACGACGGAACCGGGGTCTTCCGGGAGATCTCTCGGCTCGCGATCCGGTCGACAAGCGCGACCAGCATGGCCGTCGACTTCTCCGACGTGGACCTGGACGGCGACCTGGACATCTTCACGCTCGACATGCTCAGCGCCGACAGCCGGCGGCGGAAGATGCAAGTGCAGCCGATGGTCGTGGACCTACAGCTTCCCGGCGAGATCGAATCGAGACTCCAGATCCAGCGCAACATGCTTCTGCTCAACCGTGGGGACGGGACGTACGCGGATGCGTCCTGGTATGCGGGTGTCGCGGCGTCGGACTGGTCGTGGTCGACGATGTTCATGGACGTGGACCTGGACGGAGACGAGGACTTTCTGATCCTCAATGGTCACGTCCGCGATCTCATGGACGCCGACACGCAGATTCGACTGCTCGGCGCCTTTTCGGACGAGCCGCGTCAGAATCTGCTTCTGTTCGAAGAGTATCGAACCCCGAACGTCGCGTTTCGGAACGAGGGTGGGGTGCGGTTCACCGAGGTCGGCCGGGAGTGGGGCTTCGGAACCGAAGACGACATCGCGCACGGCCTGGCGGCCGGCGACTTCGATGGGGATGGCGACCTGGACGTCGTCGTAAATCGGCTGGGCGTGCCGGCGCTGGTGTTGCGGAACGAGACGGCGGCGCCACGGATCGCGGTTCGCCTGCGCGGGCGGGCCGGGAACACGCGCGGAATCGGCGCGGCGATCCGCGTGCTCGACGGCCCCGTCCCTGAACAGCGCAAGGAGGTCACGGCCGGAGGCACATACCTGTCCAGCTCGGAGCAGGCCTACGCGTTCGCGGCGGGCGAGGCCTCAGCACTCACGATCGTCGTCGAGTGGCGGAGCGGTGCCCGGAGCCGCGTCGAAGGAGCACGGCCGAACCGGTCGTACGTGATCGAGGAGCCCGAAGTACCCGACTCAGGGAGCCGGAGCGAGCCGCCGCCGAGCCCGGCGCCGATCTTCCGTGAGGCGGCCGGCGCGCTCGATCACCTGCATGTCGAGACCGCGTATGCGGACTTCAACCGGCAGCCGCTCCTGCCGTTACGCCTCAGCCAACTGGGGCCCGGCGTCACATGGCACGATGTGGATCGAGACGACGACCCGGATCTGCTGATCGGCTCCGGCAGCGGCGGGACGTTGACGCTGTTCCGAAACGATGATGGATTCTTCCGGCGCGTCGTGCTCCGCATGCCGGCCGCTCCGCTCGATCACACGACGGTCCTCGCCCTGCCATCGGCCGCCGGAACGACGGCGCTCTTGGTCGGTCAGCTGAACTACGAGGCGCCCGATCCCCAGGCGGCGCGCCGCGCTCCATCGGTGGTCCGGGTGGAGCTCGATCCGCAGCGTCTCGGCGCCGACGAAGCGGCCGCACGCCTCTCCCCGGCGGTCCTCGGCGACCTCAGCGGGACCGGCCCTCTGGCGCTGGCGGATTACGACGCGGACGGAGACCTGGATCTGTTCGTCGGTGGGCGCGTCTCCTACGCCGGGTATCCCGGCGACGCGATCTCGCGACTCTTCCTGAACGATGGTGGTCGTTTCGAGCGAGATGCGGTCAACACGTCGGCCCTGTCATCAACGAGTCGCGCTTCGGCGGCCGTCTTCTCGGATGTGGATGGAGACGGTGACCCCGACCTGCTCGTCGCCACGGACTGGGGGCCGATCAGGTTGTATCGAAACGAAGCCGGGCGGTTCTCGGACGAGACCGACAGCTGGGGACTGGGGGAGCACACGAATCGTTGGAACGGCCTGACGACGGGCGATCTGGATAGCGACGGCCGACTGGACGTGATCGCGACCGCATGGGGACTGAACACCGACCTGCCCGCGACTCCGAGGCACCCGCTCCGCCTTTACTACGGTGACCTGGACGCAAACGGCACCGTCGACGTGCTGCAGGCGGGTCATGACGAAGCGCTCGGAGATTACGCACCCCTGACCGGGTTCGGTCGGGTGGGAAGGGCGTTGCCGTTCATGGCCCAAAGGGTCGGCGGCTACGGCGGTTTCGCGCGCGCGACCGTCGCGCAGGCGCTCGGCGAGGGCCGATCCCGCGCGAAGGTGGTCGAGGCCGCTCGTCTGGATCACGTCCTTTTCCTGAACCGGGGAAGGCGGTTCGAGGCAGTCCCGCTGCCACCGGAAGCGCAACTGGCGCCCGCGTATCATGCCGGTGTGGCCGATTTCGACGGGGATGGCGCGGAGGACGTGTTCCTGGCGCAGAACTTCTTCGCCACCGAGCCGGAGACGCCGCGGTACGACGGCGGCCGCGGATTATGGCTCAAGGGGGATGGGGCCGGCGGGCTCGAGCCGGTGCCCGGCCAGGTGAGCGGGATTCGCGTGTACGGGGACCAACGGGGCGCCGCGCTGTCAGACTACGATGGCGACGGTCGGGTCGACCTCATCGTGTCACAGAACGGCGGCCCCGCACGTTTGTTTCGGAACGAGGGAGCGGTCCCGGGGCTGCGAGTCCGTCTCGTGGGTCCCCCGCGGAATCCCAACGCGATCGGCGCCTCGATCCGCGTCCTGTATGAAGAGGGAACAGGACCCGTGCGCGAGGTGAAGGCCGGGTCGGGATACTGGTCGCTCGATGACCCGATACAAGTGCTCGGACTGCGAGAGCGCCCACGCGCGATCTGGGTTCGCTGGCCTGGGGGTGAGGAGTCGGAGCATTCCGTTCCGGCGAACGTTCTGGAGGTCAGCGTTCCGTGGCCCAGCTCCAACTGAACTCGTTGCTTGGAGCATGCTTAGTGAGGGTGCCGCCTCGACGCGAACCGGACCGAGCCCATCGGCCGCGCCGCCGTGTCGCTTCACCGACGTAGGGGGCCTCCCGACTTGCCTGAGAGACGACCGTGGCTCATCATTGTACACTGTGTCAAAGTGTCCCCTTCAAGGGTTCCTTGCTACGATTGATCAGGTGTCAGTGCAGATAGAACTTCCCGCTCATGGCGGAGGGCCGTCCCGCATGGCCTCCCGCCCTTGTAGGGTGCCGCACCTGCGGCACTCGGTTCCCAACCCGTTCTCTCTCCGAGAGAAGGAGGTGTTTCATGCTACGTGCTTCGTTTAGGCGAACCGGCGCCCGCGCCGGGTCCGCCGCCCTGGCTCTGCTGCTGGCCTTTACGGCCGCGCAGGCGCAGGAGGGGGCGATCACGGGCACGGTGATCAACGGCCAGACGATGGCGCCGGTCAACGCCGCCCAGGTGTTCATCCCCGGGACGGACATCGGAACGTTGTCGGACCGGGATGGTCAGTATCGTCTGGCGCCCGTGCCC
>JBDHHV010000154.1:0-8117 GCA_039589195.1 Gemmatimonadota bacterium | reverse complement strand
CTCGACCGTTACCTGCATCGCACGGAGCAGCCCCAACGACTCGGCACGCAGTACGTGCGCGTGAGGCCGGATGAGCCATACCGCCTCGACCCGGACGCTCCGTGGAGCCAGGGAGCGTACGAGCGGTGGCTCCCCGATTCGATCCGGGAAGCGTTCGGTGTCGAGCCGCTCGCCGAGCAGAAGGCGAACGTCGATCGGATGAACGACCGGTCAGGGTGACGCCTGCGGCGCGACACCCGAGGGTCAACAGGAGAGAATCGACATGCTGAGACCTGCGTCGCGTTCAGCCCGGCTCACCGTTGCCGTCGCGTCTGCGCTTCTCGTGGCTGGCGGCACTCACGCTCAACAAGGCGATACTCCCCAAAGCTCACCGGAGCTCGGCGAGGCCGACAGAATCTTCGGCCTTGCGCTCCTGTGGCGGGAAGTCGCCTACAATTTCCCCTTCTTCGATCAGGTGCCCGATCTCGACTGGGACCGGGCGTTCTCGCAGTTCACGCAGGAGGCCCGTGACGCGAAGGGCACGCTCGAATACTACCGTGTGCTCCAGCGCTTCGTCGCGCTACTCAACGACGGTCACACCAACGTCTACTTTCCGGACAGCGTTCTCGCACGGCGGCCCTTTGACGATCCGTGGGTCCGTCTGGAAGTCGTGGGTCGTCGCCCGATCGTGGAGAACGTGGAGCGGGGCCTCGCCAATCAGCTACCTGTCGGTTCGGAGATCCTGACGGTGGATGGGATCCCTGCACCGCGCTATGTGCACGATAACGTGCTGCCCTATGTAGCCGCCTCTACCGACGCGATTCGGTGGCGGCGTGCCGTACGTGGAAATCGCTCCTGGGGTATCGGGCTGTTGGTGGGGCCGGCGAGGTCACGCGTCCGAGTCGGCTTTCGAACCCCCTCCGGAGAAGAGCGGGAGATCGAGCTCGCGCGCGACCGCTACTCGCGCGCGGGGGAGTGGGTCAAGGACCCGGGTGGAGGACGTCCGCTGCTCGAATTCCGCTGGCTGGAGGACGGTATCGCGTACGTGGCCCTCAACAGCTTCTCCGATTCCGAGATCGTCGGGCGTTTCGAGGCGATCAAGTCCGAGCTGATGACGGCCGACGGGATCATCCTCGACCTGCGTCGAAACGGGGGAGGAAGCGACTTCAACGCCACGGCCGTGCTCTCGCACTTCACGGACCAGGCACTGGTCGGTGCGGGCTCGCGTGTTCGCGTGCACGACGCGCTGTATCGAGCCTACGGAAGCTACGGGGAGTCCACCCTCCGTCAGGCATTCCCGAGTGACAGCGGAGACCTCGTCAACCGAGCCCTCGAACATCAGCGTGGCGAGGCCTGGCGGACCATGCCACCGGACACCATCCAGCCGGGTCCGGGTGACAAGGTCACGGCCCCGGTGGTCGTATTGATCGGGCCGGCTGTTGCCTCGTCGGCGGAGAACTTCCTCGTGTTCATGCCCGATACACCACAATTCACTACCGTCGGCATGCCGACGGTGGGGAGCACGGGGCAACCTGCGCGCTTCGACCTTCCCGGCGGGGGTTGGGCCCGCGTCGTCTCCCGGGCGGCGATCTTTCCCGGCGGGGGTACGTGGGTCGGTGAAGGGATCATCCCCGACGTTCTTGTCGAGCCGACGGTCCAGGATGTGATCGGTGGTAGAGACTCGACCCTCGAGCGAGGGCTCGAGGTGTTGCGGACGGGCGCAACCGGCGGATGACGCGCGCGTGGATCTGTGCGCTGTCATGCGCCGTGGTGTGGGGGTGTGCGTCGGAATCCGGCGTGGACAACAGCGGGCCGGAGGCAGCCAGGACCATCCTCAAGGCCTCGCTGCGCGCCATGGGCACGATCCCGGCGGCGGGCGTGGAGTTCAGCACGGACGGCACGCTGGACAAGTCTCCGGAGGGCCAGGGCTTCAACCTCGCCTCCGCGAGCGCGGGGCCGTTCCGCGAGCGCATCGCGGTCGATCCGAGCGGCGCGGCGGTGGCGCGGCATTACCGTGAAGATCGGTACGACGGGACCTTCGAGTGGGTCGGCGAAGTCTACGGCCCCGGGGATACCACGCTCGTGATCCTCCCGGCGTTGCAGGCGGTCCTTCGTTCCACCGATCCAGCCGGCTCCGAGCCGCGCGCCAGAATCCGTCGGCGGGTGCCACATTTGCTGATCCGCGAGCTGCTCGACACACCGAACGGCGTACGCTCCGTCCGTGGGGCGGGAGAGGGGGGTCTCGTTCGGGTGGAGACTCGACTGGACGGCCGGGAAGCCACGCTCGCCTTCGGGACCGGCGACACGCTCCTGGCGGAGCTGTCATTCGATGAAGAGCTGGAAGGGCTCGGGCGATCGCGCATCACCTGGCTCTTCGACGAGTACCGGAGCCTGCCCGACGGACTCTGGTTTCCGGAGCGGATCGCCATGCACATCGGCGATCGCGTCTACCTCGACCTGCGCGTCTCCGAGGTGCGCCGGCCGATCGCGGATCCCGACCCGTTCACGGCTCCCGACTCGGCTCGACTGATCGACTTGCCCCCCGACCCGGAGGACGCCGAGGGCGATGACCCGGGACCGCCACTCGAGCCGATGGAGGTGGCCGAGGGGATTTATCAGGTGCCGAACGTGCGTGGTGGCTTCGCCCCGATCTTCGTCGAGTTCGACGACTTCGTAATCGCGGTGGACGCCCCCGCCGGATTCCCCCTGTTGCCGGAGATCCCGCCCGGCCACACGGACCCCGCACCCCACTGGAGCCATCACGCCGAGCGGTTCGTCGACGCGATCCATGGCGTCGTGCCCGGGAAGCCCATCCGTTACGTCGTGCTGACACACGGACACCAGGATCACATCGGCGGTGTCCGTGCGTTCGTCGCCGCCGGCGCCACGGTCCTCGGGCCGCCGCAGATTCGAGCCTGGGTGCAGCGGCTGGTGAGCGATACGGAGCTGGGGCCGGATCGGCTTACTGAGGTCGGCGAGCCGCTCTCCTGGGAGGACGTCGCCGAGCCCCGCGTGATCACCGACGGCCGGAGGCAGCTACACATCCTGCCCGTCGATGGGAACCCGCACGCGGACGGGATGCTCGTCGTTCACGAGCCGGACGCGGATCTAATGTTCGTGAGCGACCTGGTGACACCCAATCGGTTGGAGGTCTACCCACGCGCGAGCCATCGGGCGCTCGACCAGTTCTTCCTCTCGTGGCTCGATGCCGTCGGCCTCGCGCCCGCGAGGATCCTCGCCATGCACGGAGCGGGGGAGCTGACGCCCGAACACCTGGCACGGTTACGTCAGAACGGCCGCGACTCGTAGGAGCGGCGGGCGAGCAGCCCCGTCGGATTCGGATCGGTGTTCCGGAAATTCACCGGCTGCGTGGGGCAGTTGCCTTCGTTTGGCAGACCCGGAAGCTCGTTGCACGGATGGACGGAGAAGTGGAGGTGAGGCAGCCCGCCCGTGTTGCCCGTCACCCCGCTGAGTCCGACGGTGTCGCCGGCCTGCACCATCTGGCCCGGCGACACGAGAACGCCCCCCAGGGGGAAGTCGTCGCGATTGGCTTCATGCCCCCCGAAGCAGGGTCGCCGCTTCCAGCCGCCGAGACCCTCGCCCGAACGCCGGCTCGAGAGCCTCTAATCTCCCCCGTCTTGCCTCTCCTGTCGAAGCTCTTCCTCCTCACGTCGGAGCTCATGCTGCTCGCGCACGAGGTATGCCTGGATCGCGTCCACGTCCTCGTTCGTCAGGACGTCGCTGAAGCTCGCCATCCCGGCGTCCGAGAGAGCCCCGTCCAGAACCACCGCCTTGAAGATTCCGTGCGTCTCCGGACTCATGCGGTGCAGATCCGGCAAGCCGCTCAGGTATCGCTCACCACGCCCCGTGTGGCAGGTGAAGCACCACGTGAAGAAGAGGGTCTCACCCTCCTGAGCCACGGAGTCGACGACAACGAAACCGGCCGGCGGCTCGGGGGTCTCGTGTGGGGTTCGCACCGGCGGCAGCGGTGTCGGATCGCCGCCTAACTTGAACGCGAGGATCCTTCCATAGTTCTCGTACTCCCGGCGGGCCGCCTCCTCGTTCGAGAAGGTGTATGCTCCCGCGAACACCGCCACGTACTGCTCGCCGTCGAGCGCGTAGCTGATCGGGGCGGCCACGACTCCGGTGCCGAGCTCGATCTCGTGGAGCGCCTCGCCCGTGTCGGCCGCGTACACAACGAGCTTCCCGCCGACCGTCCCCTGAATCACCAGGTTGCCGGCCGTCGTGAGCACGCCTCCGCCTGAGGTCCACACCGAGCCGTTCCGCACCCGCCATCGCTCGCGCTGCGCGATCGGATCCCAGGCGATGAGAAACTCCCCGACGTTCGTGGATGGCAGATCCGGGTGCTCCGCGACCGTCTCGGCGAACAGCTCTTGAGTCTCGGCGGGGAGAATCTCCGTCATCTCCCAATCGAACACGGATACTGTCCCGACATTCCAGTGGCCGGGCTTCCACTCGTACGCCTCCTCGTCCCCGATCACCATCCCGTTTTCGCGGATGGGGATGTAGGTGAGACCGGTCATCGGGTTGAAGGCCATCGGGTGCCAGTTGTGGGCGCCCGCGAACGTGGGGAAGACCACAACCGGGTCGTCCTCGTAGACCGCCGCAGGATTCACGATGGGGCGGCCCGTCTCATCCAGGCCCGTGGCCCAGTTGACGAACGCGAAGGCCTCGCCCGAGACGAACTCTCCCGTCTCGCGGTCGAGGACGTAGTAGAAGCCGTTCTTGGGCGCCTGCATGATCACCTTGCGGGGCCGGCCGTCGATCTCGAGGTCGGCGAGAATCATGTTCGCGGTCGCCGTATAGTCCCAGATCTCCCACGGCACTTGCTGGAAGTGCCACGCAAGGCTGCCGTCGTCGGGGTCGATGGCCAGGATCGACACGAGAAACAGATTGTCGCCGCCCGACGGATCGCGGTTCCACCCGGAGTAGGGCGTGCTGTTTCCCGTACCCACGTAGAGCAGATCCAGCTCCGGATCGTAGTTCATCTCGCCCCACACGGTGCCCCCCAATCCGGCTTCCCAGTTGGTGTCGGGGCCCCACGTCTGGAGCGCGAGCTCCATCGCGGCGTTCTCGGGGGGCGCCACCGCGGGATCGCCCGGCACCGTATAGAAGCGCCACCGCTCCTCGCCGGTCTCGAGGTCGTACGCCGTGATGTAGCCGCGCACGCCGAACTCCGCCCCGGAGTTCCCGATCACGACGACGTTCTTGGCGACTTGCGGCGGGCTCGTGATCGCGTAGAACCGCGTGTCGCGGTCGATGAACGTGTCGACCCTCCACAGCTCCGTCCCCGTCGAGGCGTCGAGGGCGACCAGAAAGCCGTCGAGCGTCGCCACGTACACTTTTCCGTTCCAGACCTGGAGCCCCCGGCTGACGGCTCCGCAACACGAGCGCCGGTTGGAGCTTCCATCGACGTCGGGGTCGTACCGCCAGCGTTCCTCGCCGGTCCGGGCGTCGACCGCGAACGCGCTTCCCCACGGACCCGAGACGTAAAGCACGCCATCGACCATGAGCGGAGTGGCCTGCTGGGGGTGCTCCACGCGTCCGCGGCGAGAGCGGGCCTCGTACTCCCACGCGAAACCGAGCGTGGCGACGTTCTCCGCGTTGATCTGGGTAAGCGGCGAAAAGCGCTGGCCGTGGTAGGTGCGGCCGAGCGCCATCCACTGGTCCGGCTCGGCGTCGGCGTTCAGGAGGCGCTCGGCATCGATGGCGCCATCCGTCTGCGGCGCGCACGACGCGAACACGACAACCAGGAACAGGCAGATCCTTCGAAGCATCGGACCCCCTTGGGGAGAAGGGACGCGGTCTGGAAGGACGAAACCTGGCGCACATGAGGCACGGCGGCCAGATGGTTTGCAGGGATGGCGCGCGCTCCCCAGCTTGGACAACACTCTCAGAAGGAGAGCCTATGGACCTGTCCCGTCGTGAAGCGCTCCACCGGCTGACCCTGCTCGTGGGCGGAGCCGTCTCCGCCCCCGCGCTGGGCGCCGTGCTCTCGGGCTGCCGTGCCGAGCCCCGGACATCGTCCTGGGTCCCACAGGTTCTCACCTCCGAGCAGCTCGAGCTCCTGAAAGTCCTGGTCGAGCGAATCATTCCGGCCACGGATACGCCGGGCGCGAGGGATGTCGGGGTTCCGGCCTTCATCGACACGCTGCTCGCGGAATGGGCCGACGAGGACGAGCGCGAGCGCTTCCTCGGCGGCCTCGCCGCCATCGACGAAGAGAGCCGGACGAGCCACGGTGTCCCGTTCGACGAGGCCACGCGTGAGCAACAGGACGCCCTCCTCGTCCGCCTCGACGCGGAAGCGGTCCGGGCGCGCGAGGAAGAGGTCGATCCCCTCCCCTTCTTCGCTACGCTCAAGGAGTGGACGCTGGTGGGCTACTACACGTCGGAGGTCGGTGCCACGCAGGAGCTTCAGTGGCTGGCCGCCCCCGGCCGATACGACGGGGACGTGCCGCTGGAGGAGATCGGACGGACATGGGCATGAGCGAACCGACCGGGACATGAGCAGCCGGGTCGGCCAGGCAGATCCGGGGAAGACCTACGACGCGATCGTGGTGGGGTCGGGCATCACCGGGGGCTGGGCCGCCAAGGAGCTGACCGAGCGGGGCCTCGACGTGCTGCTCCTCGAGCGGGGACGGCCGGTCGAGCACGGTCGCGACTACACCACCGAGCACAAGCCGCCCTGGACGATGCCGTTCCGCGGCGAGGGTGACCGTCGCAGGCTCGAGGAAGACCAGCCCCTCCAATCGCAGGCCGGTCCGGTCAACGAGTACAACGCCCACTTCTTCGTGAACGACCGGGAGAGCCCGTACACCTTCGACGAGGACAAGCTTTTCCTGTGGATCCGTGGCTATCAGCTGGGCGGCCGCTCGATCACCTGGGGTCGGCAATCGTACCGCTGGAGCGATCTCGACTTCGAGGCGAACGCGCGCGAGGGGATCGGGATCGACTGGCCGATCCGCTACGCCGATCTCGAGCCCTGGTACGACCACGTCGAGCGCTTCATCGGCGTGAGCGGCCATGTGGAGGGCATGCCCCAGCTCCCCGACAGCCAATTCCTCCCTCCGATGCCCCTGAACGCCGGGGAGATTCGGGTCAAGCAGGGACTGGAGACGGCGTTTCCCGACCGGCGCCTCACGATCGGCCGCTCGGCCGTCCTCACTCAGGCGCACAACGGTCGGGGCGCCTGCCATCACTGCGGCCCGTGCAGTCGCGGCTGTGCGCCCGGCGCCTACTTCTGCAGCCTGAGCAGCACGCTCCCGGCCGCGCTCGAGACGGGGCGGCTCACGATCCGGACGCACAGCATCGTGCACAGCCTGATCTACGACGAGAGCGAGGATCGCGTCACCGGGGCCCGGGTCATCGACGCCGAGACCCGAGAGGATATCGAGTTCCGCGGCCGGATCGTGTTCCTGTGCGCCTCTACGCTGGCGTCGACCCAGATCCTCCTCATGACCACGTCTCCCCGCTTCCCCGACGGGCTGGGCAATTCTAGCGGGACGCTGGGTCACTACCTGATGGATCACCACTTCAAGCTGGGCGCGCGGGGGACGATTCCCAGTCTCGAGGACCGCTACACGTACGGCCGTCGCCCGAACGGTATCTACGTGATGCGCTTCCGGAATCTGGACGACAGGACGCGCCAGCCCGACTTCGTGAGAGGCTACGGTTATCAGGGAGGGGCGGGCCGCGAGGGGTGGACCCGCGGCATCGCCGAGGCCGGCCTCGGGGCGGAGCTCAAGAACCGCCTCCGGACGCCGGGCCGCTGGCGTATGAGCCTGTGGGCTTTCGGGGAAATGCTGCCCAGCTTCGACAACCACGTCACCCTCGATCCGCAGGTGACGGATGCCTGGGGCAGCCCCGTGCTCCGGGTCCACTGTGCGGTGGGCGAGAACGAGCACGCGATGCGGCGGGACATGATGGCCGCGGGCGCGGAAATGCTGGAGGCGGCCGGCCTGACCGAGGTAGAAAGCTGGGAGGACGACTACCGGCCCGGCGAGGGGATCCACGAGATGGGGACCGCGCGCATGGGACGCGACCCGCGCACATCCGTGCTCAACGCCTGGAACCAGCTGCACGACGCACCGAACGTGTTCGTCACGGACGGCGCGTGC
>JBDHHV010000153.1:0-8352 GCA_039589195.1 Gemmatimonadota bacterium | reverse complement strand
GATCGCCGACGAGCCCGACGACCTCCGACGCTGGGCCCTCGAACTCAAGAAGCGGAAGGGCTACAACCTCGCCGCCGTCGCGCTCGCCAATAGGCTCGCCCGCATCTGCTGGTGCGTGTGGCGCGACGACCGGCCCTTCGAGCACCGAAGCGCGGCCGCATAGAAAGGAGCACACCTCACCCGACTACCGACGAGCTGCACAGAGACGACACGACGACGGCGCACCGGTTGGCCAGGGCAATGAGCGCCCACTCGAGGGCCGGAGATACGACTGCAGTCGACCACCCCGCCGCCACGTCGCTCTTGCGGACCAGAGGAGGAGTCCAGATACGCTTGTTAGGCATTCCGGTTCTCGTTCGCTTGATCCGATATGCGCTGTTACGCCATCGAATCGCGGAAGCCCTGCATGTCTATTCTGCGCCTGGGGCAGATACCATTCCTAGCTGAGATAGGAGCAGGTACGCGTCGTAGTAATCACTGACCGAGGCGATCTTATCCCCCTCGAGCTTGACCACCGAAACACCCCGAATCGAGAATCTGCCGGTGTATTCACGGTGGTGGGTGCCCGTCATGATCCACTCGACCACCAGCCGATCCCCGGCACCGGAGGCGGACACGAATTCGAATCCCAGATCAGACATATCCTCGAACCCCTCCGCCACTGACTCCCGGATCATCTGATGACCACGCAAGGGCTCGCCCCATCCGTTCTCTACGGTGGGAACATCCTCGTAGAACGCATCGTCCGTGTAATAGGTCAAGATCCGGTCGACGTCCTGGGAATCAAATGCCTCTATCCACTCTCTCGCAAAGGCATCGGGAGTAAATGTCGGACTGGACCGCGGTTCCTGAGCGCAAGCCGGGAGCATGATCACCAGAAGACACAAGAGCACGAAACGCTTGTTCACGGCGGGCATGGTCCCTCCTTCGCGGCTAGTGGTACCTGTCTAGTTCCGGCGAGGATGCCTAACTCTTAATGGGCTGCGGAGGGGGGCGCTGAACACTGCGGCCGCTCCGCAGGTTAACGTGCTTGGCCGAGCAACGTGGGACGGGGTGGCTCGGCCGGTCAAGGCAGGCACTCGTTGCCGGAAACTCGTTTGTCCGGAAGGGAGATTGGGCTGCGGGGCAGGCAGTCTAATGGGTTTGAGCGACGCTCGGGTCACGGGTCGGCCCGATGAGGGTGTCCGCCGGGCTCCTCACACCGAGGCCACCGCTCGCCCGAACGATGGGGCGAGGACGCTCGATGTCTATCTTCAGTACTTCGCGGTACAGGAAGAGGAGCGCGCTCGCGGCCTGGTTCTGGGTCGAGGCACTCACGTCGCGGGCGACCGCCAGGTGGGTCAAGAAGGCGTTGACCTCGGTCGCGCCCATCTCCCTTGGATGCCGGAGACCGTGAAACCGCACGAACCTCCGCGCCCACTGCACGTACGCCTGCTCGGTGCGCGGACTGAGGTGCTTCCTGCGCGCGGTGATCCGGACTTGATCGAGAAGCTTGAGCGGCGGCATGGTCCGAAGGTGCCGCCGCATATCAACGCGCTGTCGAAAGCGCTACTCGCACAGCAGGGCGGCGGTCTCCCGCTGCGCGGGTGTTGCTTCGGCCGGCATGGCGATCACGAAGCCGCGCGTTCGGGTGTCCTCCGGCAGGTGGATCAGCATGGCGCCCAGCGGCGGCGGGTCGGGCGCGGGGTCGGCGCGGCCGTTCTCGGCGATCGTCATGAGCGATCCCGGTGCGAGCCGCGGCGCGAGCCAAACGCCGTATCGCACCCAGACCTCGACCGGATCGGCGTCGGAGCTCTCGACCGCGGCCTCGACCTCCTCGTGATAGCGGGTGACGGCCTCGTCGTACGCAGCGGGGTCGTGCGACCTCAGCCGCCGCAGGAGCTGCCGGTAGAGGCCCTGGACGTCCTCGAGTCCGTGCTCCTGGAGCGATAGTGTGTATGCGTCGCTCATGCTCCGTTTCCTCGCGCGCTGCCGGCCAACCGAGCTTCGACCGATCGTCGTCTTGACCGGCCCTCGTCTACCGGGCGTCGCTCTTCGAGACGTGCTCCACGGAAGCCCGGACCAGCTCCTCCAGGACCTCCATGTCCACGTCGTCCAGCCTGTTAATATACAGGCACGACTTGCCGGTCTTGTGCTTCCCGAGCTTCCCCATGAGCTCGTCGTGCTTGGAGAATCCGGACATGATGTAGATGGTGAGGTTCTGCTTGCGGGGGGAGAATCCCGCCACGAACCAGTCGCCTTCGCGTCCGCTCGCGTACTTGTAGTGGTAGCTCCCGAACCCGACGATCGACGGCCCCCACATCACGGGCTCCTCGCCGGTGACGCGCTTCATCAGGTCGAGCACCGTGAAAGCGTCTTCGCGACGCCGCTCGTTCTCGACACTCTCGAGAAAGGCCTCCACGCTCCCGTCGTGAGGCTGCGTCTTGAGCTCCGCCATTCGAAGGTCCTTCCCGGTCAGCCGATACGCGCACCCGACTCGTCAGCCGAGGGCGGACCGCGATGAGGCTACAGCAGCCTCTGGAACGCGATCGTCACGAAGTTCGAGGTGGCCACCCCCAGGGTGCAGATCAGGGCCGTGACGTACGGTGCGGCCGCGGGCTCGCCGAACACGCCGAAAGCGTTACCGGCAAACAGGACTGCAGCGAGAGAGACCAGCCCCCACGCGACGACGGTGTGGAGATTGCCCACGGTCGCCCGCTCCTCGGCGGTCAGGGCGAGTTGCCTGCGGGCGATCGCGAGACCGGCGAGCACCCCGATCAGGAGGCCGGCGGCGCTCGCGGTGCGCCACAGCGTGCCGGTCCGCATCCCGTACAGGGAGAGCGCCAGCGGCAACAGGGCGAAGAACATGGCGAACAAGCTCGAGATGAGGATCGAGCGCACCCTGAGGCTGTCCGGCGGCGAGAATCTTCCCTCCCGACGGGCGAAGATCAGGAAGATCGCCAGAAAGCCCGCGAAGGCCACGCCCAGCTCGGCGATCAGCGCGAGCTCACCCGTCCCCGCCATCGCCCCATCCACTCAACCCGGTTGACGTTCGTGCACGCACGCGAGCTTCATGAGTGAGCACGATCCGCTTCGCCTACTCGCCCGCCGCCATCGAATCCAGGAACTCCTGGTTTGTCTCGGTGCGCTTGAGGCGCTCGATGAGGAACTGGACCGACTCCGAGGGTGGCATATCGGACAAGAAGTTCCGGAGTAGATACATCCGGTTGAGCTCGATGTCGTTCAGGAGCAGCTCTTCCTTCCGAGTGCTGGAGCGGTTGAGGTCGAGCGCCGGATAGATCCGCTTGTCGGCGATCTGCCGATCGAGGATCACTTCGCTGTTGCCGGTGCCCTTGAACTCCTCGAAGATCACCTCGTCCATTCGGCTGCCGGTCTCGACGAGCGCGGTCGCGCAGATCGTGAGGCTGCCGCCCTCCTCGATGTTCCGGGCCGCTCCGAAGAACCGCTTCGGCTTGTGGAGCGCGTTCGCGTCCACACCACCCGAGAGGATCTTCCCGGAGTGGGGCACGGTCGTGTTGTAGGCGCGCGCCAGACGGGTGATCGAGTCGAGCAGGATCACCACGTCCTGCTGATACTCGACAAGGCGCTTCGCCTTCTCGAGCACCATCTCGGCGACCTGCGTGTGCCGGTCCGCGGGCTCGTCGAACGTCGAAGAGATGATCTCGGCCGCGACATTCTCCTCCATGTCGGTGACCTCCTCGGGCCGCTCATCGATGAGCAGCACGATTACCTTCACGTCCGGATGATTCTCGAGGATCGAGTTGGCGACCTTCTGGAGAAGGATGGTCTTTCCGGCCTTGGGTGGAGAGACGATCAGACTGCGCTGTCCCATCCCGATGGGAGCGATCAGGTCCAGGATCCGCATCGAGACGTCTCCGTCGCTGCTCTCGAGCTGCAGGCGCTCTTCGGGATATCGCGGCCGCAGGTTGTCGAACGCGATCCTGTGCTTCGCCTTTTCCGGATCCTCGCCGTTGACCACCTCCACCTTGAGCAGGGCCAGGTACCTCTCGCCCTCCTTGGGAGGGCGCACCTGCCCGAGGATGGTGTCGCCGGTCCGCATGTCGAACCGCTTGATCTGAGACGGCGAGACGTAGATGTCGTCGGGTCCGTAGAGGTAGTTCCAGTCCTGGCTGCGCAGGAACCCATACCCCTCCGGCAGGATCTCGAGGACCCCCTCTCCCCGCAGCACGATGTCCGAGTCGAGCAGGTTTTGCTCGATCCGGAAGATCAGATCCTGCTTACGGAGGCCCGAGTAGTTGTGGATGTTCAGCTCGTCGGCCATCTCGTGAAGTTCGCCGATGGACTTTGATTTCAATTCGGCGATGTCCACCTGTCTTCTCCATGAATGTGGTGTGAAAGACCACACCCGCGCGCGCGCCCGCGTCGGGTGCTGGAACTCCTGTCAGCGAATAGAATCGGTTACGGCAGTCGCGGTTCTGGGGTCGTGTTCTCGATTGCTCGGGATCTAGTTCTCGAACGGATTGAGGGTGCCGGGGGATGGGCTGGACAGCCCGAGGATAACGGCTCGAAACGGAGTGGTCAAGCGAAGAGCGACCGGACGGGAGGGTGCATGGCGCGCCACAATCAAGAAGGTAGAGGCGTTGATCAACAGGGGAACCTGTGGAAGATCGGGTACCAGCCGGACTGGCTACGACAGGTCAAGATCTCGAGAGACCTCCCCGACGGACGGCGGCGATCGAGCCTCACTTTGTTTCGAAACCCGACCCGCCAGGCACTCGCTTCGCCCGGCAAGTCGATCCGAACGCGGATCTTGTCGGTGGACGGGTCGGTCGACGTTCAGATCTCGCTGGAGGATCGCGACGCCCTGGTCGACCACGTCGTCGTCGGCGTGAAGCAACGGCGGGGGAGGAAGACCGAGACCATCCGCTTCGTGATCCAGGGAGGCTTGCCGAGACCTCGTCGGTGACTGGCTTCTCCCCTAAGTGCTAGAAGATCCGGAGGCGGAGCCAGCGGTCGGGCCGCGCGGTCAACTCGGCCACTACGCTATCCAATCGGGCACGCAGCAGCGTCAACTGATCCTGAACCTCCCGGTCGCGAAGGGCGCGGCCCGCTGTCCCCTCGCCCGCATCCAGCATCGCCTCCAGCCCCGCGATACGGGTCATGAGTCCGTCGAGATGACCGGCCAGCGTCTCGAAGCCTATTCGCTCCTCATGGTCCTCTCCGGACATCTGCGAAAGAACGGCCAGCCGCGCCCGGACGCTGTCCATCCGCGCCGGCATCAGCGTATCGGTCATGAGTCGACCCAACGAACCCGCCTCGAGGTCACGCGCAAGCACGTCCCGAAGCCGGCCCAGGTCCTGCCGAAGCACCGCACGAAGCGACTCGTCCGAGGCGAGTGCCGACAGGGTCCCCGAGGAACCGTCCAGCACGCGGCCCAGCCGGCCGGCTCGGTCCGAGAGCCGGGACCCCGCTTCGCGGAGCGAGTCGAGCAATTCGAGGACGTACTCCTGATCCAGGGCTTCCGAGACTGCGCGCAGTGTATCTGCGAAGTCGAAGGGAGGGAGTGACGGGGTCCCGGGCCGGATGCTCACGACCACCGGCTCCAGGAGGCCCGAGGGGTGCATCGCGACGGAGGCATCGGCCCGGATCACGTCACCGACCGTGCGTCGCAGCACGGCGTGGATGATGACGTTGTCGCCCCTCGCCCGATCCGGGGGGCGGAACACGACGTCGAGCACCCTCCCGACGGGTTGCCCCGCCACCCATACGGCAGTCCCGGGCTCCAGACCCGGAGCCGAAGCGGCCGCTATGGTGATTCGCGGCCCCTCCTGCGTGGCGCGCAACACGTCATCCAGGAAGAACACGGCGAGCGAAACCATCGCGACCGCCGCGATCCACAAGAAGCCGATCCCCGCATGTCTGCGGGAGCGTCTCGGTCCGAACCTGGCCATGGGGTGGAATCTCTGGTGTTCACGCGCGCGCCGCGAGTTGGTCAAGGGAACTTGTGCCAACGGCGGAACTGGCACACGCGGTCTGGAGCCCCGCCCCCGCGCGTCGCAGCGTGATGGTCACGGAAGCGTAGTCTTCACGATCGTAGCCACGACCCGTGACGAACCTTAGGAGGAGAGCACCATGTCCCGAACCGTCAATCGAGTCACCCTGCTGGGCAACGCCGGATCGGAACCCGATGTGCGCGACACGGGATCCGGCACCCGCGTCGCGCACCTTTCGCTCGCGACAAACCGCCTCTTCCGACAGAATGGCGAGTCCCACCAGCGCACGGACTGGCATCGGCTCACGTTCTGGGGCCGTCAGGCTGAGACGGTCGAGCGCTATGTGAACAAAGGGGCTAAGCTGTACATCGAAGGTCGCATAGAGTACGGTTCGTATGACCGCGAAGGGGTTGCAGTCCCGACGGTGGATGTGGTGGTGGAGGAGTTCGTGATGCTCGATCCGCGGCCCATCGATGCCGACGAAGTCGATGAATCGCTCGTGACGGTCTGACCTTCGACCGGCCGCTTGCTGGAAGCGTCTGGACCGAAAACGTAGAGTTCGCGCCGGATCGGCCGCGACCAGGTGAACCTTCAACGATACCACCGAGCGTGAGCGAACCGCCTGCACACGATCCTGGCTTCCTGACAGTCTCGAACCTCCTTTCGCTGAGCCGAATCCCGCTTGGCGTGGCGTTCGTGGTGGTCACGGACGTGGGGGTGATGGCGACCCTTATCGCCGCTGCTGCCGCAACGGACGTGCTTGACGGATTCATCGCGCGCATGAGCGGCACGGTGTCTCACATCGGGCTTCTTCTGGATCCTTTGTGCGACAAGCTGTTCGTCTTGCTGGCGCTCTCGGCCTTCGTCGCCGGGACGGGGCTCGGTTGGGCCGCATACCTGATCCTGATCCTGCGCGACATCTTCACGGCAGGCTGCTATTTCCTCGGCCGGCTGATCCACATGGTCATCCCGTTCACTCCCCGCTGGGGCGGTAAGATCGCTACCGGATTGCAGCTCCTGACGCTGCTCGCCCTGATCTTCTGGCCGGAGTATGTTCCGCTCCTCGTCGTGCTCGTCGGCGTCGTCTCCGTATACGCGATCATCGATTACGGATCGAGCGCGCTCCGCCTGGAATGGCAGCGGACAAACGCTTGACGCGCATGCGGCGGTACATCTCAGAAAGACGGCTGAGCGAGGCGATTGTCTCACGTTCGGGGCACGTGTGGGAGCGAGCAGGGGTGAGCACAGCGTGAGATCGGAACCGGTCGATATCACGATAATCGGTGGAGGCCCGACCGGCCTCTACGGTCTTTTCTACGCGGGGATGCGAGGCGTCTCGGCACGAATCATCGATGTTCTCCCTGAGTTGGGGGGACAACTCACCGCCCTGTACCCGGAAAAGGACATCTTCGACGTAGCGGGCTTCCCGAGGATCCTCGCCAAGGATCTGGCTCGCGACCTCGTGACGCAGGCCATGCGGTTCGAGGCGGATGTTTGCCTCGAGGAGCGCGTGGAAGAGCTGGATCCCCAGGGGGACCTGTTCGAGCTGCGGACCGACGCGGCGGTCCGCCCGACCCGTACGGTGGTGATCGCCGCCGGGAAGGGAGCCTTCAAGAGCCGCACGCTACCGGTCCCCGGGTGGGACGAGTTCTTGAAGAACGGAATCGAGACCCACGTACGCGATCCCGAGGCGTATCGTGATCGACGAGTCCTGATGGTCGGAGGAGGCGACTCCGCGTTCGATTGGAGTTGGGGGCTGCGCGAGATCGCCTCCGAGCTGGTGCAGATCCATCGCTCCGACAAGTTCCGAGCCCATGCCCACACCGTCGAGCTCGTAAGAGGGGCGCATGGGCGCGGCGAGCTGGAGCTGCTGACGTACCACGAGGTGAAGGAGATTCGTGGTACCGATCGTCCGGAGAGCGTCACTATCTTCCACAACAAGACGAAGGAGGAACGCGAGCTCGAGGTGGACGACATCCTCGCGCTCATCGGGTTCGTCCCGAATATCGGCCCGATCTCGGAGTGGGGTCTGGAGCTGGAAGGAAACGCGATCCGGGTGGACTCCCGAATGCGCACGAACGTTCCCGGCGTCTATGCCGCGGGCGACATCGCGACCTATGAGGGCAAGCTGGAGCTCATCTCGACGGGGTTCGGCGAGGCGGCCATCGCAGTGAACAACGCGGTTCATTATCTGGACCCGACGGCAAAGGTGGATCCTGGTCACTCCACCAGTTCCAAGGCGTTCAAGACCAAGTAGTCTGGCAGGCTGCCGAAGAACTCCAGCGGGTCGCGCGCATGGGTCTTGTGAGTCGAAGACAAGGAACGAGGAGGAAGGCGATGCCTGAGCATCGTCGACGACGAGAGACGCCGTATTCGGCCACAACCGGAGCGAGCGCAG
>JBDHHV010000152.1:0-10745 GCA_039589195.1 Gemmatimonadota bacterium | reverse complement strand
TCGGGTGCCCAGACCCTGCATGATCCGCTTGACGTGGGTATAGCTGAGTCCTTCTGCCTCCGGGCTCTCGGTGCCGGGAGCGATGGATGGGTCGAGCACGTCGATGTCGATGCTAACGTAGTAGCTCCCGAGTTGCTCCGGGATCTGGTCCAGGATCCCCTCGGCGCCTTCATCGAACACCTCGTAGTTGCTGAAGACGAGGTTTCCGTGGGCTCTCGCCTCCCGGAGATCCCGATCCGTCGACTTCACTCCACGCACGCCGATCGTGACCATCCGGTCGACGAACGCGAGCTCCCGGGCGCGTCGGAAGGGGCTGTTGTTCGTGAGCTTCAGTCCGAGCACTTCGTCCCGGTAATCTAGGTGGGCATCGAAGAGGATGATGTTCAGAGGGTCGCGCGCGTCAAAGGCTCGGATCACGGGGTAGGAGATCGAGTGGTCCCCACCGATCACGATGGGCATTGCTCCCCGCTTAAGGATCTGACGGACCGCGCTTTCGATAATCTCTACGTTCCGCTCGGCATCATAGTAGATGACATCCGCATCCCCGCAGTCCGCGAAGCGGATGCCCTCTAACAACATGCGGTCCTGATTGATGTCGAAATAGCCGGATGGATGCGCGGCCCGTCCGAGAAACCCGAACCGAGTCGACGCATCGCGTACCGCCCTGGGTGCCTGGCGGCAGCCTGGACGCATCCCGGCGGCTGCGTCCGTGGGAACCCCAAGAACCGCGACATCGGCGGCGAGTGCGCCAAGGTCGTCCACATACGGGGCCTTCGCAAAGGTGGCGATACCTGTGTGAGGGAGGGATGCAGGTCTCAGGCTCATGGTCTGCCCTCAGAGGTTGGGGATCAGATGAAGCGTCTTCGCGCGTGAAAGGTACCTTCGAACGTACTCTTCTCGTAGCGTATCGGTGACGGGCCGCCGAGCGCTCCGGCTTCCGAGCCGCAGGCCTCACCGACCGAGCTGCCACGATTGTAGGTCGGCCGTTCTGATCGGGCGAGGATACCCGCCACGGCGTCGGCCCGGGCGGCGCGGCGCACGCGGCTGAGGAGAGTGCCCACGAGGAGCGAGAGCGCGCCAGCTCTTGATGACGTCTTTCGAGAGCCGGATCGTTTGGTGACCTTGGCGACTTGGGCCGGTCTCGTATTGCGACGAGTTGCGGACCCGACATCGGGATGTGGTGCACTTGTATTGGCGGCGTTCCGATAGTTCACAGTGTGGCGGCTCCGGCTCGAGGGAGAGCCACGATGCGGCTCGCGTGGGAATCGTGCACCAACGCTTAGCAGTGGTTCGGCTCGGGCCTGCCACGGACTCTCTTGGAGCAAGCCCATCAGCCCGCTCCTCAGGGGGGGCGGAGGAGGGACCGGCCGCTCTTCCCTCTAAGCGATCCGAGGACCCGCGGCATCAAACCCTTATGAGTGCGTGTGCCCCCCTTCTTTAGCGATCCGACTCACTGGTGAGTGTCTACCCTGTCCGAATGACATTCAAAGAGACGCCGGACGAAGAGCTGGTTCGTTGGGCACGAGACGGAGACGTGGCGGCACTGGAAGCTCTTTACCGGGCTCACGTTGATGGTGTCTACGCGATTTGTCTCCGGATGGTAGGCGACGAGTGTCGGGCAGAGGAGTTGACACAAGACACGTGGGTCCGTGTTTGGGAACGACTCGGCTCCTTTCGGTTCGAGAGCTCGTTCCCGACCTGGCTCTATCGGGTGGCGACGAACGTCGTCCTTCAATCCGAGCGAAGTCAGCGGCGCCATCGTTGGCAGCCGCTCCGAAGGCAAGCCCTGGAATACGACCGGCAACCGCAAGCCGAGACGCAACGCGTGGTGGACAGGGTCGCCCTGGAAAGAGCGATTACGCGGCTTCCAGTCCGTGCCAGAGCGGTCCTCGTGCTCCACGACCTGAAGGGTTATAGCCATGCTGAGGTGGCGGCGACCCTTGACATCGCCGAGGGAACCTCTCGCGCGCATTTGTTCTTCGCACGAGAGCAGCTGAGACGGAGCCTAACGCCATGATCTCCCGCCATCTGCACCGAAAGAAGCTCTACGCCTACCTGGAGGACGAGGTGGACAGCGCGGCTCGCCGCTCGATCGAGGGACACCTCGAGCGCTGCGCATCCTGTCGCGGGCGTCTGGCAGAGGCCCAAGCACTTCTGTCCCGGTTACAGGATCTGACCGGCCCAGCAACTCCGTCACGGGACCTCTGGCCGGAGATCGAGGACCAGGTGGGCGGCGCGGAGCCTTCAGTGCGCTCGCTCGAGGCATCACACACGCATGTCAAGAGACATGCACCCACTGGGCAGCGACAGATTCGCGATCGAGTTCGCGGCCGATGGTCGATTGCAGCCGCTGCCACTCTACTCATCATCGCGGGCGGCATTCTCGCCACCGTGCGAAGCGGGTCGAATCCTGAGGAACAGCGGTCTGCACCGCTGGTGGGACGAACCGTCCCTGGAGAGCCGGGTGGGACAGGCACGGTCACGGCGGCAGACGTTGACGGCGTGTATCAGCCCATCATAGCTCGCCTGAGACATCTGGTCGATGAGAGATCCGAACAGCTTGGCTGGGATCTGGCAGCCTCTGCGCAGGACGATCTGGCGTCGATAGGCGCGGCGCTGGCCGACATCCGCGAGGCGCTGAGGCTCGACCCCGACAGTCGCGAGTTGCTCGAGAAGCTCGATGAGGGATACCAGCAGCACATCTGGCTCCTCGAACGCTTGGCTTCGGTCGCGCGCCTCTGATGCTCTCCCCCCGGAGTGGCGCCGACGATTGCGGACACCTGCCGGGAAATGCTCCCGGAAAGTCGATGTCAAGACGGATCGGGTTGCTGGCCATGCTCGTAAGCGTCTGCGCACCTCGGGTCGGGCAGGCGCAGGTCGGATCTGTGGACCGGACCTGGCCCGCCGGGGAGACGAACGCGGTGTCTATTCAAGCGCGGCACGCGAGCGTCCACATCGACGTGTGGAACCGGTCGGAAGTACGCGTGCGGAAATCGGACCCGCATGCCCGCCAGAGGCTCCGTATCAACAGGTCAGCCAGCCGGGGATTCTTCATCGTTGTCCGACCCGAGGAGTCGGCCGAGCCCGGTCGAGCTCTCAATGACACGATCTTCGTGACGGTCCCCCGCAAATCGCGGGTTTCGGTCCAAACGTCCACGGGCAGCGTGACCGTACTCGGCGTGGAAGGCGACGTGCGGCTCGAGAGTTTCTTCGACTCATGCGTCTACAAAGGCGATGCGGAGCGTGTGTTCGTGACCGCCTATCACGGGACGACCCGCGTCGAGGCGGGCAGGGCACGCGAAGTCGTCGTCACGTCAGGTAGCGGGGACGTGCATGTCAATACCGGCAGGGGGGGAGTGCGGATCCAGACTGTAAACGGTGACATCGACGTGGTCTCAATGGATCCACTGGATAGCGCCGACGTCAGGAGCACGTTCGGTTCCATCGCGTTCGCAGCCACCATATCGTCTGAGGCCACCGTCGCGCTGGAATCTCACAGTGGAGATGTTGAGCTGACGCTCGACGAGGACGTCCGAGCCCGCCTGCAGCTGGATACGTACCTGGGGGCCATCCACAACGACCGCGGTCCATCGGCGCCTGCCAGACCATGGGGGTCGGGTGGCTGGAGCCGCGTGGAATTCGCGCTTAACGGTGGCGGGGCGATCGTCACAGCATCCAGCTTTCGCGGCGACATCCGCCTTCGACGCCCAGAGTAGGCGACGGCCCATCGGCGGAATCAAGTTCAACGATTGTCGCGGGTATCGCGACTGCTCCGGATAGGCACGGACCCGCCAACCCTCCGGGACGCCCCACCCGACCTCAGCGCGAGATCTCAGAAGCAGGGCTGCAGTGGTCGAGCCCCCGAGTCTTCAGCCCAGCGGAGCAGAATCGAGACGACGGCGCTAAGCGCACGGTCGAATGGTGGCATCAAAGAAGGAACGGTGGAGGTCGCGGCCCCGGTTGAATCACCCGCCAGTGACGCGGCCGCTCAGATCACGTTGCCGATCCTGAGGAGATTCAGGCAGGAGATTCAGGAGCTCCCATGAACACAGCGCTTCACAGTTTCGTAAAGGCTGAACCCGCGCGGGGGAACAGGTTCCGTACCCTCATTCTTGCAGGTCTTGGATGTTGCGCACCCGTGTTGCTGAGCGCTCAAACGACGAGCCTCGACGTTGTGAAGTATGAACTCTCTCTGCATCTCAACCTTGAGGAGCGGGGCATATTCGCTCCCAGGAACACGCTCTCCGCTACGGCCAAGATCACATTCACAAATACGCTCGAGTCGTCGGTGGATCGGGTACCGGTGGTGCTCAATCGGCTCCTGCGGGTCGAGGCGGTGCGAACGGGTGACGGCCGACCCCTGGGATTCTCACAGCGGCTGACTGGCCTGGAGGAGTGGGAGCTGTATCAGGCGAACGCGGTAACCGTCAGTCTGGATGGTCCCCTTCCGCCTGGCGACACCCTGACGCTGGGAATCGACTACGCCGGCGGGATGGATGGCGTCCAAGAATCCGGGATGCTCTACGTCCAAGAGTCGCTTGACCCGGATTTCACCATCATTCGAGCCGAATCATCCTCATATCCCCACCTCGCGGAGCCAACGAGAGACGGCCTCAATGGACGTCTTCGGGGTGGTGATGCGTTCAAGCAGGTGGTGGAGGTTACAGTGCCGGACGGCCTCGTGGTGGCCAGCGGGCTCGAGTTGACCGGTAAGAGCACCGTGGATGGGTGGACGACATGGGCTTACCAGAGCCGCGAACCCAGCAATCAGATCGTGTTGCCCGTCGGACCGTACGAGGTGATCGAGTCGGGTACGACCCGCGTCTACCACTTTTCGGAGGACCGAGCCGGCGCTGAGCTCGTATCTCAAGGTATCGATGAAGCCATGGCTCTCTACGAAACCTGGTTTGGAGCCTTGCACAACCCGGCATCATTTGTCGTGGTCGAGATCCCGGAATGGCACGGCTCCCAGGCCCTCCGCCCCACCATCATCCAGGAGGCAACCGCGTTTCGGGACGCCTCGGGCATGGTCGAGTTATACCACGAGATCTCCCACTTGTGGAACGTGAAAGAGGTCGGTCTCCATCCTTCGCGTTGGAACGAGGGCCTGGCCATGTACCTAATGGCCGTGACCGCCGCCGAACTTGAGGAACCGGGGCGGTTCGACAGTCTGCTCGAACGTTATGTGGAGCTTCTAAGGAGCACTCTGGAGAGGGACACCCAATACCAGGACGTTCCTCTCGCCCAAGCTGGCGAGCGGGATGCGACGAGCGCCGTTGCGTATAGCGGCGGGGGAATCTTCTTCGGTCTCTTACACCGGCGGATCGGTCGGGCGCACCTGCTGGAGATCCTGAAGGACTTCTTGGCGGAGCACCGACAGGCGGGAGCGACGACCATGGAGTTCGCCGACTTCATTCTGTCCCGGGCTCCGGAGGCTCGACAGATCTTCGATGAGTGGTTCCTGGGCAGCACCTACGCGGATCTGGTTCTGCAAGGGGCGAGCTTCGAGGAGCTGGCAGAGCGTTACACGATTCAACACGACCGTGCGCCTGCGGGAGCTATCGGGTCCCGACTCCTACATGGGTTACTCATACTATTGTGAGCCGACCGGCACGTTGAGTGCGACGATCTACGCCAGCCTTGACAGGGCGCTTCGATAAGGGCGACTGCAACACATGGCTGGACGCCTACCCAACCACTTCGCACTGGAAAGCACCTTCGGTCTTTGGTGTTTGTTCGGGGCCAAAGGAGAGACTAGATTTGGTATATGGACTTACCGAAACCGCAGATTCCTGCCGCTCTCGGCACGGCCGAAAGGCGACACCCGAACTGGGCGAAGGTTGTGCTGGCTGCTTACTTCCGGTCGCTCGGAGCGACCCAGCGGGAGGCGGCGAAGGCGGCAGGTTGTGGCGAGCGCACGGTGCGCGGTTGGGAGGCGGACCAAGCCCTCTGGTCAGCTGCGCTCGAGACCGCACGTGAGCTCTGGGCCGGTGAAGTGGACGCTGCGGCCCGGGGGCGGGTCCTAGAGGCGATCCGGGACGAGGACGACACGCAGACGGCCCGCTGGTGGCTCGAACGGACGGACGAGCGACTGGCCACCCGGAAGCGGGAGAACCCGATCCTCATCCAGGTTCTCCAGTACGTGAATCAGTTGCCCCGCGAGACGGTCGAGGAGGTTGTCGCCGCTGGCCCTGGGCGGCTCAAGGCGCTGTTAGAGGATGCCGGCTACTCGATCCCTTGACCCGACCGATCTAGAGCTTCTGCACGCGCACCTCGCGCTCTCGCTCCAGAGAGCTGTAGCCCCCCACACCGAGTACCAAGAGCGTCCCCTCGACTGGATCGTCGAGAAGCTAGGGATCCCCCGCGAGACGTTGACCTGGTCGGAGAATGAGGGCTACGAGACGCACGCGTGGGACGGGACTCGCGACCCGCTGGTCGCGCTCCTGGACGGCCTCGCGGCTGCCGAGGACGTGGGGGTGGAGTCCGGTAACGGGGTCGGGAAAACGTTCCTCGCCGCGTGCATCACGCTCTGGTTCTTAGCGTCGTTCGAGGACTCGATCGTCGTCACGATCGCCCCGAAGGAAGCGCAGCTCAAGCTCCACGTCTGGCGGGAGATCGGGAGGCTGTTTCCCCGGTTCCAGCGACACTTTCCCTCGGCCCAGCTCCTGGACGGGAAGCTCCGCATGAAGGAGGGGGTCGAGGAGCGGGAGACCTGGGCAGCCACGGCGTTCGTGTGCGGGGTCGGTGCTGACGAGACGCTGGCCGCTCGCGCGCAGGGGTTCCACAACCCCGACATGCTCTTGATCTTCGAGGAGACGCCCGGGATTCACCCGGCGGTAATGGGGGCGTTTGAGCATACCTGCACCGGGGAGCACAACCTGCGGCTCGCTTTGGGAAACCCGGTTTGGCAGGGGGACACGCTACACGAGTTCTGCCTGTCGCCGGGTGTCCGACACATCAGGGCTTCGGCGCTTGACTACCCGAACGTGGTGACCGGCCGGGAGGTCGTCGAGGGTGCCGTGGGCCGGGCATCCATCGAGCGGCGTCAGGAAAAGTACAAACACTCGCCGGCCATCCTCGAGAGCCGAATCCGCGGGATCTCGCCGAAGCAGGCGCACGGGGTCGCGTTGGCCTACAACGCCGCCGACCACACGAGGACCTGGAGTGACGCCGCACTCCGTCACGCGGTGCAGCAGAAGCGTTGGCCGGTCTACGGAGGGATCGACTTCGGCCATTGGCGGTTCGCGTTCGTGTCCGCCGTGGTGGACGACGAAGGCCGAGTCCACCTCGTGGACGAGCTGTTCTCTCAACGGGAACCCCTGGAGACCCGTGCCCATGCAATCCACGAGAAGCTCCAAGCGATCGGGGCGTCGCGGGGAACTCGTATCTATGGAGACTCCGCGAACCAGACCGACATCAACGAGCTCAACCGCGCCTTCCGTCGGATCGGGAGCCCGTACCACGTCACTTCCGTGGACCGCGAGAGCAAACTGCGGCGACCGTCAGTCGAGAAGCTGAATGACCTGCTCGGCCGGCACGCGCTCACGTTTCGCTCGGATCTCGGTGCGGGCCAGAAGTGGCGGATCGGGCTCGGCGCGGCCTCCGACGGAATCCCCGAGACCGGCTCGCGGCTGCTCTGGGAACTCCGCAGGTGGCGGTATCCCGAGCCCCCTGAAGGACAGGCCCAGCGGCAGGACCCCGACGACAACACTGCGGATGGTGCGGACGCGATCGCGGCGCTCCGCTACATGGTCATGTCGTACCTGCGGCGCGCGCCGACGGAGGAGGAGCGTGAACGGCGCGAGCTGCGGGCGAGGCAGGTGCAGGCAGGAATCCCGTACGAGCTGAGGGGCCTCCCGCCAGTGCGAGACCGAAACACGGACTACGGGCTCGAACGGCTAGTGGCGCTCGAGGCGCGAAAACATCGCCAGCGGGGTTGGGATCCCCGGTTCGAGCGCGGCGGCTTCTGACCCCCGAAACCGTGAATACGTACCGCTTGCCCTTGACCTCGGTCTCATCGGTCGCTATTCCTGTGCATAGATACCGAGAAGTATCGTTCTCGGTACTAGCGACCAGACAGATGGTGGACCCATGGCCCGGAGGAGCAGGACGCGCTCCTCGTGCAGCTCAACCCGCGCTACGTCTCGCCACACCGAAACCTGATCATGCTCAGGCTCATGCTGGCTACGGGGCTCCGGGCTGGCGAGGTCGTGGCGCTCCGGCCCGAGCACCTGGATATGCGCACCTGCAAGCTGATCGTCCGTGAGGGCAAGGGTGCCCGTGACCGTGTGCTTTGGATCTCCGAGGACCTACGGGACGAGATCGGTGAGTGGCTCGAGCGGCGGCCGGAGAGCCCCTACCTGTTCCCCACCCGAGACGGCAGCCGGCTCTCGACCCGCTACCTACGACACCTGGTAAGCCGGCTCGCGGAGCGGGCAGGGATCGCCGAGGCGGAGAAGGTGAGCCCTCACACGCTACGGCACACGTTCGCGACGGATCTGTACCGGGAGACGAAGAACCTCCGGCTGGTGCAGAAGGCGCTCGGGCACGCGAGCATCCAGACGACCGAAACCTATACACACATCGTAGACGAAGAGCTCGAGGAGGCACTCCGGTCCTTTCGGTCGCCGAAGGTAGCAGCCTAGAGGCAAGGCAGCTCAGACGTTTCCGGCCACAGGCAAACCTGCCGCAGGCCGGTTGGGCGAGCCCCCCCCCCGAGCCGCCAGTGGTCCTGTTAGACGTCGTTTCATCGCCACCAACGGACCGAAGCCTCGTGGTCGCTCGGGCTTGAATCGCCCTTCGGCAGCAGCCAAGCTTGCAGGGGAGGGCTCTTCCTGATCCCGCATTCGTCTCGCTCGATCACGATTCCGTTGCGAGCCCACGGCTCATAACCTGGCGCCACAACCTCCACATCAAACGGACCGTCGCCTCGTCCAGCCGTCAGATAGACCGATCGATCGGGACCGCTGGGGCGTGCAGAATCCAGCTTCGGACCTCGCGCATTACGCACGCGGAGCGCGACGGGAGTATTGGGCCCGATACCAGTAAGCACATCCCGTACGAACACGCGCACTGAACCCCTCCGGGCCCGCGTCACGGAGTTTACGATCAGGCCGCAGTTAGGAATTCTGCTCGGAGCAAGTGCTATCCGTGCGGCCGCGCCGTTGGGGTCGCCCATCTCGACTCGGAGCCGTTGTTCCCTGTACCCTATGAAGCGCGTTACAACCTCGTATTCCCCCGACGAGGGAGCCTCAAGACTGAACCATCCCATCGAATCAGCCAGTGCGCCCACCGTCGTCTCGTTGAGGAATATCTGAGCCGAAACGATCGGGTGCCCCGTCTCTCGGTCAATGATCACACCCCGCAGAGTGTTCGGCGGCACGGCCGCGCTATGCACGATCAGTGTGCATCGCTCGTGTCCTTGGAGGTGCTCTGCTGACTCAGAACGACGTTTGCAGGCGCGAACGCGACGGCGAGCACACCACTGACAGCTGCCCAACCAAGGTTCCTGACCCGAAGTAGGTCTACCATCTCAACAGTCCCATGAAATGACGTCTAACGTCCCGGCCACTGGCGAACCCGACGGGCGTTAGCCCGAGGGTTGGGCGAGGGCTCCAGCCCGAGCCGCCAGTGGACCCGTTAGACGCCATTCGGATCCGCAAAGCTTCATTGCCCGGGGTCAGCTACCGCCGAGCGGAATAACAGGTCATGCCCGATGAAGAGCACAATCGCCTGTTCACCGACGCGGCCCCGAAACGGGTGCACGACGTTCGGGCTGATCTCACCCACGAAAGTGAGGGAGCCCGCAACCTGTTCATAGCTGCCGGCCTCGTCGTGACGGGTAGCTATCTCACCGGTGCAGGAGCGACGTAGGGCGTAGTCCATATCAAATCGACCGGCCATTCCTCCGCCCGACGACGGCTGAAGCTCCAAGATTCCATGATCGATCAATAATGGGCATTCCGACGCCCCGGGGGGATTTCCGGCATCGGTATTCTCGATCGGCACCTGCACCAGATCGACAAGGTCAAACTGACCCTCTGCCCTCGGCGCACGATGCGGTGACCCGCCAAATACGAGCGTGTGCTCGAAGAACTCCACCACAATCGCGCCATCGCCTCGAACCCGTCCACCGAAATCTCCGACGGACGACTGGAAACGCAGAGCCCGGCTGGATGGCCGATAGTCGCCTGTTTCGCCAGGCTGGCTCAGAATCCAGCTGTCACATGATCGTCGCACTGAATAATGAAGTGCGAACCGTCGCCTCTCGGGATCAAGAGACAGTGCCCCATCGGCAATGACCCTGTGGCAGTTCGAAATGCCGCCAGAGCGCGTCGGCAGCGGACCCTCGTCGATCGGGATCATGGCCCCATCGTACTCGATTAGACCGAACGTGCCGGTAAGCTGCATGGCCGGACCCGTCGAGCCGCCGCAGCCTAACAGGACGGCCAGCAGTGAAGCCGTTGCCACGGTTGCCGTGCCGCGACGGCGACGTCCCTCCCGATGTCGCTCCATCTCGTCAGCCATCACACATGAAACCACCCCGTGCGAACCCGAATGGCGTCTAACGTCCCGGCCACTGGCGAACCCGGCACGAGCCGGGTTGGGCGAGGGGCACCCGCCCCGAGGTGCTAGTGTAGTGTAACACAAGTGCGATGGTCATGTTGGGGTTGGATGATTATGTTCTGTGCATGCCTGCCATACGAAGGATCCGGTTGCGCCGTGGGGATCGACAGGTACTCGAG
>JBDHHV010000151.1:0-15325 GCA_039589195.1 Gemmatimonadota bacterium | reverse complement strand
TGGGATCGGCGTCCGGGCCGGAGCCGAGGCGTTGTCGGCGGATGCGATCAAGGAGCTCGGTCTCGCACCGCGCGAGGTACGAGAACTGCTGGACAAGCTCGAGCCCGTAGAGCGGCCGGATTTTTCGCTCGACCTCTCGCAAATGAAACCGGCCGAGGAGATCGAGACGAAGATGAGCGCCGCCGTTCCCGAGACGTCGCTCTAGGCGAGATTTTGCGGTGCGCCCTTCGGCGGTCGCGGAGGATCGCTTCTAGGAGCGTCTCCCGCGCCGGGGAAGCGTGGCCCAGGCGAACCAGAGCAAGGACGCCAGCCACAGCGCGTACAACACTACGCGCACCGGGTGCCAGGCGAGTGACTCGGTGACCGCGGTCTCGGCACCGAGCCCGCCCATGATGACGCGCGCCAGCTGCTCCGCGGTGAACCACCCCCACAGCGTTGCGGCCCACACCATCCCCCCCCGCGTCCAGGACGGCGCCGAGAGTTGGTCGGGGAGGCGTCGCGCGTTCATGTAACCGACCACGAGAGCGTACACGTACATGCTGGCGATCGTGAAAGGTCCCGCGATCAGCACGAGGAAGTTCGGTTGCAGGGCGTTCAGGCCCTCGCCCCCGATCCAGGAGGCGAGGATGATCGCCATGGCGGCCAGCACGACCAGTGTGAGGAAGAGCAGGAAGGTCCGCTTCAGCGTCCAGAAGCTCGTGCGGCGGCCGTAACGCTCGTAGAAGACGGTTCCTGTGATCCGCGTCACCGTATCCACGATGCCGAGCTGGGTCGAAAAGAGCGCGAAAGCCCCGCCCAAGAGGAAAACCACACGTAGCCACACCCCACCCACGCGCTCGATCGAAACACCCTGGCGGGCGACCATGCCGGTCAGATCACCCGCGAGCTCCTCGTTCCCGGTCCCGATCGTCGAGGTGACGAGCATGGTCGTGAGAACCACGCTGAGGAGGATGAGGAGGACGAACGTGATCAGTAGCTCCCGCCGGGCGACCCGCATCCACCCCCGAAAGCGCCGGAGCGCGGTTCCCCCCGGGGCCGGGTCGAACACGAAACCGGTCTCGCTGATCTCTTCGTTGCGCCCCCGGATGCCGGCAATGCGACCCTGGTAGGCGCCCATCCCGAACCCCTTGTCCCGAATCCACAGTGACTGCGCGAGCAGGATCGTCCCCCCTGTCCCCGCGTAGGCGACGGCGAGCAAGAGGGTGGGGAATTGGTCACCGGTGAGGAGCGCCGCAGGCGCGTTGCCGACGGACGCCGCACCCTTTGCCAGCGCCCACAGATCCGAAGGCACGAGCCCCATCACGATCAACGTGATCGTCATGAGCGGGAAGAAACCGAGCACGAGGCCGAACTCGAATCGCTCGAGCGCATTGTAGACGATCTTCGAGACGGCGAGTCCGACCCAGATGAACGCGAGCATGAACAGCGCGATGGGTTGCCACGCCGGGCGCGCGCCGGTGACGACCTCGATGATCTGCCCCACGAAATCCGCTGAAGATGACGCCCAACCGGGCCAGAAGAAGCTGATCAGGGTCGCCGCGAGGAAAAACCAGGGCCAGAAGCCGAATCTGTCGAGCCTGGCCATTCCGGCGAAGATGGACTCACCGGACGCGACCGTCCATCGCTCGATCTCCGCGACCACGACGAACTGGGTGAGGACGCCGATCCAGAAAAGCCACCAGATTCCGTAACCGTTCACCGTCACGAGGTTGGGCCACAGAAGGAACTCCCCCGCGCCGAGGCCCATGCCCAGCGCGATGACCGAGGGCCCGATGAGGTGACGCAGCCGGGGTACTCGGGGAATGTCCTGAAGGAGCTTGAAGGGTGGCCCGCTTCCTCGAACCGGGAACCGCGGATCGTCGGGCGCGTCGGGAAGCCCCGCACAGGGAATCGGCCGATAAACGCCCTGGCGAAACTGCCGGCCTTCCTCGTCGGGAGCCGCGACGTCGGAAGTCGCAACACCCGGAGCCGCGATGTCCGCGTGAGGTGGCCTGTCGGTTGGCGTCAAGCCTCGAAACCGAGCTCAGCCTGCTGAACGCGACCGTTACCGGCGACGCCTCCAGCCTCGCTCGTCTCGACCGGCGTGACACCTCGGTCTTCGGCGGGCATGGGATCCGCCCCCTCGGGAGCTGTCGCGACCTCGTCCTCGGTCGACACGGGTGAGGCTCTCAAGGGGTGGATGGCCTCCACGGCCCCTCCGGCCGGTATCTCCACGGCGGATCGCCCCGCCTCGCGCCGGGCTCGTGTGAGGATATCCGAAGCGGCGGTCGTCGCCACGTCGCCGTCCGACAACTCCCAGGCGACCTGGTCGTTCGGGTGCACTTCGAGGAGCCCGACGAGGTCTCCGACCTTGGCGCGCTCAGGCAGGATGTTCACACCTCTGCCGGCTCTTCCCTGTCGGCGAAACTCCGTCAGCGGGACACGCTTCCCGTACCCACCGCTCGTACCGACGAGCAGGTCGGCATCCCGTCGCGGTGCGACCGCCGCCACGACCAGATCCCTTTTGGCCAGCTCGATTCCTTTGACGCCGCGCGCGGTGCGCCCCATGGGCCGGACTTCATCCGCCGCGAACCGAATCGCGTGGCCGGTACGGGTGGCAAGCAGAATCTCCGCCCCGCCGTCGGTCAAGAACGCCGAGACGACCTCATCACCCCGAGCCAGCCCGGCTCCCTTGATGCCTCCGGCCCGCGCGTTCGCGTACTCTGAAACCGCCGTCCGCTTCACCTGCCCCTGTCGCGTGGCGACGAACACGTACCGATCGTTGTCGAACTGCTCGATCGGTAGCACCGCGGCGACTTCGTCCCCCAGCTCGAAATCGATGAAGTCCTCGAGTTGCTTACCGCGCGAGCTCCGGGTTCCCTGTGGCAACTCCGAGATCGGTAGGACGTATGCGTTCCCGCGAGCCGTGACGAGGAGCAGCTTGTGGGAGGCCCGGCACAGGAACGCCTGCCGGGCGAAGTCCCCCTCGCGGGAAGCCAGCGCCTCCGCGCCCGCGAGTCCGCCACCCGAGATTGCCGGCTGGGCCTTCACGTATCCCTGCCGGCTGATCAGGACGAGCTTTGCCTCGTGGCCGCCCCCGCGTGGGAGCTTGAATGTCTCCGTGTCGTCGACGATCTCGGTTCGGCGGGGATCCGCGTAGCGCTCGGCGAGCTCGCTCAACTCTTCGCGCAGGAACTCCCTCCGCGCATCCTCCTCGCCCGCGAGATGCTCGAGCTCCACGATCGCGCTCTTCAAGGCGGAGAGCTCGTCGCGCAGCTTCGTTCTCTCCAGGCCGGTCAGCTGTGCGAGCCGCATGGCCAGGATGGCCTCGGCCTGCCGCTCTGAAAGCCGAAACTCCTTGCAGAGCTTCGAGCGCGCCGAGTCAGGGGTGCGGGAGCCGCGGATGATCTCGATGACACGATCGATGTCATCGAGGGCACGCATCAAACCTTCCACGACGTGCGCCCGGTCGCGTGAGCGCTCGAGATCGTGAGCGGCGCTGCGCCGGATCACCTCGAGCCGGTGATCCACCCAGCACTGAAGGGCCCGCTTCAGGTCGAGCTCTTCGGGGCGCCCATCCACGAGCGCCAGCATGATGACCCCGTAGGTGTACCGGAGCTGGGTCTTCTTGTGGAGCGTGCGCACGACCTTCTCCGGGTCGGCGTCCCGCTTCAGCTCGATGACCAGGCGCACGCCATCCCGGTCAGACTCATCCCGCAATTCGGTGATCGCGTCGGAGCGCCCGGTGCGCACCATCTTCGTGATCTGCTCGATCACACGCGTCTTGTTGACTTGATACGGAAGCTCCGTGACGACGAGCGAGCTCTTGCCGAAGCGTCCCTCCTCGACGTGGATCCGGGCTCGCATGTCGATCAGACCGCGGCCCTTGCGATACGCATTCAGGATTCCCTTGCGGCCCCAGATGTAGCCGCCGGTGGGAAAGTCGGGCCCCTGAACGAGCGCGAGAAGATCTTCTATCTCACACTCCGGGTGCGCGATCAGGTGATCCGCCGCAGCCAAGAGCTCGCCGAGGTTCTGTGGCGGGATCTTGGTCGCCATCCCGACCGCGATTCCATCCGATCCGTTCAGCAGAAGCTCGGGCAGGCGTGAGGGCAGCACTTCCGGCTCGGTGAGACGGCCGTCGAAGTTGGGGCGCATGTCTACGGTGTCGCGATCGATCTCGCCCAGCAGCTCCACGGCGAGGGGCGTCATCCGCACCTCGGTGTACCGATAGGCCGCGGCGCTGTCCCCGTCGATCGAGCCGAAGTTCCCCTGCCCATCGATCAGCGGATACCGGAGCGAGAAGTCCTGCACCATCCGAACGATCGTGTCGTAGACCGCGCTGTCCCCGTGTGGGTGGTAGCGGCCGAGCACATCGCCGACGACGGTGGCGCTCTTCTTGTGCGGCCGGCCGGGCTGGAGGCCCTCCTCCCGCATCGCGTACAAGATCCGCCGGTGAACCGGCTTGAGCCCGTCTCGCGCATCGGGCAGAGCCCGCTGGACGATCACGCTCATCGAGTAGTCGATGAAGGAATCCCTCATCTCCTGCTCGATGAACCGGATCTGTACTCGCTCTCGTTGTACGGTGGGTTGAGACAAGTCCTCTCCTCCCTCTCCTCACTCCGCATGGTCCGCGGTACTCGCTTCAGGCTCCCGGGTGGTAGCCAAACTGGCGGGAAAACCGGGTTCGGGTGGTCTTCGGTGCCCGCTTGCCCCAACCTCGCAGTCGATCCGGCAACCGACAAGGGGCCGCGGCGCCCGGTTCGCGTAATTTGAGGGCAACCCGAGTGCAGGGTAGCTTCCGGGCCTTCCCGAGGGTGTCGGCGGGTCCGGCCCTGGTGGTCGAGGCTCGGTGGCGAGGTTCGGAAATCGCGGGTTTCAACGAAGGAGAGAGCATGAGGCGCACCGCCGCGCTCATTCGTCGTCGGTCGCTGATTCAGTCGTGGAATCGGTGGTCGACGGTCCGCCTGATCATCGCGGCCGTCGGAGCACCCGGCGTGGCCTGCGCCCAGGGTCCGGACGCTTCTCGCGACGCATACTGGCAGCAGGAGATCCACTACATTATCGAGGCCACGCTGGACGAGGGCCGCGGAGTGCTACACGGACTCGCCCGCATCACGTACGTGAACCGGTCGCCCGACACACTGGATCGCCTTTTCTTTCATCAACACCTCAACGCGTTTCGTCCCAACTCCGCCTGGGCACGCGCTGAGCGCCGGCGGCAGTTGAACTTCCAGGAGCTGACCGATCCGGAGCACGGTTTCGAGCGGCTGCTCGCGGCCCGCTCCGAAGGCACCGAGCTCCCGGCCTCGTACCCCGCTGCCCCGGACTCCACGATTCTCGAGTTGGTCCTCATTGAGCCCCTCGCCCCCGGTGGCCGCGTGACGCTCGAGCTAGAGTGGGAGGCGCGTCCCTCGACAATCTGCCGGCGCCAGTGTCGGCGGGGCCGGCAATACGACTTCGCGCAGTGGTATCCGAGAGTCGCGCCCTACGACCACACGGGGTGGGCGCACCACCGGCTGTATCCGCAGGGCGAGTTCTACGGGGAGTTCGCCACCTACGACGTGCTGCTGGATGTGGCGGAGGACCAGGTGTTGGGCGCCACGGGCGCACCCGTCTCGGGTGATCCGGGGTGGGCGAGCACCGACGACGGGACGATCGTCGAGCAACGCGATTGGTACGAGGTCCCCGACCGACTGGCTTTGGGTCTCCTCCAGAGCTCCGAGACTCCCGGGCGAAAACGTGTCCGTTTCTACGCCGAGGATGTACACCACTTCGCCTGGAGCACGAGCCCGGACTACATGCACGAGGGCGGCGAGATCGCCCCTCGCGGGGATCGGACCCGCCCCATCTCGATCCACGTGCTGTATCGACCGGGTGACGAGGGCAGCTGGGGAGACGGGCGTGCAGTCCAAAGCACGATCCGCGCGCTGGAGTTCCTGGAGGGCGTGTTCGGCCCCTACCCGTGGCCGCAGCTCACCAACCTCCACCGGCTCGAGGGGGGTGGCACCGAATTCCCGATGGTGATCATGGACGGGTCCGCCGGAGATGGGATCATCATGCACGAGACCGCGCACCAATACGCGCATGGGATCTTCGGGAACAACGAGTGGAAGGAGGCCTGGCTCGATGAGGGATTCGCGAGCTTCCTGAGCTCGTGGGCGTTCGAGAACGGGGACCAGAGCGGCTGGCGTCGGACCCGCGAACGGATGGCGCGGTCTGAGAGCGGTGGCTTCACGCACCCGATCTCGACCGTTTCCGAGGACTTCCCGAACTTCGATCTGTACGGCTACATGGCCTATACCCGGCCTTCGTTCATGTATCACATGCTCCGGAGCCTCGTGGGAGGCGATGACGCGTTCCGTGAGATCCTGCGAGAGTACTACGCGCGCCATGCGCTCAAGCACGTAACCGAGGCCGACTTCCGGGCGGTGGTGGCGGATGTGAGCGGGCTCGACCTCGACTGGTTCTTCGATCAATGGCTGCACACCACCGGCACGCTGGATTACGCGATCGGGGACGTGAGGGTCGAGGAGACTGACGACGGGTGGACGGTCCGCGTCGAAGTTCTGCGGGAAGGGGATGCATGGATGCCCGTGACCCTGGAGGCCCGGACAGGGGATGAGGTCCTGTGGACCGAGGTCCTCCGGTCTCGCGATCGGCGTCAGATCGTCGAGGCGACCCTGCGCGAGCGACCCGTGGAGGTCATCCTCGATCCCGCTGGCGTGGTCCTCGACTACGATCCCGGCAACGACTCGCGTGAAATCTCCGAGTCCTGATTTCTACATCGAGCAGGACCTACTCCTACATAGGGCAGGCCATGTCCTGACCGCAGCACATTGGCGACTTCACCATGCCGTGGCCGTCCGGACACTTCGAGACGTGAACCGTGGTCCCATCATCCTTGCTAAGCGTCGCGTGCTCGAGATCCTGCCCGCATTGGCCGCAGGTCATGGTGCCGATGCTCATGCCGCACACGTCACACGTATAGGCTGTCATAGTTCTCGACTCCGTGCAGTCGGTTCTGGCGCTTCGCGAACCGATGTCCATTCGCCGCCCAAGGTACGTTCCGAATATGGCCAAGGTTCGCCGAGGCGGCGCGAGCAGGTATGCCGTCACTCGCTGAGCGGTGCCTCGACGTCCCCCGCGAGCAGCCCCCCATCGATATTGATCTCCGCTCCCGTCATGTAAGGAGCTTCGTCGGATGCCAAGAACACGACCGTCTCGGCCACTTCGGACGTGGTGCCCCACCGACGCAACGGATTCTCCATCGCAATCGCGAGTATGCGTTCCTCTCGTTCGGGTCCCTCACCGAGATACGCGTCCCACATCGGGGTCAACACGGCAGCCGGGTGAACGGAGTTGCAGCGAATCTTCAACCCCTCCTGGGCGCAATACAACGCCACGGTCTTCGTGTGGTTTCGGACCGCCGCCTTGCTCGAGGCATACGCCGCGGCGCCCGGTATCCCGACCAGTCCCGAGCGCGAGGAGATGTTGATGATCGAACCGATCCGCGTGGCGCGCATCGCCCGTATCCCGTGCTTACAGCCGAGGAAGACACCGTCCAGATTCGTGCGATGCACAGCGGTCCAGGCCTCCAGGGTCGCGTGCTCCGGATCGTTAGGGCCGAGACCCTCGTCGAGCCCCGTAATCGCTGCATTGTTCACCAGGACATCGAGATGGCCGAAGCGCTCCAGAACACGATCGATCGTAGCGACCCAATGGCTTTCGTCCCGAACATCCAGGTGCGCGTACATAGCCTTCGAACCAAGTCGGTCAGCTACCTCTCGCCCGAGGGAGTTTCTGATGTCGCCGAGCACGACCGAGGCTCCTTCTCGCACGAAGGCATCGGAGATGGCTTCGCCGATGCCGCGAGCGGCCCCCGTGACCAGCGTGATCTTCTTCTCCAGGCGTCCCATTACGAGCCTTCCGATCTCAGGATTCGGTTCTGCACCAGGAAGTCCGAAAACGGCTCCCAGAACTCGGCCGCCGTGGGCGGACAGTCATTGTGGCCGCACTCCCACGTGATCAACTCGGCGTCCCCTCGCACGTCGGCGAGAATCGTGGCGTGGCGATACGGAATCACGGGGTCCCGACGCCCGTGGAAGAGGAGCACGGGGCCCGGGTACGCGGATATCGCCTCCCGCGTGTCGTAGCGATCACGCGCCAGAAACGGGGGAAGTCCGTACCGCCGAAGCGCCATGTACCCCACGCTCACGAACGGGGACCACAACACCAGCGCCGTCAGAGGGCGCTCCCGGCTCAAGCCGGCGGCGACCCCGGCGCCGAGGCTCCGCCCGATCGCGAACACTCGTTCGGGGTCCACGTCGGGGTGCCGGACCAGCCAATCGTACCCGGCCCTGGCCGCCTCGAGAACGGACGCTTCCGAGGGTCTCCCGCTGGAGCCGGCGAACCCCGGATACTCTACGTACAGCGCCCCGATGCCGCGCTCCCGGAGCGGCGCGAACCAGTCCAGCAGATCCACTGCGAACTCGGCGTTGCCGTGAAACACGATCGCGGCGGGCGCGCCCTCACCGGCGGCCAGTGCTCTCTCCCCCGCGGCCGGCATGTACCACGCATCGACTCCGCCGGCCGAGGTCGGGAGGGAAAGGGTCTCCGCGCCCGCCCGAGACCCCGACGGCGACCACGGGCTGAGTCCGGCTCCCGGGTACAGCACGCGGCGCTGGAGCGAGAACAACAGGCCGGCATACAACACGTACACCGCGAGCGCGGTCACAATCAGACGAAGGACCACGCGGCGATCCCGGTTCCGGGGGGACCGGCTGGCTCAGCTCGCCTCCGACGGTCTGCCGGCCCTCGGCGAGAGCACCAGCAGCACGATCCCCACGAGGGCGAGCACGGGCACGTCGCCGATCAGGTGCCCGCTCTCGGTCGAGTCGTTGAATACCTGGACCGCCATGATGCCGGCGTGCACCAGGCTCGACCAGGCTGCGAACTGAATAAGGCTGCGGTGATTCTCCGGCGCCCGGGACGCCATGACGAGGAACACCCCGAGCGTAGCATAGACCCCGAGGAGCATTACCTCGTACTCGGGCTGTGCAGGTTGCCACTGCCATCCGGCCGGCCAGACCTTCATCAGGGGCCAAATCCCGAAGATGAAGACGAGACCGAAGACTAGCAGCGCGGTGCGGAAGAGCTGGTCGGACCGTGGCTTCGACATCGTGCAACTCCTCTTGATGGGGCCGCAGCCGAAGGGACTACGGCTTCAGACGCACACGTGCGCCGCAGCCGTCTAGAGCCGGGCGACGCAATCCGCGATACGCCCCAGCGCCGTTTGAATCTCTTCTTCGGTCACGACCAGCGGCAGGCGAAAGCGGATGGATCTCGGCCCGGAGGCCAGCGCGAGCAGACGATTCGCAGCCAGATCTTTGAGCAGCCGCTCGCGGATTTCGGGAGTCTCGAGCGTGAACGCTACCAGGGATCCGATACCACGGATGTTCGACATCGGTCTGCCCTCCCGCGCCAGCCCGCGCAGGCCGACGATGAGCTGAACTCCACGCTGGAACACGCTCTCGGCCAGATTCTCCTCCTGAATGATCTCGATGAACTTCCGACATCGGACCATATCCACGAGGTTGCCGCCCCAGGTGGAGTTGATGCGGCTGGACTTCTCGAACACATGACCTTCGACCTCGTCGACGCGCCGGCTCGCATAGATGCCACATACCTGGGTCTTCTTGCCGAAGCAGGCGATGTCGGGCGGAACGTCGTAGTGCTGCCACAACCAGGCCTTGCCGGATCCGTAGAAGCCCGTTTGCACCTCGTCGTAGATGAGGAGCGCTTCGTGCTCATCGGCGTACGCTCGCAGCTTCGCGAGGAACTCGGGGCGGAAGTGGTTGTCTCCCCCCTCGCCCTGCATGGGCTCGATGATGATGGCTGCTACGAGGCCCGCATGCTCTCGGAAAACGGCCTCGATCTCGTCGCAGGCCCGACGCTCCTCTGACTCGATATCGTTGGCTATGCCACCGTCGAGGTCGAACTCGACGGCGGGGTTGTGGACGCGCGGCCACGGGAACTTGGGGAACAACGCGATCTTGTCGGGCACCGTGTTGGTGAGGCTCAACGTGTACCCGGAGCGCCCGTGGAAGGCCTGGCGGAAGTGAAGGACCACAAGGTTGTTTCCATCATCCGCCGCCTCCGGCCCGATCTTGCGCGCCTTCCAGTCGAAGGCCGTCTTCAGTCCGTTCTCCACTGCCAACGCCCCGCCGGAAATCCAGAAATGGTAAGGGAATCCAGGAGGTGTGACGCGGTCCGCGAAGCACTCGACGAACTCTGCCATGTGCGTTGTATAGAGGTCGGAGTTCGAGGGTTTGTTACGCGCGACGAGCTCGATCTCAGCGCGGAAATCCGGGTCCATCATCGCCGGGTGGTTGTACCCCAGCGGCCAGCTCGCGAAGCAAGTGAAGAGGTCCAGAAAGTCCTCACCCGTCACCGAGTCGTGTAGCCACGATCCGTGGGAGCGCTCGAGGTCCAGGACCATCCGGAAACCGTCGGCGAGTTGATGTCGGCTGAGCGTCTCGTGCACCTCGGTCGGATTCATCATCGTGGGCGTGTAATCGATAGTTACGCTCAATTGTCGTCTCCAAGAGGCGTCTGTTCGTCCAGCAGCCGCTCGTCCGTGTGGGGCGATTCGAACGTGCACGTCACGTCCGCTTCGGACAAGCTCATGACACCCGCGAAACGGACGCGCCAGCATGACGCGATGTGCGTCCTGCCGGCACACGCCCGCCTCACAGCCACCGCCTCACCTCGCCCCGATAGTCCTCGTATTCCGTCTCGAACACCTCGCTCAGGACGGCCTCTTCCATGCGGATGAACCTGGCGGAAACGACCCAAGCGAAGATCCAGGGCACAAGCATAGGAGTCACCGTCCCGAACACCACGGCCTCTCCGAGCAGCATCAGCACCATCCCCAAATACATCGGGTTTCGACTGATTCGGAACACGCCTTCGCGGACGAGGGCCGAGGGCCGGTCGAAGGGGCTGATCGCGGTCTCGATCTGCTTCAACTGCCTGTCCCCGGCGACCATCACGATGAACCCGACCAGAATCGGGATCGCGCCGAGCCAGGTCCACGGGCTCGTGATGAGGGATATCAAGGGGACGCCGAAGTGGAGCACCGCTTCGAGAAGAAGCGCTCCGAGAAAGAACATCGGAGGCAGGGGGCCCCGCTCAGACATGGGGTCTGCCGAGGAGGCTGGCCTCCATCTGGCTCCAGCCCGCGCCGTGGTCGTAGGTCGACACGTTCTCTGGGTGAATCGAGAACTCACCGTAGCACAACTGCCTGAGGATCGAGGCCGGGCGGAGGTGCCAGCTCGCCCACGTGAGGGGAGAGTCCCCGTTCATGTCCCTGGCTTCTCTGTCCGCGCCCGCGTCCAGGAGTAACTGGATGGCTCTTGCGGTGCTGAATGCGGCGGCCCGATGCAGGGGCGTCTCGGCTTTCGTCCGGCAATCTCTCATGAACCCGCCGGTTTCGACGGCAGCCTTGGTTGTGCAACTCGAACTGGCGCCGTTGGCGATCAGGATTTCGACGATGAGATCGTACACAGGCCGGTTGGCCGTACATAGGGCCGCGTGCAGAGGCGTCTCTCCCGTATCCGCGAGAGAGTGATTCACGTCCGCCCCCTGCTCGATCAGGAACTGGCAGAGTTGCCAGTGCCCGTGAAAGGCCGCGCCGTTCAGATCGAAGTTGTCTCCGAGCGACTCGAGCGATTCACCGTTGGCGAGCAGGAGCCGAATGGCGCTCACGTCACCGTAGTAGGCACACCACGTGATGAGGGGTCGACCGTGCAGATCCGTCGAGGTCGCGGCATGACCTTCAGCCAGGTAGTGCATGACCAGGTCGGTGCGGCCGTCCAGAATTCGGTGGAGCATGCTTCCCTCGCGTTCGCTTGATAAGCACCTGGGTCCGTGCGCTCAGGTCCGCTTGTAACGGCCATCGAACAACGTGATCCAGGCGACGCCGTCCTGGGACATTTCCATCTTCGAAACGAGGAGCTGGGGGTCGGTCAAGTCGTAAGTCAGGCGCGCGTGCATAGGAGGGCCGCCGTGAGCCACGGTGAGAACCTCACCATCGAAGCGGCCCAGAAACCGCTCTGCGGGGGAACCCAGGCAATCAAACCAGTGGAGTACGTAGAGATCTTCTCCGGGATCGAAGCTCCACACGCCATGGCCCGCGAACGTGATGATGCCGTCACGCTCCTGCTCGTAGTCGGTGATCACCACGAAACCGCTCAGGGCGACGCGGCTTGTTGTCCTACCGGCGGCCGTCCCTCCCTTGGGATCCCACTGTGAAGGGTGCATCGTCTCTTCCCCTTCCCAGTGCCCCGCGAGCGCTTCCAGTCTCAGGTGTCCAGGCGTCGGCTTTGGCATCTCCATGGCCCATGACCTCGCTAGCTGTTGGTCCGTGACCGACCTCACCCGGGCGGCCCCACCTCGCGAATGACGCAGCGGCTGGGGACCCGACAACGCCAGCAATGTAGCCAGGGACATCACTCCCCAGAGATTGAACATGCTGTGGGCCACCGCCCCGATTCGCCAGTTCCACTTGGCCATAACGACGTAGGAGATCGGCAGAAATGCCAGAAAGACACCCGGCACGGGAGTACGGCGATCTTCGGGGCGAAGCACCGGCGACGAGGGTTCCCGGGAGAGCGAGAGGAAGCAGGAGAACCATAAGTATCCGCATGCAGGAACGCCCGGATGGACTGGCGGGTCGCGTTCCCGGTATTACCGGCTGCAATCTCCGGGCTCTATCTGCCGCGGGTCCCGGCCGTCACCCTGGAGCCTTCCCAGCACGTAGATCGCCCAAGGCGACACACGCGTCTCCGAGACCCAAGAACAGGGGTCGGCCGCCATCCCGAGTGGACGGTGCGTTTCGAGCAGCTCGAGGCCAGCGAGCCCGTACAGTTCCCGGTAGGCTGAATCCGTCCAGAACACGTCCTCGACCGGGCGCTGGTCCGGAACATCGAGCATGACGATTCGGACCGTGTCTCCGGTCTTGGCCGACCGATTATCCGGGAAGTCCTTCGTCGAAAACGACGCCCATTCGTTCACGTAGATCTCGGGCGCGGAGACGAGATTCACGATGCGCCCCCTGCTCGCGAGGAGGCTCCCGAGACCCTGGAAAAGACCGAGTCTCTTCGCACGAGTAGGAATGTTGTCGAACGTGAACGCGCACAGCACGAGATCGAAGCGGCGGTCTCTCAGGTCGCTGAGGTCCCCGTCTGGAATCAGCACATACTCTCCGTTGGCGTCACGTGCTCTCGCACCTTTCAGCATCGGCTCAGAGATATCGACACCGAGGACCGTAAACCCGAAGTCCCTGAGGAACCGACTGGAACGTCCCGCACCGCAGCCAAAATCCAAAGCCACGCTGCCGCGGACGTGGCGCTCGAAGATGTCGGGAAGGTCGCGAAACGCGAGGTAGTAGGTGCCGGGGAACTCTAGATCCGCGTACGCGCCCGCTCGCCGGTCGTCCTCGTAGACATTACGAAACGTGCGGGGCTCTCCTCGGCGTCCGGTTCCATCTGAAGTCCTCATACGTCAGGGGGCGATACTCCCACCCTCCAGAATGGCCGAGCAGCCACCCTCGTGACCCTGTTCCTCCAGGGCCCGCTCGATGGCGGTCTCGGCACGGCCGAGATACGCCGTGTAGCGCTCGGGATCCACGAAGGCCCGCTCGTCACCGGCCGCCAGGGCGCGGATCTTGTCGGCCAGTCCGAAGAAGCTCCCGTGGTTTGCCAGAAAGATGTCCGGGTCCAGCGTCCTCAGATGCGCGACGCTGTCACAATAATCTCTGGCAATCCCGGGGTACGTCTCGTCTTCGCCAACCAGGCGGTAATCGGGGAGCACCGTGAGGCTGCACACCAGGACGAACGTCAAAGGGCCTCCATCGATCCTGACCTCACCGCTCCACGAGGTACAGCCGGGCGTGTGGCCGGGGGTCATGTGCGCGGTTAGCGTGCGGTCACCCACCGACACCGTTCCCAGGTGCCCGATGAGCCTGTCCGCCCGGGCGGGCGGGTACGGAAGTCCCGCTCGTGGACCGCCGCCGTCGGCGACGAGAGCGGCATCGCGCTCGCTGAGCACCAGGTCCGAGCCGTTCACCTCGAGCATGCCCGCGATGCCGCCGACGTGATCGAAATGGGCATGTGTCGCGAGTTGGAACCGGATGTCGCTCGGCTCGAATCCGAGCCTCCGAATGTTCGACAGCACGAGCTGTATGTTCGCGCGCATCGGGGCATCTATCAGGACGTGTCCTTCATCCGACGTGATCAGGTACGACGCCAGGCCCGCCGTGCCCACGTAGTAGAGGCCATCGGCGACCCGGAAAGGGTCCATGGCCTCGGTCCACTCCGATGGAGCCTGCCAGCTCTCGGAGACCTGGAGCCGATTCCCGTCCTGCGCCTCGATGCCTGAGGCCAGACACAGGAGGCCGATCACCGTAAATATGGAACCGTGGACTCCCAGCTCATTCCTCCCAGAAGCCCGATCGTCTTCACGCCCCTCCTCCGCCGTTGTCCATCGTGCATGGCTCAGGTCAGTCGGAAGGACGGGCCGAATGCCTTAGCTGTCTATAATATCCGCTGCCGGCTCCGACTCGATCAGAGCTTGAGCACGGGCCGCGATGAACTCCATCTGCTCTTCCCTCTGCCGGGCCCAACGAGGCAGGCCGAAGATGGCAGAAGTGAACGCGACCGCCCCCATCGTGCCGAGGAACACCGGGGCAAGAAGACCGTCGGCCGCTCCCCCCCTGAGGAGGAGAGCGATGAGCGTCACCAATCCCATCCCCATCCCGAAGAGACCCATACGAGTCAACGCCAGGGCATTGCCCTTCAGCGTTCCCATTCGAAGCCGATGACCCGTCTCGGTCGGCTCGACATACGCGTGCAGGTTGCCGTTCGTCCACTCGCGAAGGCTGCCCAGCGTTCCCACCTTCCCCCGGGCCCCGAAGGTCGCCCGCAGATCCGCGACGAGTAGTTCCCATTCACGGTCGGTCGGAGCCCGTGGCAAATCGACGATCCGCCCCACGGCAACGGGCATCCCGAAGTGAGTCTGGCGGGGGAGAGCATCGCTCCCCTGGTCGAGCGCCGACGCCGCCTGGGCGATTCGCTCCGGCGCCAGCCCTACTTCGCGTCCGATCACCTGAAGCTCCGCGAGGGTAGGCCCTTCAGTAGATACGAGAGCCCGCCCGTCCACCTCGCTTTCGCGTGCGGCGGCTTCGAAGATCTGCCTGACTTCTTCGTCTCGGTATCGACGCTCGTTCGTCATGGCTCACGCTGCGCAGGTGGTTTCCCGACCATATTGAGCAGCTAGACTCTCC
>JBDHHV010000150.1:0-8292 GCA_039589195.1 Gemmatimonadota bacterium | reverse complement strand
TCTGGAGCGTGTAGGTCGCTTCATTCGCAACCAGGTCGCCATGCAATGGCGTAAACGCCGGGCCCGCACGGTTCCCCTCGCGCACCGCAGCGAGGGATGAAGATCCTCCTCCTCGCCCCGCACCCGTTCTTCCAGGAGCGGGGCACGCCCATCGATGTCATGCTGGTGCTCAGAGTGCTCACGCGGCGGCCGGGCACGAGGGTGGACGCCGTCGTGTATAGTGAGGGCTCCGACATCGACCTCCCGAACCTGCGGCTCTTCCGCATCCGCCCGACTCGCTTCACGCGCGGAATCCGGCCGGGCTTCTCGTGGAAGAAGGTGCTCTGCGACCTGCAGATGTTCTTCAAGGCCCGCGCGCTCACCCGACGCGAGGGCTACGACCTCGTTCACGCAGGGGAGGAATCGGCTCTCATAGCGCTCGTGCTCAAAGTTCGGTACGGGGTGCCCTATGTGTACGACCTCGATTCTTCGATCGCGCAACAGGTGGTGGAGGCACGCCCCTCGCTGCGCTGGCTCGCGCCGATCCTGAGTCGGGTGGAGGCCACCGCGATCCAGCGCAGCCTGGCGACGTTCCCCGTCTGCAACGCCCTGGCCGAGCTGTGCGAGGCTGCTGGCTCAAGGAAGACGGTCACGCTCCACGACATCTCGCAACTCGAAGACCCCGATGCGCCTCCGAGCGGGTGGATCCGGCGGTTGCTCGGACTGGCGCCCGACGACGTCATCGTGCTCTACAGCGGCAATCTGGAGCCGTACCAGGGCATCGATCTCCTCCTCGAGAGCTTCAGCCTGGCGGCGGCCGCTGATCCGCATCTCCACCTGATCGTGGTCGGCGGAATGGAGGAGGACGTAGAGCGATACCGGCGGAAGGCCGAGCGGCTGGGCATCGCCGGGCGGGCCCACCTGCTCGGACCACGACCCGTGGACGAGCTGGGTGATTCGCTCGCGGAAGCGGACATCCTCGTGTGTCCGAGGATCCGGGGGCGGAATACGCCCATGAAGGTGTTTCCGTATCTCCACTCGGGGAAGCCGCTCCTGGCGACCGACCTGTATACGCACACGCAGGTTCTCACCGGAGCGGAAGCGCTCCTGGCGGCCCCCGAACCGACGGCCTTCGCTCGGGGGCTGTTGCGGCTGGCGCAGGACCCGGCTCTTCGGGCGGAGATCGGAAGAAACGGCCGAGCGCTGGTCGAGCGAAACCACACGTTCGAGGCGCACGCCCGGCGTCTCAACGAGGCGTACGACTGGCTGGAGGAGGGACGGGCGGGGAGTCAGTCGCGTCGCAACCTGAAGAGCGTGTAGTGGGGCAGGCCATATTTCTTTCTCGCACCGAGACTTCGTTCGGCCCGGAAGCCCGCAGCCCCGACCAGCGACGAGATGTGACGCGGGGGCAACGGATAGAGCGGCCCCGGGACTCCGAATGGAGGTGGGAGGCGTGGGTAGGCCCGGCTCCGCAGCCATGTAAGAGCATCGAATCTCAGCGACGTTAGGACCGCACGCCCTCCGGGTCGGAGCACGTCGTGCAGCTCCGAGAGGAGCTGCGGCCAAGCTTCCTTCGGGTAGAAGTTCATGACGCCAACGCACAGTGCGCCGTCGAAGCCCCCTGGACGGAAAGGGAGGGCACGGGCGTCCGCGTTGACGCTGCCGAGCTCGCTTCCGGAACCCGGGGGATGCTCTTGACGCCTGCGCGAAAGCATGACGAAGGAGATGTCGAGCCCAACCCAGCATGCGCCTTCCCGGGTGATTCCGTCGGCGAACGGGCCGTGGCCACAACCCAGATCCAGAATCCGCTCGCCCCGCGACGGCGCGAGGAACTCCATCGCTAACCGCATGCGCCGCAGGACCCGGCGTCGTGCGGCTTCCTGAAACAGCGCATATCGGTCTCCGCCGGCACCCCCCCGGACGGAATCCTCGTACAACCCGCTCCAGCGCGAGCCTTCCCGATCGAACACCCGGGTCACAGGAGACCCTGCTCCGCGTACCACGCCGCGGTGCGGCGCATGCCGTCTGCGAGCGACACCTGCGGCTCGTATCCGAGCACGCGACGGGCCTTGCCAATGTCGAACGAACGGTTCTTGACAAAGAAATCGACCCGCCGCCGGAAGAGAGGCGGCTCGATCCCGAGCGGCCGGCATACCGATTCGCACAGGAGCCCGGCGAGCCACACCGGGAAAACGGGGATGTAGAGCCGCTGCCGCGGCTCGGGACATCCGAGAATCTGAGCGATCAAGCGCACGAGATCGTTCAGGGTCACGGGCTCCGCGCCAGCGACGGTGAAAACCTCCCCCACGGCCTCGTTGACCTCGGCCGCCCTGACGATGCCACGTACCAGATCATCCGCGTACGTGAAGTGATAGTGGACGTCCCCTTTTCCGATCATCCGGAAGCGCCCAGATCGAATTGAACGAAACAGCTTGAGGAACCGCAGATCTCCGGGACCGTAGATGCCGGCCGGGCGGACCACCGCCAAAGGAAGACCCGTCTCTCGGTGGTGCTCGAGTGCGAGAAGCTCGGCGTCCTGTTTGGAGGCCTGATAGTGATCACCCGGTGCCATGCGGTAGGCCTCGTCGGCGGGCGGATGCTCGATGTGGCCCTGTACGCCGACCGTGCTGACGTAGACGAAACGCTCGATTCTCGACTCAGTGGCGGCTTGCAGGAGCTTCCGCGTCCCGCCGACGTTCACGTCCCAAAACACGCGCCGCCCCACACCTTCAGCGCGAAACAGCGCGGCGACGTGATACAGGATGTCGATTCCGCGGACCGCCGCTTCCACCGGGTCGTCGCGCAGATCCGCGTAGGCAAGCTCTACCGGCAGCCCGTCCAGCCCTGACAGGTCCGAGCTGTGGCGAACGAGTGCCCGCACCTCATGGCCTCGCTCGACGAGGTACCGGCACAGCGCCCCGCCGGTGAATCCGCTCGCGCCGGTGACGAGCACCTTCACCGCCGCGCTCTCCCGTCCGGCCCCCCGCTGTCTCTCATGGCTCTCGGCTGCCCTCGTCCGCGGCCCGTCGCGCGCGGCGGGCTCGAGACTCCTCTCGCCTTCGTTCCTTGCGCTCCCGATCGGCTCGAGCTCGGGCGGCGTCCCGGTTTTCCCACACCAGGCGGAGCACGCCCACCACCGGGAAACCAACCGGACCGAGGATCAGGGCCAAGAGGAAAACGCCGCCCGTGTGGGACTCTATGGGAACGTATCGCTGGACGCCGCGAGCCTGATTGGAGCGGGTCAACCAGGACGCGGATATGAGCCCGGTGATCACCCAGACGATTCCCAGAACGGCAAGACCGATCCCACTCATGCAGTTGCCTGGTCCTCAGGACAGCCACGGTGCGAGCTCAGTCGCGGCTGCCCGCGCCTTGGCTCGCTCGCGCTCCACGCTGACCTGTAGCCTGGAGCGAAGCGGCTCACGCCGTTCCCAGATCGAGCGCACGAACCGCCACAGCGCATCGGCCGAGTGGTTCGAGAACTCGTACTTCTCCTCTCCACAATCCACGGCCTCCAGGAAGCCGCGCGTCTTCGGGTAGGTGATGATGCCGCCGATCGGGGTATGCATGGACGCCGCGAGAATCAGAGAGTGCGTCCGCATCCCAACGAACGCGTCTACTTTGCCAACCAGGCTGGTGAGCTCAGCGTGCGTTCGATCACGGTTCGTGACCATTCGAACACGATCACGCGCCTCGACGTGCGCCAGGACACCCTCGGCCATTCGGACGTCCATAGCCTGTGTCTGAACCATCAGGATGTCGACGCCCAGCTCCCGCACCGCGCGGTCCAGCACCGCGGCCACGTCGCGCTGGAAGGTCTCGTCGCCCAACGGGGGACGGTCCCCCCGCACATAGACGTCGACGTACGCGTTCACGTTGAACCCGAGGACCGGGCGGTCGGACGAAAAAAGTCCAAGCTCCGTGAGGAGCGGGGCCAGGTTGGCTTCGGGTGCGGGATGCGCCGAGAGTGCACAGTCCGCGGCCACGATGGGTTCAGGAACGTCGGGCCTCAGCTCGCGTGCGAGAACCGCCGAATCGAGATCGCGCACCACCACCCGGGCACTGGCTTCCAGGACGCGCCTCAGGCACCGCTCTCCAGCCTCGGTCGAGAGGGCCCCCAGGCTGACGTTGTAGAGCACGATGGGTACCCCGCGCCGCGCACCCATCGGGAGCACCCAAGAGAGCGTATGCAGATAGTTGAACGTCGGGTTGTACAGCTTCCGGTCGAACAAGATCGCGTCCGTGACGAGGACGAGATCCGCCCCGAGCACTGTCCGCACGATGGGCAGGCCCAGAATCTTGAGGCTCAGATTCCAGGGCAGCAGGCCCACGGGTCGCACGGGATAACTCCCGTACGTCCTGCGCACGAATCCCGGATTGATTGTCGGGATGACGAACTCGAGACGAGTCTCGGGAAACGTCTCCGTCACGTCTCGTAGCAGGCCCTCGAGAAGGGCCGCGTCACCGCTGTTCCGGCCCGAGTAGTTTCCGATTACCGCGACCCGTCGGACCCCGTCTTCTCTCGCCATTTTCTCTCGAGCCGATTTCCCGGTTCCTGTCCCTGGCTGGCGTTCTCGTATGCGTTAGGGATATTGGGTGCCCGCATCGCGGAATGGAACCCGCGTCGTTGGAGCAATCCGTGTGCCACCGACCAGGCTCAGGCGGCCGACGCCGATCGAACGACCGGTTCGGATCAAGGCCCACCGCGCCTCGGATCTCCTCTCCGACCCGGGTTATGGCCGGCGGTCGACTCCCGGCACGCCCGCGGGCTCCCTGTCCCACCACCAGAGCGGCTCCAACTCCCTCTCCCGCGGATAGATTTCATCCAGCGAGTCGCCTTCGTACAGACGGCCGTTCTTCATCACGAAGCGGATCGTGTTGGTGGCCCGGATATCCCGTAGCGGGTTCCCATCGAGCACGAGCAGGTCCGCCAGCTTGCCGGGCTCGATCGAACCGACGTCCTCATCCAGCCCGAGGGCCTCGGCGCCCATCAGCGTGGCGACCCGCAACGCGTCATGCTCCCCGAGCCCGCCCGACTGGATCGCCCACAATTCCCAATGGTAGCCCAGGCCCTGTAGCTGCCCGTGGCTGCCCACACCCACCTTGCCGCCTGCCTCGACCAGGTCCTTCACGAAGCGGGCGTGGTCCTCGAACACGTGCTCGTCGTCGCTGAACCACTGCCCGCGGCGCAGCGTCCTGCCGTCCACGTCCTGGTGCGGCATGAAGCGGCGGAGCTTCGGATCGTCGTGCGGGTTCTCGCGGCTGTAGTAGTAGTTCTCGGCCCACGGGCCGCCGTACGAGACGAGCAGCGTCGGTGTATACGTCCGTCCCGTCTCCACGAACAGCTTCACGAGGTCACCGTACACGGGATAGATCGGGATCGAGTGCTCGAGTCCCGGATACCCATCCACGGTCTCGGTGAGGTTCTGCTTGATGTTGAGCGATCCCTCGGTGGTGGGCATGAGGCCCAGCTCGCGGGCCGCCATGATGATCCACTGACGGGCTTTCCTCGTCCCCGCCACGTACATCTTGATCGTCTTCGTGTCGAAGTAGTCCGCGTACTTGGAGAGGAGCGTCTTCGCGTCTTCCTCGCTGTCGATCACGTCCTGCCAGAACACGCCCGGACCGGTCGAGTACACCCGCGGTCCGAGCACCTGCCCGGCACGCACCAGGTCCGCGTACGTGAGCACGTCGGTGGTGGCCGTCTGCGGATCGCGCGTCGTGGTGACGCCGTAGGCGAGGTTGGCTAGGTAGCCCCACTGGTCGGTCCGGTGCACGCCCCAGGACGGCCACATGTGCGCGTGGGTGTCGATCAGCCCCGGGATGATCGTCTTTCCGGACACATCGATCTCGCGGGCGTCCGCGGGCACGTCCACGCTCCCACGCGAGCCCAGCGCGGCGATGCGGTTGTCGCGGATCAGTATGTCCGCGTCCTCGATGACCTCGTCGCCTCGCATGGTGATGACGCGAGCACCCCGGAGTACCGCGGCGCCGCTGGGGATATCCCGCTCGGCCGTGATCTCGATCCGGAGCTCGGTCGGTTGGAACTTCTCCTCTTCCTCGTCCTCCTCCGCCTCTTGCGTGTCTTCCTCGTCATCGCCCTCATCGGGAGCCGCTTCGTCCTCCCCGGCGTCCTCGTCATCGCCCTCCGTCTCCTCGGCTTCCGCCTCGGCCCTCTCGGCGGCCTCGACGCTGTCCTCGAACGCCTGCGCGGCATCGAGGTCATACACGAAGTGCGCGTTCCCGAGCGACCAATGAACGGTCCGCCCGTCGGCGCCCCAGGCCGGGAACTCCCCGCCCATCTCGGTCAGCCGGCGCGCGGGGAACGAGGCGTCATCCGGGTTTGCCACGGAGATCGTGGGAGCGTCGCCGCCTACCAGCGGTACCGTGACCGTATACAGCTGCCCCTGGATATGTGCGAGCGCCTGGTCACCCTGCGGAGCCATCTGGATGACGGCGGGCGAGAGCGCCTGGGGGAAATTGGGCGGCTTCGGACCGCGAACCTTGACGTGCTCCTTCTCGTCCGTTCCGTCCCACCTGATCGAGACCAGGACATCGGGGTTCTTGAAAAGGTGGATGCGATCGGACCCCTGAACGAAGTGTGGTGCACGACGCCCGTCGGTAGGTGCGATCAAGGTGACCGGGCCCCCGCCGGAGCCGCCATCGGCGCTCACCCAGACGATCTCGCTGGGTGCCCCCAGCGCGGCGAACGGGCTGGAAGATTCCTGAAACGCGCGCGCGAACCCCCGCAACGCCACGACCCGCGATCCGTCGGGAGACCACGTCGGCGTCAGGTACAGCCCGGCCTCGGCGGTAAGCCGCTCGGGGTCGCCGCGGCCATCCGCCCGCGTCCTGTAGATGTGGCCCTCGTTTCCCGACCAGGTCGTGTACGCCAGCCACTCGCCGTCGGGCGACCACGAAGGGGAGTGCTCGGAGAGCTCGGCATCCGTGACGCGCTGCGCGTCCGCTCCCGACGTGTCGGAGATCCACAGGCGATCGAGAGCGGTGAACGCCAGGCGGGATCCATCGGGGGAGGGGACCGCATCGCGGATCTGTCGGACCACGAACGTCGGAGTGTCCTCGATCGGGTAATCGAAATCCACCTGCGGGCCCAGGGCGAGGTCGAACTGGACCCGGAACGGAATCTCCTCCGCGACACCGCCTTCGACCGGAATCTTCCAGATCTTCCCGCCGTACGAAGCCACGAGGTGACGCGAGTCGGGTGTGAACGACATGCCGGGAAGCACACCGAGCGTCGCGCGAGACTCCTGATCGTCGTGCTGGACGGGATACGCGAGCCAGCGTTCCTCTCCGGACGCCAGGTCGCGGACCAGGAGCCCGGTCTCATCGTCGTGGCGCGTTCCGTACACCAGCCAGCGGCCGTCAGGCGAAAGCGTGGGGCGGATCCCGGAGCCGTACCGGGAGCTGCGCGTGAAGCGCTCACCCGTATCGCGGTCGTACACCTCGAGCTGATACTGGGGGAACTGGGCATTGTAGTTCCAGTCGCCCGTTCGGCGGGCGTACCAGATGTAGCGGCCGTCCGGGCCGAACGCGGGTCCGAGCGTCTTGAGGTTTTCGGGCTCCTTGATGAGCTGGATCCCGCTCCCCCCGTCTATGTGGTACATCCACAGCTTGGGAAGTCCCTGACCGCGGAATGCCCCCTTCGAGGCGATGATGTACGTGCCGTCCGGGGCCCACTCGGGAGACTCGGCCCGGTTGCTTCCGCCCTTCGTAACCTGGACCGTGTCCGAGCCATCCAGCGACATGACCCAGATGTTCTGGCCCCCATCCCGATCCGAGGTGAAGGCGAGCCGCGTCCCATCGGGGGAGAAGCGTGGCTGGGCGTCGAACGGCATGCCCGAGGTGAGTTGCGTCGCGTCTCCGCCGTCGATCGGGATCGTGAACAGGTCGCCCAGGTAATCGAACGCGATCGTCTGCCCGTCCGGGCTGACGTCGATGGAGATCCAGCTCCCTTCGGTCATGTCGATCCGAATCGTGCGGTCGACCTCGAGCGGGAGATCTCCGTTGTCGTTCTTCTCGTCTTCCTCCTGCTCCTGCGCGTCAGGCGTCTCCTGCCCGAGCCCCGGCGCGGGGCTCACCGAGAGACCGGCGAGACACAGGGTGATGAAGAGGCCAAGAACGCGGCCGGTAGCGGCGAAACGGAGAGACGGGAAGAGCGCGAGTCGCGGGAAGCTGCGTGCGTCATTCATGGCATCTCGAGGGCTGGGGCCGTTGCGTCCGGGCTCGGTACGAAGCCGCATGAAAGGGAGATGGCCGGGTGGTGTCAACGGTTCCGCGGCTGACTCGCGGCTC
>JBDHHV010000149.1:12806-21121 GCA_039589195.1 Gemmatimonadota bacterium | reverse complement strand
GACGGCTCCACGACCGAGGACAGCTATCAGGAGATCCTCGAGAAGCTGTATCCGATGGCGGCCGGGTACGGCGGGAGCGTGGACAAGGAGATGACCGTGTTCCGCGGTCGCGTCCACGTGGACAACCTCGAGGCCTACTACACGCTGTTCAAGAACTCCCTGCTCCAACCCGCCTTCAACGAAGAGGATTTCGCGCGGGTGAAGTCGCAGATGCTCAACTATCTGGAACGCGGCCGTCGCTACAACCGCGATGAGGAGCTCTCGAAGGAGCTGCTGTTCTGGATGGCGTATGAAGGGACGCCGTACGAGCACCCCGAGGAAGGCTATGTCGAGACCGTTCAGTCGATCACGCTGGACGACGTGCGTGCCTTCTACGATCAGTACTACGTCCGCAACAACATCGTGGTGGGCGTCGGCGGCGGGTACCAGGACGCGTTCGTCGAGAGGGCGCGGGCCGATTTCGACGTGTTGCCCGAGGGTGCGCTGGCAACGGTGAGCGCCCCCGAGCCGATGATGCCCGAGGGCGTCAAGGTCCTGATCGTCGAGAAGAACACCCGCTCGACCCCGATCTCGTTCGGGTTCCCGACGACCCTCACGCGGGGCGACGACGACTTCTTCGCACTCATGACCGCGAACTCGTGGTTCGGGGAGCACCGCAACTCGTTCAGCCACCTGTACCAGCTGATCCGCGAAGAGCGCGGCATGAACTACGGGGACTACAGCTACATCGAGGCGTTCCCGCGCGGGTACACGACGCAGCAGCCGCCGGTCAACGCCGCCCGGCGCAGCCACCTGTTCGAGGTGTGGATTCGTCCGATCTCGCTCACCGAGCCCGACAACCTGCACGAGCGCTCGCTGTTCGCCACCCGTGCCGCCATGCGCGAGCTGGAGCACGTGGTCGAGACGGGGATGACCGAGGAGACCTTCGAGGCGAGCCGGAACTTCCTCCACAACTACACACAGAAGTACGGCACCACCATCAGCCGCCGGCTGTCGTACAAGGTCGACGATGAGTTCTACGGGGTGGGCGGCGACGGCTTCCTGGCCTCGATCCGACCGGGACTGGCGGACCTGTCCCTCGAGGAGGTGAACGACGCGATCCGCACGCACCTTCAGACCGAGAGCATGTGGGTGGTGTTCATCACGGCCGACGCGCAGGGGATGAAGGAGCTGCTGCTGAGCGGCGAGCCGACTCCCATCACCTACGCGGGAGCCAAGCCGGACGAGCTGCTGGCCGAGGACGCGGAGATCGCGGCCTTCCCGATCCCGGTGGAGGAGGACGACATCACGATCCTCGGAATCGAGGAGGTGTTCCAGAGCCCGCGCGCGACGCCGACGGAGGTCGTCACCGACGAGCAGGAGTAGCACGGTGACGCAGTAACATAGGACCGCGGTATCGCAGCCAGAGCATCGCCGCGGTAACGCAGTATCGCTCAAGGGGCGGCGGACGGTGCCTAACGCGCCGCGCCGCCCGTGAGCGGGACACTCAAAGCCGCTGACCTACCGTGTAAGATTCCGTGGTCTGGTGGCATCTGTAAAAAGGATGCACGAGTCGGAAACTGGACCGCGGTGGAATGCGGGTATGGTGCCCCGAGGGTGAGAACCGCTTTCCCAGGAGCAATACGGTGAGTCCCCACCGAACTATCCCCAGACATTGGCCCTTCGTGTTGTCCATAGCCTGTCTATCAGTTCCGCATGGCCAGTTACACGCTCAGCCGGTGCCGCCGCGAGATACGCTCATCGCAGTTGCGCGACAGATGATGGAGGCAGCCCGCTTTTGCGCCTTGATCACGCTTGACGAATCCGGGACACCTCGTGCCAGGACTATGGATCCGTTTCTGCCGGAAGAGGACATGGTGGTATGGCTGGGGACGAATCGCGACACGAGGAAGGTTCGAGACATTGAGAGAGATCCACGAGTGACTCTCTACTACTTCGCACCGGAAGCCGACGGCTACGTGACGATCTCCGGAACGGCGCGCCTGGTGAATGACCCAGCGGAGAAAGACCGTCGGTGGAAGAGCGGCTGGGAAGCGTACTACGCTGATAGGGAAGAGGACTATGTCCTCATAGCGGTCCGCCCGAAATGGATGGAGATCATCAGCTACCGCCGCGGTATTGTCGGGAACGCTGAGACCTGGGTCCCACCCGTAGTGGAGTTTCATGAGTGATCTGGCCGTCCGGCTTCAGGTGCCCGAAGCAGCTGGGCGGCCCAGCAATGCCGCGATAGAGGATGCGATCGGCCGCTAGCCGGAGGTACTACGTGCGCGGACTACGATTCGCCCTGTGTTGTGCGGTCGCCAGATCGCTCTTCTTCACGCCACTTCCGACTGTGGCGACGGCTCAGGAGGCACGCTCCCTCCACCTCGAGGCCGGTACCGAGCTCGTGGCCGTGTACATCGGCGCGAACTGGTGCCTCCCGTGCCGGACGCCGCTGCTGAAGGAAGCCGTCCGTGGGATCAACGCGCGCCTCGCCGAGCACGCCGCCGCCGAGGACAAACAGTTCTTCTCCATCGGCGTAGCTGTGGATTTGGACGTTGAGCAGGGCATCGAACTGCTGCGGGGCACGGACTCGTTCAACGAGATCGTTGTCGGCCGGAATTGGGCGAACTCTGCTGTCATCGAGCATATCTGGTCGTTTTACGAGCTGAGGCCTGCGCTGCCGCAGTTCATCGTTTTCGAGCGCGAGGTCGATGTGCGTCCGAGGGCTCGAAAGTTTGGAGAGAAGCGTGTCATCCAGCGGTTGGTTGGAGCCGAGGAAATCCTGGACGAGGCAGAGCCGGGACGAACCGACACGGAAGCGGTTCGTCGGATCGGTGGCATGACCGTGCTAGCGGTGGGAACTTCGCAGCACTCCGCGCCGAGCCTCATCGGGAGGGTCGTGGACGCACAAACCGGCTCCCCGGTGAACGCCGCCCAGGTGTTCCTGGAGAAGAGCGATGTCGGGTCGCTGAGCGATAAGACCGGGTGGTTTCAGCTCCTCGGGGCTCGACCGGGGACCTGGACCTTCGCGGTGCGGCTCATCGGGTACGAGGCCGAACGGCTCGAGCTGGAGCTGGAAACCGGGACCGTCACCCAGGTTCTGGTCGGATTGCGGCCGGACCCGTCGCCCCTGAGCGAGCCCTTTCAGCTGATCCCACCGGCCGAGCCTCGCCCGCCTCCGGCAGACACCGTACGGGCGGCTGTCACGAGCAGAGCTGTGGGGACGTTTTCGATTCGATGAGAGATCTCGTAAGAACCTCCCTGCTGTGGTTAACCCTCGCCGCTACGGCATCGTGCGGGCTGTTCACCGGGCCGGACTCCCGCACCTTCCCGGTCCCACGGACCTACGCCTTCGACTTCTTCGAGACCCGGGAGGAGTGCCTCGCGCACCAGCCGCCCGACTTCTTCATCAACTGTTCCCAGATCATCGATTTCTTCCCGGACGGGCGAGTCGAGATGATGGTGACCGACATCATCAATCCGGGCTCGTACGAGATCCGCGGACAACGAGTAACGCTCCGATTCGAGGGGACGCCCGAGCTCCCTCCGAAACTGGAGCTCGACCTGTCCGCCGACGAGCGGACGCTCACCGAAGTATCGAGCGGGAAAGTCTGGGTCCTGCGCCAGCCGTAGCATGCGCTCGCTTGAACAGGTGACGAACCAGGCCCTATGTGTTATGGGCGCTTCAATCGAAGTACGCACATGCGGACCTCTTGTTGGGCACTGGCGGCAACCTGTGGGTCGAGATGGCGGATTTCCTGGGGGAGGAGTCTGTGCGATGTAAGATCCGGCCGTCTCGTGGCATCCATGTAAAGGATACACCGGTCGGAAACTGAGACCACGGTGGAACGCTAGCCGAGGAGTCCGGCTGGCGAATCGAGGAGCTCCGGCCCACACCCGAGTGATTCCTGTGACACCGGTGTTACGAGCGCTGGCTTTCGGCTGCGTCATACCGAGCGCCCTGGTGGTGGCCATAGTGCTCGGTACGCGCGCGTGGTTGAGCGACTATCCGTACCTGGCGGCCGAAGTCGCCTGGCTTCTTTACGTCGTCGTGCCCGCGACGATGCTGCTCTCAGCAGTGGTCGCGGTGGTCTGGCGCCGCCGGTCGGTTACGCACCAGCTGGCGCTGGGGAGCGTCATCGTGGTCGGCGTTCCCGGGCTGATTACGCTTGGATGGCTGGTAGCGTCGTGATTCTCGATTTGAGCGCCGACGCTGACGGAAGCTTCTGGTCTGAGACGGACACGACCGTCCGGGTTCAAGCGGGTCCGGTACCGGTGACGCTGTCGCTGCCCCGATGAATAGGTGAGTCTCTTGTTGAAGCTGACGCTGACCCTGCCACTACTGATCGTGGCTCTATCGGGCCACCAGGAGCCCTGCGGGTGCCGAGGGTACGACAACGCCGTGGCGGCCAACCAGGGGGGCAGGCTGGTGCTCTACGCTACCGTGACGAGCCTCGAGCTGAGTCCGGACTCCGTGGCCCGGGCGGCCCCGGGCAGGGCGGACCGAGCCGTCGGCGTGACGGTCGAGCGGTGGTGGCCCGGTCGACCGTCACGCGAGCCCCTCGAGATAAGCCGCCACATGACCATCTACACGATGGCACAGGGCTGCGGTTATCCGTTCGAGATCGGGCGAGCCTACCTGATAGCCGTGCAGAAGTGGAGGGGCGGTATCCCCACCACCCGCCAATGCTCGGGAACTCAGCCAGCGGATCCGTCGGCGACTGCCTTCGCTGAACTTGGTAAGGGACTGGAGCCGGGCGGGTTCGAGCTGACACCTCCGGCTGGGCCACCTCGGCTGCGCCCGGGTCCATCGCGCGTCCCGTACGAGCTCGGAATCCTGGTGGCGGCCTACGCGGTCTTTGCCGGGGTGGTGGCCGCACGCCGCCGCCGCGCGCGAGGCGGGAGTACGCGCCCAAGCCTCCTGGTCGGGTTCGTCATGCTGGCCGCCCTCTCCGGGGCCGCCGTGATTGTAGAGGGTGCGACCCGGGGCCTCGCGCGGGCCGAAGCACAGCGAGCCGCCGATTTTGCGGCCCTGGGCGCCGTAGGCTTTCTCCTCCAGGCTCCAGGCGACACAGTGGGAGCGATCAAGGAAGCCAGGAGGATTGCCGAGGCGAACCCCGTGCGTGGCCGCCCTCCGGTCGTGCTCCCCGGAGACGTGACGTTGATTCCGGACTCGGCCAGGATCCGCGTACGCGTTCGGGCGCGTGCCTACGGGATTCCCCGGGTCTTGGCCTGGCTCATCGGGGTGGAGGAGGTTCGTGTTTCGGCCGAGGCGACCGCGGAGGGCGGCGCTGCCTCCACGGATCCCCGAGATCTTCCGATCTTCAGGGTCCTACGGCTGGTCGAGTGAAGGAGGCGGGTGACGAACGCCCCCGGCACGCAGTCCTAGCTCGCAGCAAGCAAAAGTCGGCGGGACGTTGTGTCCCGAGAAATTTCAGCTGAAACGCGCGTCAGCCCAGGTCGCACCTGGTCTCGTCGGCGAGCGCCGGCCGCGCACCCTCGTCGAGGCCGGCCGGGAAGGGGACGCGGCCGATCAGTTCCGCGCTCACCATCGTGTGACGATAGTCACAGACAACTCCCCTCCCGGATGCTACTTTCCCCGGCGTCCGGAGGTGACCGGAATCTATTTCGAATAGTCCATGCACACATAAGACACTGGAGGACCGATGCGGTTCATACTGGCGGTTGCGCTGTTGGGTCTGGTATTACCGGCGCCGGCGCGCGCACAGGAAGAGGAGCATGAGCACGAGCACGATGCCGCGGCGATGAGCGAGATCCCGTCCCTGACCGAGCAACAGATTCAGGCGCTGAAGACGGGCGAAGGGATGGGCTTCGCGAAGCTGGCGGAAGTGAACCACTATCCGGGCCCCAAACATGTCCTGGAGCTGGCGGATCAGCTCGAGCTCTCCGACGAGCAGCGGGAGATGGTCGGCGGGATCCGGGCCAAGATGCTGGAAAAGGCGATCCCCCTCGGCGAGAAGATCATCCAGGCGGAGAGCCAGCTCAACATGCGGTTCCAGCACGGACACATCGATGAGACCCTGCTTCGCGAGGCGACGGATCAGATCGCCGCGCTGTACGGGGAGCTGCGGTACGCCCACCTCGCCGCCCACCTGGCCGCGCAGGCGCTCCTGACCGAGGAGCAGATCGCGACCTACGACAGCCAGCGGGGTTACACGCCCTAACCAGTCCCCCGCGTGTGGGCCCGGTCGAGCGCGCTCGCCGGGCCCGCCACCCCACCACGGAGCCGATGCCACACGAATTCACGGTCACCCGAAAAGTCGAGTTCGCCGACACGGATACGGCGGGTGTCGTTCACTTCGCAGCCTTCTTCCGATACATGGAGGAGGCCGAGCACGAGTTCTACCGCTCGTTGGGAGAGTCGGCATACCTGTGGGAGCCGGAGGGCGTGATCGGGATGCCCCGCGTATCCGCGCAGTGTGATTTCCTTCGCCCGCTTCGCTACCCCGAAGAAGTGGAGATCCACCTCACCGTTCGCGAGAAGTCGTCCAAGGCGATCGGCTACGACATCGTCTTCCGAAAGGCGGTCGGGACGTTATCAGATGAGGGAGAGTCGTCCGTAGAGATCGCGCGCGGGGCGATGAAGGTCGTGTACGCATCGCGCGCGCACGGGTCGCAGGAGTGGGAGGCGGCGGACCTGCCTCCCATCCTTCAGGAACGAATCGAGGTCGCGCCGGAGGTGATCGCATGAGGTGGGTCGGGGGGTCGATGTTCGCGCTCGGCGGAGCTCTGCTGATGGCAGGCTCGGCGCGGGCGCAGGCGGCGCGAGGCTTCGAGGTAGGTGCCGGGGTGGCGATGACGACGAACCCCGTCGAGGCGCTGTCCGACGAGGTCTGCGCGGCCGGGAAGACGTGGGCGACCGAGGGCCGGCTGGCGTGGCGCTTCTCGAGGGTGGTCGCTCTCGAAGGAAGCACAGCCGTGCATTGGGAGGTGACCGGGGGGGAGTGTCGGGCCGATGAGGTGCTAGTCCCCCAGGAGGGTCCGTTCGAGCGCACGCTGCGCGACTACCCCGACGGCTATCCGTTCACCACGAGCGATGTGAGGCTCGCGTTCGAGCCCTCGAGCCCCAGCGGGACCACTTGGTTCCGCGCCTTCGGTGGCTGGGGCTACATGTGGGGAAAAGAGATTCCCTATTGGCTGGCTGGTGGTGGGGTCGTGTTCGGGAGTCGAATCAAGTTCGTCCTCGATGCCGAGTGGAAGTGGTTCGACGTGCCTTTCGATTCGATTACACAAAGCTTCCTCGATGGCGCCCTGATCTCGGAGGAGATCACCGGAGCCGGAGAGGAGTCGCACAACACGTTCACCGTCAGGCTCGGGTTCCGGCTCTGAACGTAGATGTCGGCGAGCCCACTCGCCGACATCGGGCTTGTAATACGCGTACATGACCGCGAGTGATGCCGACGCCTTTAAGTGAGATGTGAAGTTGTACGTACCCGCGATTCTCGCCCCCCCCACAGGGTCAGTTCGATGGCGCGGTGGCACCGAGCTGTCCCAAGTTCCCCGCCTCGGTCGTTTTGCTTTACGGAAGGTGCGGCGGCGCGCGCGCGCGGGGAGGCTGCGGGTGCAAGCACGAGAGGGGAGTCGAGGATGCCGAAGCGACGCCTGACACGGTTGTCACGCCGAGTCGTGGTGGGTGTGTGCCTGGTCATGGGTGGGGCGGCGTGCTCCGGCCTGACGGCCCCCGAAGTCCTCACGTTGTTCGTCGCGCCCCAGCTGGTCGAGTGCTTCGGTGTCGCTCCACAGACGTGCATGCTGGTGAAAGAGAGCCCGGACGCGGACTGGACGTACTTCTACGATTCGATCGAGGGATTCGAGTTCGAGCCGGGCTTCTTCTACGAGCTTCGAGCGGAGCGTCATCGGGTCGAGACTCCGCCGGCCGACGGGTCCTCGTTTCGCTACGTCCTGCGACAGCTCGTGAGCAAGACCCCGGAGTTCTGAGGCGCGCCCCCGGGGAACCCTCCCCCGAAGAACGCCGGTCGGGGAGAACACGTGGACGACGGGAATGACGGCCATGACGAAAACGAGATGTATCATCACGATATCGTTGGCGGTGCTCGCGGCGGCGTGCAATTCGCTCACCTTCCCCGATGGGGATCCGGCGATTCAGGGCGAAATCGTCGGGGTCGGTCCGGACACCCCGTTCAATGGCCAGAACACGATCTGGGTCAAGGAGACGCCCGAATCACCGTGCGGCATCGTGTTCACCGTGACCGAGTCGACGAACATCGGGGCCGAGCTGCCCGATGGCTCGATCTCGGAACACTCGTTCGCCGACCTGGCGGTCGGGCTGGTGGTACGGGTGTGGGCGTCCG
>JBDHHV010000149.1:0-12789 GCA_039589195.1 Gemmatimonadota bacterium | reverse complement strand
ATCGCCGAGTCGTGCCCCGGACAGGGTCGCGCGGATGCGATCGAGCTGATCCCCCGGTGGAGATCTGACCTCGGGATCAACCGAGCCGACGTCGCCCGAGGCATGCGAGATTAGGAACCAGACCCGCAGGATCGGACCCCGGGCTATCGGGATCCCGAACCGGAGTTACTCCGCTTACCTTTCTAGAGCAACGACGGCGCCATCGGAGGCGCCGCCCCGTACCATTGGCGTGGAGCAGCCTCGCCGGCAGTCCCGGTGATACTCGACACGGACCCATGCTTCGACTCGCGATCTTCGTCCTCGCCTCGGCCCTCCTGGCGCTCACGCTTCGGGGGCACCACGCCCACCGCTTCTATCGGTACTTCGCCTTCGTGAGCCTGATCGGACTGGCGTCACTCAACGCAGACGCGTGGTTTCGCGATCCGGTCTCCCCGAGGCAATTGGCCTCCTGGGCTCTCCTCGCGTGCTCGATCGTCTTCGCGGAGGAGGGGTTCCGGCTCCTTCGGAGAGTCGGTGCTCCGGAGGGTGGGTTCGAGGATACGACGCGCCTCGTGACCGACGGAGTGTACCGATACGTACGCCATCCGATGTATGCCTCGCTGATCTTCGGCGGCGCGGGTGCGTTCTTGAAGCGTCCGTCGCTCGTGGCGCTGGCGCTCCTGCTCTTGGTCGGGCTGTTCAGCTTCGCGACGGCCCGGATCGAAGAGAGCGGGAGCGTGGAGAAGTTCGGTGAGACATACCGCGCGTATCAGGAGAAGACGAAGTGGTTCATCCCCTTCCTCGTCTAGGCACCGCCTGGCTCGGGGCTCGCGTGGCCTGGGGCTCGCGTGGCTTGCATGGGACTCACGCGGCCACTACTCCGCGCGTAGCGCGTTCATCGGGTCCACCCGCACGGCCCGCCGCGCCGGTAAGTAGCTGGCGAGCAACCCGGCGAGCAGGAGCGCGGCCGTCACCGTCGCGAACGTGAGCGGGTCGCGCGGGTTCACGCCGACGAGGAAGATCGAGAGTCCCTTGGTCGCGTACAGTGCGAGCGCCAGCCCGATGAGGATCCCGATGCCGGCCATCCGTCCGCCCTGCCCGAGGATCATCCTCATCACGTCCCGGCCCTGGGCGCCAAGCGCCATTCGGATCCCCATCTCGTGGGTCCGCTGCGAGACGGCGTAGGCCATCACTCCGTACACGCCGACCACGGCAAGGAGAAGCGCGATGAGGGCCACGGCACCCATGATCTTGGGCATGATCGTCATGCCACCGGTCTCGTCGGCGATGCGCGCGTCCATGACCATGAAGCTGTAGGCGGGCTGGTCGGGGTCCATCTCCTGAAGGAGCGCACGTACGGGCTCCGCGAGCGTGCCGGGATCCCCTTCGGTCCGGACGGCGAAAGAGAGTGAGCGCGTCTCGGATTGTGATTGCGCGAAGAACACCATGGGCTCCGGGTCGTCTTCCGGTCCGTCCTGCCGGATGTCGCCTACGACACCCACGATGGTGGCCTCGCCGGACGAGAAGGACAGCTGCCGACCGATGGGGTCTACCCCCGCCCAATGGCGCTCCGCCATCCGTTCGTTGATCAGGATGACCCGTTCTGCCTCCGCCCCCTCATCGGCGGTGAAGACCCGCCCACCCCGGAGGGGGACCCGGAGTGCGTCGAAGTAGCCCGGCGTGACCGTGGAGAATCCGGCGAGCGGGCGCCGATTCGGCGGCATGTCCTCACCCGGGATATCGTAGAAGGTCCGACTCACGCCCATGAGCGGGAGCGGTGCGCCCGCACCCACCGCGACCACCCCGGGCATCGCTTCGACACGTTCCGTGAAGCGGTCGAAGAAGATCCTCGTCTCCTCCGGCGTGACGTACTTCGTCTCGGGCAGCGTGACGCGGAACGTGAGGAGATTGGACGAGTCGAACCCCAGCTCCCGGGTCTGTAGCGACACGAACGTGCGGACCAGCAGCCCCGACGCGATGAGCAGGACCATCGCGAGGGCCATTTCAGACATGACGAGCGCGCGGCGTACCCGACCCCCGCGCGCCCCGGTCGCTCCCCGACTCCCTCCTTCGACGAGACTCTCGCGCAGATCGGTGCGGGCGCCCCGAAGCGCGGGTGCCAGGCCGAACACGAACCCGGATCCCACGGCGACCAGCGCCGTGAACCCGAGCACGCGCGCTGTCAGGCGGATGTCCTCCACTCCCGGGAACCAGCTCGGCATGGTGGCGACCAGACCCTTGATGCCGAACACGGCCAGGAGCACGCCCAACGCCCCGGCTATGAGCGACAGCAGCAGGCTCTCGGTGAGGAGCTGCCTCAGGATGCGACCCCGGCCCGCGCCCAACGCGCTCCGAAGCGCGATCTCCCGCTCTCTTCCCGCACTGCTCGCGAGCAGGAGGTTCGCCACGTTCGCGCACGCGATCAGCAATACGAACGCCACCGCGACCGTCGAGATCAGGCTCCCGGCCCGGAACTCCTCCTGGTAGATGGCGTCCCGAATCGGCACCGCGTTGGCGCCGATGGGCGCGTTGGTCTCCGGGTAGGCGGCGGCCAGCCCGGCCGTGATGGCTTCCAGCTCCGAGCGCGCCTGCTCCAGGCTGGCCCCGGGCTGGAGCCGCCCCGAGATGGCATACGAGTAGCTGGCGCGTGGCTCTTCGCCCGTGAACCGGACGGGGAGCAGGAGGTCCGGCAGCCCACCCAGGATCCGCACGCGGGGTGGTAGGATGCCCACGACGGTATGGGGCACACCGTCGAAGTTCACCGTGCTTCCCAACACGCCCGGGTCCGCGCCGAACCGCCGGTGCCAGACGCCGTCGCTCAAGAGGGCCACGCTACCGGCGCCGTCGATCTCCTCGTCCGCGGTGAATACGCGACCGCGGGCGGGTGTCAGCCCGAAGACATCGAAGAAAGAGGCGGTCACGCGCACGCCCGACAGCCGCTCGGGCCGGTCCCCGCCGGAGAGGTTGACGCCCACGTTGTGGTACAGAGCGAGATCCAGCGTCTGGCTCCGCTCCCGCCAGTCCAGGAAGTCGGGTATCGAGCTGCTCGCCTCGGTCCACCCCCGCTCGCGATTCGTGGTGTAGACCTGGACGATGCGCTCCGGCTCGGGATACGGGAGAGGACGGATCATGAACACGTCTACGACCGAGAAGATCGCCGCGTTGGCGCCGATCCCGATCGCTATCGAGAGGATCGCGAGCAGGGAGACGAGGGGGTTCTTGAGTAGCGCGCGAACGGCGAACCGGAAATCCTGGCGGAGTCGGTCCATGACGTGACGCCTCGGCTGATTCTTGTGAAGCGGCCCATGGCCGCGCTCATGTGGTCGCGGTCCGGTCGGGATTGTGGGGACCGGGCTCGACGGCTCGCTCGGTCCACCCTACGGAGCCCCGGGAGGGGTGGTTTCGACCGCCGACACCCGGCAGATACGGTCTCCCGGCGAACGGCAATCCCTCGCTACATTCCTCGGTCTACGAGTCGGGAAGTCGCGATCGTCCGAAACGGGAGCCGGCATGGGTCGCAGGCGGCGAGGATCGAAGGTGAAGCGCACCAAGACCGAGGCCTGGGGCGAGGTGGTGGCGGCGCTCGAAGGACGCATCGATGCCGACAGGAAGGGCAGGCCCGAGCGGGTCACCTTCCGTCACGTCGACTGGGATGTCGTCCTCGATACGTACACCGTCTCCACCGGCAATTCGAGCTCCACCTACACGCGCGTTCGGGCGCTGTTCAACGGCCGGCCCGATGGTCGAAACGATGACCGGTACGGCGATCGATACGGTGACCAGGGGCACTTCGATCTGGCGATCACCCGGCGCAACCCGTTCCACGCGCTCGCCTGGCTGTTCAGGATTCGCGAGGCGCCGATCGGTTACGGCCGCTTCGACCGTACCTTCTTCGTGCGCAGCAACGGCCCGGGCCTCGCCAAATCGCTCCTGCGAGGGACCAACGTGGGGCGGCTTCTGCTCGACGATCCAAAGCTCAGGCTGGTGGTGAAGAAGCCCGGCAAGCGGATTCGAAAAGCCGCAGGAGAGGAAGTCCGCGAGGTCCAACTCCAGGTCAGCGGCGTGGTGAAGGACCCCCGACGGGTCGAGGACATGGTGAGGCTGTGCATGGAAGTACTGGATGAGCTGGTGCGACTGGGCCCGGCCGTTGAAGGGCCGGTGGCGGCCGCGCTCTAGAAAGAGACTGGAGGGTTCGATCCGTGAGAACGACCCGCAACCCCGTTCGGAACCTCGTTCGTAGCCCCATTCGCTCCCGTCTGAGCATGGGCGTCATCGCGGCGGCGCTCGCTGGAGCCGGCGCCCTGAGCTCCGTCACACCGGCGGCGGCACAGCAGGATGTCTTGCCCGTCATCCTGCCGCTGCGCGAGCGCGCGCAGGTCATGGACCGCTGGCTCGAGCGTCGTCTCGACACCGTCGTTCCCGAGCTCATGCGTCGCGAGGGAGTCGATATGTGGGTCATCGCGGCGAGGGAATACAACGAGGACCCTGTGATCGAGACAATGCTCCCGGCGACCTGGATGGCGGCCCGTCGGCGCACGGTCCTCGTATTCCACGACCGGGGCCCGGAAGAAGGCGTCGAGCGCCTGGCGGTGGCGCGCTACGACATCGGCCCGTTCCCGCGCTCCTGGGTCCCGGAGGAGGAGCCGGACCAGTGGGCCCGCGTGGCAGCCATCATCTCGGAACGGGATCCGCGGCGAATCGCGCTCGACCGCTCGACCACCTTCGCGCTGGCCGACGGACTCAGTGGGACCGAGGGAGAGGCGTTTCTCGCGGCCCTCCCGAAGCGATTCCACGACCGAATCGTCGGTGGCGAGGGATTGGCGGTGGGCTGGCTGGAGACCCGTATCCCGGAGGAAATGGAGGTCTACCCCGCGATCTGTCGGATCGCCCACGAGATCATCGCTGAGGGCTTCTCCGGCCGCGTGATCCAGCCGGGGGTGACGACCACGGCGGACGTGGTGTGGTGGTACCGCGAGCGGATCGCGGAGCTCAAGCTGGACACCTGGTTCCACCCCAGCGTCTCGGTGCAACGCGCCGAGCAACAGGGCAGGGAAGGCGACTTCTCGAGTCGCCCTGCCGAGAACGTCATCCGCCCCGGTGACCTCCTGCACGTCGACTTCGGGATCTCCTATCTGGGCCTCAACACCGACACCCAGCAGCATGCGTACGTGCTGCGCGCCGGCGAAGCCGATGCGCCGGAGGGTATGAAGCGAGCGCTCGCGACCGGGAACCGGCTGCAGGACATCCTCACGAATGCGTTCATGGCAGGCCGCACCGGCAACGAGATCCTGCAAGCCGCGTTGGACCAGGCTGCGGCCGAGGATATCAAGGCCACGATCTATACTCACCCGATCGGCTTTCACGGGCACGCGGCCGGGCCCACCATCGGGATGTGGGACCAACAGGGGGGCGTACCCGGTCGTGGAGACTACCCGATGTTCCCGAACACCGCGTACTCGATCGAGCTCAACGCGGCGGTACCGATCCCGGAATGGGATGGGCTCGAGGTACGAATCATGCTCGAGGAGGATGCCTTCTTCGACGGGGAATCGGTGTGGTACATCGACGGACGACAGGAGAAGCTGTGGTTGATTCCTCGTTGAGGATGCCCTAAATGTAGCGGCTGAAGCATCTTCGGTTTGATGCGAACCTCTTCCGGGAGGAGCGCGGTTTGAGCCAGAGTTCTACTGACCCCGCCGGGGCAGCGCACGGAGACGGCCCGCCGGAGAGCCCGGAACGTCGCGAGCCCGGGGCGGATCGAAGAGGCGTGCTCGCCGAAGATCTCCTCCTGGGTCAGTTGGGGCGCTGCTCGATCCCCTTGACCCTCATCTTCCTCATGGGGGTGGTACGAGGCGTCCAGGATGGGTTCGGATCGTCGGGGGCGCTGGTGCTTCTCATCGGCGCCCTCGTGTCGGGTGTGGCCACCTTCCTGTATGCGCTCCCGACGGTGCTCCTCTCCTACGGACGTCGGAAGCAGCCGTGGATGCCCCTGTCGGCGGTTGGCGGGATCGTGGCGTACGTCTTCGGCCTCTTCGTCATCCTCGTGCCGGGTCTGTGGGACCAGGTGCGCGCGCCGTCCCTGGGGGGTGCGGGGTTGGGCCTGTTCTTCCTGCTGACGGGCTTCTGGTATCTGAGGAGCCTGGGGCGTGTGGCGGAGCTCGCGAGGCGGATCGACCGGACGCTGGGGTCGGAGGCAGGGCCGGCCGAGCGAGCGTGAGCTGATCGCGGCTCGGCGAGCCGGCACCCGCTGGCCCCCACCGCTGACCCCAACCCGCTGGCCCGCACGCTGGCCCCAACCGCTTGCCCCCATCGCACTCCGGGAGCACGTTCCCGATGAACGCGCACCCGTGACCGTCTTCCAGGAGTGCCTCATGAGTATGCCCAGTCCTCGCGCGATTCCGCCCATCCTTCACTCCACGTCGAGGGACACGCGGGTAGCGTCCCTCTCCCTTGCGCCGCTCGCGGTAGCAGTGCTCGCGACAGCGTTGTTCTCGGTTCCGGTGGCGCTCGGCCCCGCCCACCTCGCCGCGCAGGATCTTCCGGATATGCCGACGTTCCAGGAGGTGCTGTCGCTCGAGTCCGTGCGTGGCGTGGCGATCTCCCCGGATGGCGCCCGTGTCGCGTACACCGTGCGTTCGACCGATTGGGACGAGAACGGCTACGACACCGAGATCTGGCTGGCCGCCGATGGTGATCCTTTCCAGCTCACGCGGACGGCGGACGGCAGCTCGACCTCACCACAATGGTCGCCCGATGGTCGCTGGCTCTCCTTCCTGGCGGATCGCGGTGAGTCCGAAGCCTGGGCGGTCACGGAGATCGAGGACGGTGTGACCTCGTTCGCGTGGGCACCGACGGGGGATCGGATCCTGCTCAGGGTGCGCGAGCCGGAGTCGGACGAGGACAAGGCGCGCTCGGAGCAATACGGTGCCTACGCCGTCGAGGATGAAGAGTATCGGAACTCTCACCTGTGGGTGCTCGATATCGATTCGCAGGGCGAGACCGGCGAGCCCGAGCGGCTCACCGATGGGGACTTCCATGTCGCGGGCGCGGAATGGTCACCGGACGCGAGGCGTCTCGCCTACGTGCGCCAGCCGAACGCGAACCTTCTCTCGTTCATGGAGTCCGACATTCACACGCTCGATCTCGAGTCCGGAGAGAGTCGCGGGCTGGTAGTCGGCCCGGGCCCGGACGGGGGTCCCGAGTGGTCCCCGGATGGCGAGTGGATCCTGTTTTCCGAGTTCGATAGGGACCTGGAGTCGCTCTTCTACCTGAACGGCGAGCTGGCGCGAATCCCCGCGGACGGCGGCGAGATCGAGATCCTGACAGCCTCCTTCGACGAGGACCTCGGCGGCGCCGTGTGGACCGAGGCCGGGATCCGCTTCGCGGCGAGCGAACGGACCGAACGGAAGCTCTACACGCTGGATCCCGACTCGAGGGCAGTCGAGGCATTGGCGCTACCGACGCGGATCGTGGGCAGCTGGGACTTCACCCCGGACGGGCAGACGTTGGCGTTCACGGGACAGAGCGCGGAGAGCCTGTCGGAGGTGTACCGGGCGTGGGGCGGCATGGCGGCGGGTGGCATGGCGACGCGTGGGGCGGGAGCCTCGGGGCGACCGGAGCATGTGAAGCTCACGCACATGACCTCGCAGACCAGCGGTTGGCCGCTCGGGACCCGAGAGGTCATCACGTGGACGAGCGAAGATGGCGCGGAGATCGAGGGAGTGCTGTTCAAGCCGGCGGATTACGAGCCCGGGACGAGGTATCCGCTCCTCGTGCAGATCCATGGCGGGCCCACCGGCATATCACGTCCGACAGCGGTGGCGACCTACGTGTACCCGATCATCCACTGGCTACAGAAGGGTGCGGTCGTGCTTCAACCCAACTACCGCGGATCGGCCGGCTACGGGGAGGCTTTCCGCAGCCTGAACGTCCGGAACCTGGGTGTGGGTGACATGTGGGACGTCATGTCGGGCGTGCAGCACCTGATCGATCAGGGCATCGCAGATCCAGACCGATTGGGAGCCATGGGGTGGAGCCAGGGTGGCTACATCTCGGCGTTCCTCACCACCAACAGCGATCGGTTCAAGGCGATCTCGGTGGGTGCCGGTATCTCGAACTGGATGACGTACTACGTCAACACCGACATCCATCCGTTCACGCGCCAGTACCTGAAAGGCACGCCGTGGGATGATCCGGAGGTGTACGCGAAGACATCCCCCATGACGAACATCACGAAGGCGACCACGCCGACGCTGATCCAGCACGGCGAGTTCGATCGTCGTGTGCCCATACCCAACGCCTACGAGCTGTATCAAGGGCTACAGGACCAGGGGGTCGAGACCCGGCTGATCGTCTACAAGGGCTTCGGGCACGGGATCAGCAAGCCCAAAGAGCTGCTGGCCGGCGTGTGGCACAACTGGCAGTGGTTCGCCAGGTACATCTGGGGTGAGGACATCGAGATTCCGCTGGAGGTCGAAGAGGAAGACGCGGAGAAAGTGACCGCCGCCGCGGCGGAGGGCGAGGGCACGCCGTAGCCGCGAGGGCTAGCCCCGTGGAAGCGCCGGCGATCAGCGCGCCGTCCCTGGACCAGATTCGGGCCGCCCGAGAACGGATCGCCGATCTCATCGTGCGTACGCCCCTCTTGCGCATGCATATCGAGGACGCACCCGCCGACATCTACCTGAAGCTCGAGAGCCTGCAACCCATAGGCTCGTTCAAGCTGCGCGGGGCGAGCAACGCGATGGCCCTGACGGATCCGGACGAGCTTGCCCGGGGCGTATGGACCGCGAGCGCCGGCAACATGGCCCAGGGTGTCGCGTGGGGCGCTCGTCGGTTCGGCGTGCCGTGCTCGGTGGTGGTTCCGGAAACCGCTCCGCACACCAAGCTGGATGCGATCGAGCGTCTCGGCGGACGAGTCGTGAAAACCTCCGTGGCCGATTGGTTCGAGGTTTTTCGAACCCGTGAGTTCCCCGGCATGCATGGTCTCTTCGTACACGCGTTCAGCGACACGGCGGTCATGGCCGGGAACGGCACCATCGGACTGGAGATCCTCGAGGACCTCCCGGAGGTGCGATCGGTCGTCGTCCCGTTTGGCGGAGGCGGTCTGAGCTGTGGTATCGCGGCCGCGCTCCGGGCGCTCGAGCCCGAAGCCCGCGTCTTCGCCTCGGAAGTCGCCGGCGCCGCTCCGCTCGCCGCATCACTCGCCGCCGGGCACGCGGTGGAGATCGACTACACGCCGAGCTTCGTGGACGGAATCGGGGGCCCGTGGGTCTCGTCGGAGATGTGGGAGCTCGCGAACCGGCTGCTTGCCGGCTCGCTCACCGTGAGCCTGGACCAGGTCGCTGACGCGGTCCGGCTATTGGCCACGCGCGGTCGTCTGGTCGCGGAGGGGGCGGGCGCCTCCTCCCTGGCGGCGGCTCTGGACGGGGGAGCGGAGCCCGGCCCCATCGTGTGCATCGTCTCGGGCGGCAACATCGATGCGGCGACCCTCGCCAGGATCCTCCGAGGCGACGTGCCCTGATGGATACGGTCCCGTTGTGAAACGAACACCCGGCTGGAGGACGACCGCCCCGCCCCCCGACGGAGCGCGCCTGGTCTCACGCCCAAGTAGCGGCGTACCGTTCGACTCCTCGCTCAAACCTCAACCTGTGAGGTGCCATGGTCACGATCGCGTCCCTGTGGATCGCTATCCTCCTGGCTGCCGTCCTCGTCTTCGTAGCGAGCGCGCTCATCTGGATGGTGCTGCCGCACCACCACTCGGACTTCAAAGGCTTCCCGGATGAGGGGTCCGTCCTCGACGCGCTGAGGGGTCAAAACCTCACGCCTGGGCAATACGACTTTCCGCACATCGCGTCGCACGACGAGTTGAAGAAGCCCGAGGTCCAGCAGCGGTTCGCCGACGGACCGATCGGGTTCTTCACCGTGAAGAGCCCCGGGGTGCCCTCCATGGGGAAGGCCATGGCGCTGTCCTTCGTCTACTACATCGTGATCGGCGCGGCCGTCGCGTATCTGGCCAGCCGAACGGTGGCACCGGGGGCCGAGTACGCCGAGGTGTTCCGGGTAACGGGAACGATCGCGTGGTATGCCTACGGGTTGGGTGTGGTGCCGGAGGCGATCTGGTTCGGGCGTCCCTGGAGCGGTGTGTGGAAGCACTTGCTGGACGCCTTCATTTATGCGTGCCTGACTGCGGGAGTCTTCGCGTGGCTGTGGCCGGCATGAACGGTGCATACCCGGTCGGTGTTGATCCGGCAGGTCGCTGAGAGGCTCGAGCGGGCGACCTGCCAGGGGGCCGCTGACACATCGATGCGCCGGGCCCCGTAGAATCATCTGAGGCGCCGGGCATCACCAACGCCCGGGGCTACCGCCGCGCGTGGCAAGGAGCGCACATGTTCGGGATCTTTGAGCTCTTCTGGGTGCTCGGAATGATGACATTCGGCGTATTGGGAACCGCGTTCTGGATCTGGATGCTGATCGACTGCGCGAAGAACGAGTCCCGCAAGGGGAACGATCGCATCGTGTGGATTCTCGTCATCGCCCTGACGCACTGGATCGGTGCCGCCATCTACTTCTTCGTCCGCCGTCCTGAGCGTATGCGCGAAGGCTGAGTCTCAGCCCCCTATCCCGTCTTTCGCATGAAGCGGACGGGTACTTACACCCCGGCCAAGCTCCTCCTGCTTGCCGAGCTCTTGGCATTGCTGATCGGCGTCGTCACTCCGGTCACCCCCAGCAAGACGGGGGCGACACGCGGGATGGCCCACCTGTTCTTCACCGAGCCCAGCTACCTGCAGCAGGTCCTCGTCAATTTCCTCGTGGTCAACCTCTTGATGGCGATCATCGCGATCATCGTCGTCGCCGTCGTCCGTCGTGAAGGCGGTCGGTAACGCGGTCCGTACGCGGTCAGGAGCGCAACCCCCGGAGCAGCGCCCCCCACTATGCGATATCATCCGGGCTTCCCGGTCGCCCGGGCTGTCGTATCCGCTATTGACCACTTTGATTGGAGATGGACTCGTGGCCAGATGTATCCCAACGGCGCTGTTGGCGCCCGCACTCGCTATCGTAGTGGCGCTCCCGGCGCTCACCACCCCCGTCGTGGCCCAGGAAGAAGGGTCGCCACCGGAAGGTTGGGTAGTCCGTCTCGACCGGCCGGGGAGTGGGCAGTCACCCGACTTCGAGGAAATGCCACCCGGCTGGCACATCACGACCGGTCCCGCCGGAATCCTGTACGACCCCGAGAAGACCGCCAGCGGTGCGTACCGCGTGGAATCCGAGTCCTCCCTTTTCGATCCGGGTCGACGGAACGAGGCGTACGGGATCTTTATCGGCGGGATGGACCTGGACGGAGACGGCCAGTCGTACACGTATTTCCTCATCCGTCGGGATGGCAGCTATCTGGTGAAGCGCCGCGACGGCTCGGGGACGAGCGATCTCCAGGGTTGGACGCAGCACGAGGCGGTCACGACGTGGGAGGGCAGGGGAGAAGGCGAGTCCACCGCCAACAACACGATCGCGATCGAGGCGGGGATGGACGAGATCGTGTTCTTCGTGAACGGCCAGGAGGTGTTCCGCGCGGCCCGCGAGGGCCAGCATGTGGATGGGATCGTCGGGCTTCGGGTGAACCACGGCCTGAATCTCCACGTCTCGTCGTTGGAGATCACCCCGATCGGCTGATCCAGACCTACGCCGAACCCCGGGGACAGGGGAACCGGGCGACAGGGAGATGTCGTGAACGAGATCGATCGTCTTCAGGACCAGCTTCGGCGCAGCTACGAGGGAGAGGCCTGGCACGGCCCCCCTCTTCGAGAGCTGATCGAGGACGTGGACGCCGAAACCGCGGCGGCTCGCCCGATCGCGGACGCGCACACGATTTGGGAGCTGGTACTCCACATCACAGCCTGGCAGGATGCCGCGAGGCGCCGGTTGGAGGGAGACCCGGCCCACCTCACCGATGAAGAGGATTGGCCACCGGTGCTCGAAGTCGGGGACGAGGCATGGAGCGATACGGTTGCGGCTCTGGACGTGACCCACAGGAGACTGACCGAGGCCGTGGGCGGGTTGAATGAGATCGAGCTGTACGGGAAGGTCATCGAGCAGGAATACTCCGTGTACGAGCTTCTGCACGGCATCGTGCAGCATGACCTGTATCACGCCGGTCAGATCGCGCTGCTGAAGAAGGTGGCCGAGGCGACCACGAATGGGTGACCTCGCTCGGGTCACCGCCCCTCGCGCCGCAAGCGAGAGGTACCGAGAGAGAAGGGGCCGCTCATGGGGCGAATCGAAGCGATGTCGATGAAGCCCGTGGAGTCGGCGACGCTCGTCGCCCAGCGGGGCATCGACGGAAACGCCGACCAGGCCGGAAAGCGACAGGTGACGATCGTGGATCGCTCGGCGTGGGAACGGGCCACGGTCGATCTGGGTGTGGAGGTCGAACCATCCGCACGGCGAGCCAACGTGCTCGTGAGCGGGATCGCGCTCGAGGAAAGCTCGGGCCAGGTGATGCGCCTGGGGCCATGTCGGGTCGAGATCCACGGCGAGACGAAACCGTGCGGTCGCATGGACGAGGCACAGCCAGGCCTGCGCGAGGCGCTCATACCCGAGTGGCGCGCGGGTGCCTACGGCGTGGTCCTGACCGGTGGCCGGCTCTCGGTCGGAGATCGGGTCGCATGGGAAGAGCGCGGCGCGTGATCCGCGCGGGCGGTCCGGCCGTTGGGCTGTTCATCGGGCTGACCTTCGCGGGGTGCGAGGTCGGCCAGGTCGAGTTCCGCCCCCCGGTCGAGGAAGGCACGCACGCGGTAGAGGGTGCCGAGCTCTACT
>JBDHHV010000148.1:0-8324 GCA_039589195.1 Gemmatimonadota bacterium | reverse complement strand
ACGGCGCCCAAGCCAGAACCCGCAACCCCGAGAATCGTCGACAAGCCCTGGGGTCGAGAGGTGTGGTACGCCCACACGGCCCGCTATGCCGGCAAGATCCTGGAGGTGACCCAAGGGCATCTGCTCTCGCTGCAAAAACACCGCGTGAAGCACGAGACCCTGTACCTTCAATCCGGACGCATGCGCTTCACACTCGGTGAGCGGACGTTCGAGTGGCGACCCGGGGAGGTGATCGAGATTCCGCCCGACACCGTGCACCGGATGGAAGCGCTCGAGGATAGCGTGATCCTCGAGGTGAGCACCCCTGAGCTGGATGATGTCGTCCGGCTCGAAGATCGCTACGGTCGCACGGAATGAGCGACCTCGCGCTGGATCAACCTGAATACCCACGCACCTGGTTGCTCATCGATGTCGTGGATCGATCCCCGCGCCTGGTCGGCCATGAGATCGTGGACCTTTCCCCGGGCGCCATCGAGCTCCGGCATGTCGCCCGGCAGATGCGGGGTTTCGCGGAACCCTCCGATCGCTGGGTGAAAGTGGGTCCGCGACCCGGCTCACCGGAACCCGGAGACGGACACACTCATGTCCTCTCGTTCGGTCCGACGCTGACGTACCAGGTCGAGCGGGACGAGATGAACGGGATCCACGGAGGACGTCCGTTCCGGCACCTCGGTGTCTCCTTCGGCTCGCGCATCCTCACGCCAGCGACAGCCGCGGAGATCGGGCTCTACTTCTACGGACGCCAGCCAGCGATGTTCGGATTCACGGCTCCCGACGTTCACAAGCCAATTTGCACGAATGCGGTGGGTGCCAACGCTGCTGTGAAAGCAACCTTTTGGGATCCAAGCCATCCCGTCACCAGGCACGATGGAAGGTGCAATCTCGTTCGGTCTGGCCAACACGCCGAGTGAGCGTGCGGTGGCCCGAACGCAATCTCTGAGAGGACCGGGTCGTCGGTGTGGGTCGACGGCCACCCTGTGTACTTAGCCGCCGCCGTCAATTGGAGCCCGACACCCTGGGCTTCGCGCTTGTGAGTCTGCCCCACCCCAAGTACTCGCGCCGTTGCCTGCGGGAACACCTCGATACATGGAGCGACCACCCTCAACTCGCTGAATAGGCGGAAGCCCACGAGCATCCAAAGCTGGTTGGCGTGCGGGATTCGGTTCTCAGGACCTACGCGGTCGTTCAAGCCTTCCTGCGCCGATGGGATGAGGTGGCGTAGGTCGCCGCGACCACTCCAAGCAGATCGTCGCGGGGGCCGGGGTACTCGCGATTCGACTCGCGATTGGGTCCTGCAACCTGCCGCTTCGGCGAGAAGGAACCCGGGCAGATCACCCGAGCCATCGTTGATATTACGGTAACTTACCGGATTCCTTTGACTTACGGAGCCGCTTGCAAAGCAGGCGCTCTCCCAACTGAGCTACGGCCCCGTGATATGTTGTCTGCCGCTCAACGACGCGCCTGTCTACGCCTTCGGGCCTTCTGCGGTTCCGGCCCGGTGCGCCTGTTAGTGTGCCTGTTGAGAGGCGAGCGCGCCAGTTTCTCATATCGCCTCCCGGAGCTCTCGCCGCTGCTCGAGGCGATCACGTCCCGTGCTTTGCTCAACCCAATCCGCCGGTACGAGGCTTTTCCCTAAGGCCTCAGGTGCTCCACGAAATGCCGGCGAACCGCCTCCCTGACGTATCCGGCACTTCGACCACGAAATAGGTAATGGTTCTCGTCGGGTAGGACTATGAGGTCGAAGTATTTTCCCGCGCGGGTGAGCGCGTCCACCACCTTCATCGTTCCCGAGAATGGGGCCTCGGCGTCGCCAGTGCCGTGGATCAAGAGGAGCTTGCCCTCGAGGTTGGCCGCTAAGCGAGTGTTGGAAGCGGACTCGTAGCCTTCCGGATCGGTCTCAGGCAGCCCCATATAAGGCTCGACGTAGTCCGCCCAGTACTCCCCCGGGTCTGCTGCCGGCGCAAAGGCGACACCAACGTGATAGACATCGGGGGCGAGCAGCATGGCCCGCAGCGTGAAATACCCGCCCCACGATCCGCCAAACACGCCCACGCGATCGGTGTCCATATAGAGTCGGTCGCGAGCCAGCGCTTGGAGCGTAGCCACGTGGTCGGGTATCTCGTGTCGACCGATACTCCCCAGAACCACGTCCTCGAACTCCTTCCCTCGCCCGGGCGTCCCGCGCCCGTCTACCATGAACACGACGGCCCCCAGCCCGGCCAGCCACTGGGCCTCCCGGGCTGTGACGTCGCCGAACCGGCGTGGCACGATCGTGGTCCACGGCCCGGCATACAACCATTCGATGACGGGGTACAACTTGCCCGGATCGAAATCGGGAGGCCTGAACAGAGCCCCGTATAGGTCGGTGACTCCGTCGGCCGCCTTGACGACGAACTCCTCGGGCGGCGACCAGCCCGTTGCCAGAAGCGCATCGATGCTCGCCCGGGACACTGTCTGAAGCAGCGTTCCATCGGCCCGTCTCAGTTCTACTACCGGCGGTCGGTCCAGGCTGGAGTGTGTATCCAGGTAGAACTCGTTCGACGGGGCAAACTGGATGTCGTGATAGCCGGGCTGCTCGGTCAACCGCTCGAGACCCGAACCGTCCAGGCTGACGCGGTAGAGGTGCACATCGTAGGGGCGCTGAGGGTCGCCCTGCGCGCGAAAGTAGACCCACCCAGCTTCTTCATCTACGGTTACCACACCCGTCTGAGAGACCCAGGCGTGAGCCCCCGCAAGAACCGGAAAGGCTCCCTCCGTCAGCCTCCGAATCAGCGTCCCATCCAGATCGTAGAGGTAGAGGTGATTCCAGCCATCCCTTTCCGACGCCCAGATGAACTGCTGTTCACCCTCGATCAATGCGACAAAGCTGGCCCGACCCTCTTCGCTCAGGATAATGCGCGTCCCACCCGTAGAAGGGTCGGCCGCCAGCAGGTCGCCCCTTCTCCGCGTCCGATCGTACGTACGGAGCAACAACTCGGAGCCGTCGGGCAGCCATCCGGCGATGGCGACCCGCTGGTCCGGTTGGTCGCCCGTGTCAATCCGGATCCGCTCTTGCGAAGGGATGTCGATAACAAACAGATCGAACTTCGCCATCGGTTGGCCGACCTTTGGCGCCTGCAACCACTCCATCTCCTCCGTTACTCCGAGGTGGTACGAGATGGGGATCCGAGGCACTTGACGCATATCCGCTCTGACTACGGCCAGCTTGCGGCTGTCCGGCGAAAACACTCCGCTGCCCACTCCTAGTTCGAAGCCCATCAACCATTCATAGCCCTCGGCGCCGTCGGACGTGAGCTGAAGAGTGTGACCGTCAACGGTGGACCGAAGGCGGAGGTTGAGTGCGTCGATGCCCAGTAGCCATCGGCCATCGGGCGACCGCGTTTCCATCAGGTCAGGCCATGACCAACGCCACCGCTTGACAACCTGAGGCGTGACGGGCCGTGGCTCGTCGCCTGCAGGCCGGGGAGCGGGTGTGACCGTGTACGTGTCGAGCCGCAGGACGAACGCCTCGTCGCCCACCGCGAACTCGACGGCCGATTCCTGCTCATCCACAAAGGCGAAGCCCTCGAACGGCAAACCCTTCATGGGCGGCTCATGGCCAAGCGTTTCCGTCAACGAAGCCCGTAGCCGTTCTGTGTCGAAAAGCGGCTCCTTCGTATTGGCTCGCGGGTCGACACGGTAAATGACGGTGTTCTCAGGTGCTCCTTCCGCGTACCAGAAGCTGCTCCCGTCGGCCAGCCAATGGGGCTGAACCGAGCCACCCGCCTGTCCGAGGACAGGTTGCATGATGAGTAACAGACCGATGAGCGGACCAAGCGCTTGGAAACAGATGACGAGCGGGGTTCTTCGCACGATTCTCTCCTTCTCGAGGAGCACTACCCTGGTGGGCTGGTTCGGGCTGTCGATCGCAGCTGAAAATGTCGCACCGAGGTGACGGGCCTCAGGTCGTCCTCGCCTCCTCGTCCCAGCGGTGTGAAGGACCTGCCACAACGGGGGCTCGGAGTTCACGTCGGGAAACGATCCGAACAATCTCGTTACACTGCGGGGATTCGCCGGAAATCGGGGGTCCTCGGGGCCGCTTGCAAGCAGGCGCTCTCCCAACTGAGCTACGGCCCCGTGTCAGACGCAGTATGCGTGTCGACGCCCCTGTCCTCCAGCCCACACCCGGGCCACCTCTCCGTTGACCTAGGGGGCCGGCTTCAGATGCTCCAGGAAGTACCGACGCATGGCCTCGCGCGCGTACGCCGCAGGCGGCCCGTAGAACGAGTGCCCCTGGTCGGGGAGGAGCAGCAGGTCGTACGGCTTCCCCGCCTCGATCAAAGCCGCGACCAGCCGAAACGTGTTGTCGATGGCGACCACACGGTCGGCGACTCCCTGCATGATGAGCAGCTTCCCTTCCAGCCCATCGACTTCGTGCAGGACGCTGCGTTCGTAGGCCTCCGGATTCTCGTCGGGCAGCCCGAGTTGGGGCTCAATGCCGCCGGCCCGCGTGTCGTGCTGGCGCACCGGCGCCGCGATCGCGACGCCCACGTCGTAGAGCTCCGGGGCCCGGAACAACGCCTGGAGGGTCTGGTTGCCGCCAGCCGATATTCCGAATACGCCGACCCGGTCGAGATCCATGTACGGCCGATCGCGCCCGAGCTGCTCGAGGGCCGCCACGTGATCGGGTATGGGGTCGAACGAGCCGTCGCGAGCCCGCACATTCCGAAACGCCCTGCCCCGCTCTTCGGACCCCCGGCCGTCGACGACCCATACGACATAGCCCAGCTGCGCGATCGCGATCGGATCGATGTGGTCGCGGGGAAAGGCGTCCCCGAAGGCGCCGCCCGGGGGCGGGCTGAACGTGCGCTGCACGACGGTCGTGTTCCAAGCGTCGTAGATGTATTCGATGATGGGGTAGCGCCGGCTCGGGTCGAAGTCATGGGGCTTGTAAAGCACCCCGTGCAGGTCGGTCACACCGTCCGTCGCCGTGACGATGACCTCCTCCGGAACGACCCAACCCAGGGACTCAAGGGCCGTGATGTCGGCGCGGGACAGGGTGCGGACCAGGCGACCGTCGGCCCGCCGCAGATCCGTGGCGGGGGGACGGTCCACGGACGAATGCGTGTCGACGAAGAATCGCATGGATGGCGACATGCGGATCGCGTGCTGTCCGGGGGCTTCGGTCAGACGGGTGAAGCCAGCCCCATCCAGGCCGACCCGGTACAGGTGCGTGTCGTACGGCCGGTCCCGATCGCCGTGCGCCGTGAAGTACACCCACCCGCTTTCTTCATCGACGGCCAGAACATCCACGACCGGGAACGGACCCTCGGTGAGGCGCCGAACGAGGTTGCCGCGGAGATCGTAGAGATAGAGATGATTCCAGCCGTCCCGTTCCGACGACCACAGGAATCGTTCGCCGCCGGCCAGCAGTCGAATGGTCGGTGGACGGGACCACAGGGCTCTGAAAGCCGTCTCCGCGGTCTCGGTGAGGAGGATCCGCGCCTCGCCCGTGACCGCGTCGGCCGCGACCAGGTCCAGGCGCCGGTGCGCACGATCGAGCGCCACGAAGAGCCACGTCGACCCGTCGGCCGACCATCCGGCGGCCAGCAGATGGCCTTCGGGATCCAGACCGGCATCGATCCGCACCGGCCGGCGGGTGGCGATGTCCACGATGTAGAAGTCGCGTCGCTCGAGGGGGTCTCCGGGCCGTGCGTACGGCATCCATTCGACGTCCTCTTCCCTCCCACCGGGTCGGACGATCGCGACCCGAGGCACCGGACGCGTATCCAGCTTCCTCAACGCCAGCTTCGCACCGTCCGGCGACCACCAGGCCCACGGACGCTCCCCGGGCACCGCAGTCCACTCGAAGGCAGAGCCCCACTCGTGACCCTCCTCGCCGTCCGTCGTCAGCCGTACGAGCGCGGAGTCCGAGGGAGCGCGCAGCCACAGGTCGTGATCCTTGCGGTGCGCGAACCAGCGACCGTCGGGCGACAGGATCTCCACCATCTCGAAGCCGAAGCGTCCGAGGCCGACGGGTCTGGGCTCCGGGCGGTCGGGCTCCGCATCGACGGAGGCCGTGATCTCGCCCATGCGGTCGGCGTCCAGCGAAGAAACGACGGGGTCGGCGTCCGCGTCCACGAGGTAGGTTACGGTCCCGTCGGGGCCGTCCTCCGTGTACCAGAAGCGATTCCCGTCCGCCATCCAGTTCGGATCGACCCGTCCGCCCCTGACGAGGTCGCCGAATCCCAGATACGCCCGGTAGACCGAGTCACGCTCCGCGGGGTCGGCCGGCTGCGCCCGAGCCTCACCGCTGGCGAACGCGGACGGGATGACGAGGGCGATCGTGAAAGCTCGTGCGAAGTGGGGCATGGTCCTGAACCTCGACTGACATTCAGCGTGAGACGGCGACCGTGACCCCGACGACTACGATTCCCTCAGGGCACGCTGACGAGCGGCGCTCACCGGATGACTCGCGATTCGACTCGCGATTCGGTCCTGCAACCTTGCTGTTTCGGCGAAAAGGAACCCGGGCAGATCACCCGAGCCATCGTTGTTATTCCTGGTAAGTTACCGCGCGGTCGTCCCGCTGGGCACCGATTGATCCGAACCCGTCCGGCAATGTAGCGTTTCGACCAGGCCCGTCCCGCGGCCTGCTCTGGCTGAACTGAAGCGGCCGGGTCTGCGCGTCCTTCCCTACTGACCCGCCGGCGTGTCAGTGGCAGTGCCCATGCGCCGCGTCCCAGCTCTGGCCGGGCGGGCAGGCGCTTTCCCCACCGCCGCCGACCAGCGAGATGGTGATTAACACCAGCCCGAGGAGCACTACGGCCCCCAGGACGATCATGGTCGCTTTCGAGCTCGACGTCGTCGTCGGACGACTCTCGCCCTGACAGCAACGCTTGTACTTCTTCCCGCTCCCGCAAGGGCAGGGGTCGTTCCTTCCGAGGGTCGTCGACATCGTCTGGCTCGCCGAGAGGTTGCCCAGGGGCGTGATGAACAGCGGCAGAATCGGGCATGGACCCGTGTGGAACAAGGGGAGGCCACGACGACACCGAAAGCCGAGAAACGCGAAGCGGAAGTCGGAAGCTCCAGCCGCTAGCCCCCGAGCTCGTCGAAGATCTGCTCGATCCGGCGGCGCAGGTCCGCGTCGGGAAGCTCGCCCCGACCGGCGCCCATGTTGTCGACCATGTGTTCGGGGTCATCCGTGCCCGGAATCACGACGGTCACCGCCGGATTCGAGAGGCTGTACTTCAAGCAGAGCTGCGCCCAGCTCGTGGCGCCGATCTCGCTCGCGAGGTCGGGGACCGGACGGTCGCCCACAAGCGAGAAGACGCCGCCGCGGCGGCCCGCGAAGGGTCTCGCCACCACTACCGCGACGCCGTGATCTGCCGCCAGCGGAAGAATCCTCTCGGCGGCGGCACGATCCAGCACCGAGTAGTCGATCTCGATCATGTCGAGGTTCTCCTCCCGGATCTGCCGCTCCAGCTCCGGATACTGCTCGGCGCTCATCGTGGTGACGCCGAGGTATCGGATCCGCCCGGCCTCCTTCCACTCCCGCAGGATCGGGAGCAGGATCTCCACGCCGTCGAGAAAGTGGACGCGCATGGCTGATACGCGCTCGAACCCCAGCGCGGTCATACACGCCTCGAGTGAAGCGACTGCCTCTTCGCGGGTGTCCGGCGTCGGGACCTTCGTCGCGATGAATACGTCGTCGCGGACGTCCAGCTCACGAATAATCTGGCCAATGACCTCCTCGGTTCGCCCGCGGCCGTAGATCCGCGCCGTGTCGATGAAGCGGGCGCCGCTCTCGTTCATCAACCGAACGATCTCGCGAAGCGGCGCGATCTCCTCCTCGTTCCGAGCCCCCCACTGGTTCGTGCCGACTCCAACGACGGGAAGTCGCTCGCCCGTTCCGGGGATCGGCCGGGTCATGAGCTCTTGGGCACGGGTCGGCACCTCGCCGAACAGTGGCGACCGGCGACCGACGGCCAACCCGGCCCCGGCCAGGAGTCCCAGCTTGATCGCATCGCGACGCGTCGTGCTCCGTGGGTCGGCGTGATTCATCTCAATCCTGCTCGTGTCGGTATCGGCGGCGGCCTCGTAGCCTCCCTCCTATCGAGACACCCGACCGGAGGGTGGCGCTGAAGGGGGCCCCTTCAGGACGCAGCGCCGGGTAGGATCGAACTGACGGTCGGCCCGTCCGGATCGAGGACGAACCCGATCTCACCCGATTTGCTTACGGCAGAGCCAGCTCCGCGACCAGGTTCCGAAAACGTGGTCTATCCTGCAGTGAGGCGAGACCTGGCATCCACTCGGTGCCGGTACGGGCTCCGATCCAGGGGAAC